>CAYZVX010000065.1:5051-16984 GCA_964482055.1 uncultured Acidiferrobacteraceae bacterium
AGGCTCAGACGCGCGCGCAGGCGCGAATCCTGCCGCTTGACCTGGCCACGCACGTATCCGGTGAAGGTCTCGCCGTCAGCGCCGCGCCAATCAATAAGGAGTCTTTCGACGACCAGTTCCCGCAGCGGTAATGCCGCGACCCAGCTCCCCGGCAGCGGCACCCTGGTCGGCTGCGGCGCTTCGCCGCTGGCGGGCGCCGGCCGCAGGCGCAGCGCCGCTTGCGCCACCCGCACGCCAACGAGCTGACCTTTGACAAGTTCTGCGATGTCGTACTCGATCTCGATGTCGCTAGCACGCAGGCTAAAGACCTGCGCCGCACGCATTCCCGCGAGCTCGACGGTGCGTGCATGCAAGCGGTGCAAGTCGGGGTATCCGAGCTCGATGCGAACATTACTGAAGCCTTGCGCAGCGAGGAACCGCTCCGCGATCCCGGCAAGCAGCGCTGGCAACGCCGCGTAGGCGATGAGCACGACGAGCAGCAGCGCGGCCAGCGCCGTCAGCACGGTGCGCAGGTGCGCCCGCCCACGGTGCTTGCGGGATTCGGCCGCGGCTGGCGAAGACATCCGGCCAGTCTACAAGCCGTATCGCACGACCGTGAGGGGCGCGGGTTCGGCGCGAACGCGGCGCCGACGTAATCGAAGAGGGCGGGAAGT
This sequence comes from uncultured Acidiferrobacteraceae bacterium, assembly GCA_964482055.1. Lineage (GTDB taxonomy): Bacteria > Pseudomonadota > Gammaproteobacteria > Acidiferrobacterales > Sulfurifustaceae. Next base: position 5,705 of record CAYZVX010000065.1, read on the forward strand.
GGTGGCCGGGGGCAGAATTGAACTGCCGACACGCGGATTTTCAGTCCGCTGCTCTACCAACTGAGCTACCCGGCCAAATTGCGACTTATGTCCATCCATGGCGGGCCGATCCGGCCCGACCTTCCCGGTCGGGCGCTCGGCCGCGCGAATGCACGTTAAGTGCATTCGCGAAGCCCCTGCCTCGCCCGCTGCTCTACCAACTGAGCGACCCGGCAAAGGGAGGCGCATTATAAGGAAGGCCCCTACCTTTGTAAAAACGATGGCCCCCGAGATAACGCGAGGCCCGGATTCCCCGGGCCTCGCTGCTCACTTCTTGCGTTGCGGCGGGACGAACTGCGGCGGCGGCTCGGAGCCGGAACCGAAGAAAAACTTCTCCATCTCGCCTTCGATGAACTTGCGCGCCTTGGGGTCGAGCGGGTTGAGACGGTACTCGTTCATCAACATGGTCTGGTGCCCCATCCAGGCGCGCCAGGCTTCCTTCGACACATTCTCGAAGATGCGCTTGCCGAGCTCGCCTGGGTAAGGCGGAAAATCCAGACCCTCGGCCTCACGGCCGAGCTTGATGCACTTCACGGTACGGGCCATTTACCTGTTCCTCGACGGCTGTTGCAGACGCCGTCTTGCCTGCTCCATGTCTGGAGCCATCAATTGATCGAGCAACCGTTTCACCGGTGCAGGCATGCCGCGTGCATCGGGATGGCGGACGTTATACCAAACTGCGCTGTCCGTCTCCATAACCCCAATGGCGTTCCGCGGGGATGCGCGAGTGCCGCGCGCCGTTGCACACCGCTGACGGCTTGGCCCCAGCACGCGCGCGGGAATCGGCATGATATCGAGATGAAAGTGACTGAAGGTGTGCCGAAATGATGGCCAGGCTCGTTCGGGCGCGATGTCGAGACCGAGCTGCGTGCGGCTGAATGCGCGCACGTCGGCGTGCTCGCACTGCGGCAGGCTCCACAATCCGCCCCATAGTCCCGCCGGCGGGCGTTGCGTCAGCAGCACGCGGCCAGCCGCATCCTGAATGAGCAGCATCTTCACCCGTTTTGCCGGCAGGACGCGTCGGCGCGCCATGACCGGGTAGGCCTCGGCGGCACCCCGCGCAGCGGCTCGGCAATCGCACCGCAACGGGCACGCCGCACAGTCAGGTGCTCGCCGTTTGCAGACGGTTGCGCCCAGGTCCATGATCGCCTGTGTGTAGTCGGCGACGCGCGTGCGCGGCGTGAGGCGCTCGGCGGTCTCCCATAATCGCGCCAGCGTGGCGCCGTCGTTCACCGGCGTGGCGATTGCGTAGTAGCGCGCCAGCACGCGCTTGACGTTGCCATCCAGGATCGCGTGCCGCGCGCCGAAGGCGAGCGCGAGGATGGCGCCGGCCGTCGAGCGACCGACCCCCGGCAGCGCCGCCACCGACGCGAAGTCGCGCGGGAACGCCCCCGCGTGCTCAAGCACGATCTGTCGGGCGGCCTCGTGCAGATGCCGCGCACGCGCGTAGTAGCCGAGACCCGTCCACAGGTGCAGCACCGCATCGGCCCCGGCGCGCGCCAGATGTTGCACCGTCGGAAAGCGCCGCATGAAGCGCTCATAGTAAGGAATGACGGTCGCGACCTGGGTTTGCTGCAGCATGATCTCCGAGACCCAGATCGCGTAGGGATCGCGCGAGCGTTTCCACGGGAGGTCCTTGCGTCCGTTGCGCTCGTACCAGGCGAGCAGCCGCTGGGCGAAGCGGCGCTCAGGGCTGCGCGGCGAGCTCTTCGAGACGTGTGGCGATTTCCTCGAGCGCGCCACGCAGGCGCGACTTGATGAGCCATGGCCCGATGAGCGGCGGAACGAAGAAGCTCGGCTCGAATTCCGCTTCGTAGACAAGGCGTGTGCCGCGGTCTCGCGGGTTGACCTGCCAGATTTCGCGGGCATGATGAAAGTCGCTCTGCGCCGGATCGGCGAGCGTGAGAATATCACCGTTGGCGCGGGTCTCGACTGCCATCACCCGGCGCACGGTCTTGCAGAAGACGAACACGCAGGCCTCGAGCACGATCCGCACCCGCGGTCCGCCGCCGGCCGTGAGACGCTGGCTCTCGACGATGTGTGCCGACAGCCGGTCGAGGTGATCGTAATCGGTGAGCAAGGCGCGCACCGCGGGCGTGGTGGCGGCGAGGTCGACGACGAACCGCAGTTGATAGCGTCCGGCCTCGTGCGTGACCTCGGCGCGCTCGAAGCTCGCGCTCCCCGCCGCCGCGCAGCACAGCGCCGCGAGCAGGGCGGCGGCTGTGCAGAGGAAAGGGCGCACGGTAATCAGCGTTTCTTGAACAGCTTTTCGAGACCCTTCTCCAGACCCTTCTCGAGTTGCTTCTCGGCTTCCTTCTTGACGACGGCCTTGGTGTCCGGACGGTACTTGAGCGCGGTGAACGGCCCCTCGATGCGCAGCGGCACCGCGCCGAGCGTCAGCACGTAGTCGATGCGGTCCTGGGTGAGGTCCACGCGGCCCTTGCCGGTAACGCGGGCCAGCCCGGGCGCGTCAATCACGAGGTCCTCGTTGCGCAGGACGCCGGCCTGCACCTGCGTGCTACCGCCGAGGTGGGTGAAGCGCGTCTCCTCGCCGGGCTTGGGCGCGAGCTCGGCGAGCGCCTCGAGCTGCTTCTGCTTGATCGCCGTCTCGATTGTGGTAACGAAGCGCTTGAGGTCGATGCCCTGGATGGTCCCGTCTTTCACGGCGAATTGCGCGTTGCCGCCAAGCGAGGACTTGATGGCCGTCACGGTCGCGCCCTCGGCGGTCAGCTTGGCGCTGATGGTAGCGGCGCCCGTGAGCTTGTCGATGCCGACTATGTCCTTTAGCAGCGGCGCGAGCTGCACGCCCGTGAGCGTCTGCTCGAAGCGCAGCTTCGGCTTGGCCGCGCGCACGTCGATGGTATCGGTGCCCTGGTAGGCGCCGCCGTAGAGCCGGCCCCGGTTGGGCCCGAGTTGCACCAGCCCGCCGCGCGCGTTTACCTGCAGGAGCGCCTCGGTCAGCTGCGCGCCGTAGGCCTTGAGCTTGCCGATGCGAAGCTGCGCCTGCGCATCGAGCGTGCGCAGCGTCTCGACCGGGATCAGCGCCGCGGCCGCGCCCGGCGGGGCGGGCGCAGCCTTGGTCGTCGCCGCCGCGGCGGCGGCCGGCAAATACCGGTCCATGTCGATCGTGTCGAGCGCCAGCTCGGCGCGGTAGGCCGGCTTGGCGAGATTCCGCGCCGCGAGCGAGCCGGTCAGGCGGCTGTCGTCTAGCGTGACTGCGAGGTCCTTGAGGCCGACATCGGCCGTGGTTGCCGCAAACCGGGTCTTGAGCGCCACCCGTGTGAGCGCCGCCTTGTCCGCCGGCTCATACTTGATGCCGAGCCGGTCGAGCAGCGCGCGCGCGTTGAAGGGGGCGATATCGATTGCGCCCGCGAAGCTCGGGGCGTCGATGACCTTGCTGCCCTTTAGGTTAGCCGTAAGCTTGAGATCACCCAAGGCGAGCGCGAGGCTTGGCACATCGAGCGTTTGCTGCTCGGGATCGAAGCTCGCGCGGCTCTTGAGATCGACGCGGGTGCGCACCGGCGGTGTGCCAGCCTCAAGCTCAAAAGCGAGCGCAAGATCGACAGCTTGTTTCGGCGCCAGCGCGCCGGTTTTGAGCTCGAGGTTGCGCACGGCATAGCGCGCGCCGCTTGCCTGGTCGCGCCAGGAGAGGTTGGCCTTGCGGATCTCGATTCCGTTGGCGGCCAGGGCCGGCAGCGCAGCTGCCTTCGCGACCGGTTCGGCCGGTTTGGGCCCGGGCTCGGCCTTGGCCGGCGCGAGCAGGTCGTCCCAGTTGGTTGCGCCCTTCGCGTCGCGTGCGAGCGCCAGGTCGAAGCCGGTGAGCACGACGGTGTCGACCGCCACCTGACCGCGCAGCAGCGGCAGGAACTTCACCTTGACGCCGAACGACTCGAGCCTCGCGAACGGCTCCGGACCGAACCCGGGCGCATTGCCGAGTACGAGACCTTTTGCCTCGACGCCGAGCCACGGAAAGAACGACAGCCCGATCGGGCCTTCGATCTTGAGCTCGCGCCCGGTCTTGTCCTTGACCGCCTGGATGATCGCGCCCTTGTGCTGGCTGGGATCGAGCAGCCATGTCAGGGCGATCGCGGCGACGACCAGCAGCGCCACGATCGATCCGATGACGATGGCCACGATCTTGAGCGTCCGATTCATCAGGAATCCCCCTGGAAAGCGAGGTAATTGGAGCGGGTGATCGGAATCGAACCCGCGTCTGAAAGTCGGGTAAGGAGGTGGCGTTGCCGCCGCCTCCTGCAAAGAACCGTACGTGAGAGTTTCCCCCTCATACGGCTCACGCAGCCTGCAAGGTCCCCAAGCTCAGGAGACCGGCGGCTTCGCCTGCTCCTTGCCGTGGCTGTGAATCTGCCTATGGCAATTCTCATGCACGAGTAGCAGGCTGGTCAGTCTATCCGAGCCCCATGGCACCGCCAATTCTATGTGATGGAAATGCCATCGCGATTTGCCGGTGATCGGTAGGCGACAGCGCGGACACTGGCCGTCCCGTTCGTTCCAGAGCCATAGAAGTTTGCGTCTTCCCGCCAAGGTACGGTTCATTTTCCATCCTAGTTCAAATTGCAGATGTTCGACCCTCGGAAGGGCAGGCGGCACGGCAGCGGCGTGCATGGCTGCATCAAGAACGCGCCTGAGTCTCGCGGCCACCCTATTCCATCGGTGCCGATCCTCGACAACGGGGAAACGTGCGGGTGAGCACTTCAAGCCGCCGGTATTCCTCATCCCGCAGCCCGCATGCCCGGCGTTGGAGGACGCCGATCTTGTTGTTCGAGCCCCCGACGAACCCAAGCAAGACCCTGTTCTCGGGCTGGCAGTAGGCGACGATCCCCCACGATCGACCATTCTGGAGAACTGCTCGTAAGGCGCGCGGCGCTGCCGCTTGAGGCTCGCGCGCCAGTTGGTCGAAGAACGTTGCGCGCCCTGGCCTCACGCTCGTAGCCCCACAGCCTCCCGAAGGGCTCCTTGAGGAGGTAGGCGGTGTGGGAGCCGCCTGCTCGCCGCAAGCAGACTCCTCAGCGCCCGGCGTCCGTTGAGCGAGAGGCTCTCGCGGGCCCAAAGAAGCGCGTAGCTCTGGCCGCTCGTGTAGAGCGAGTTGTAGGGAAGGCAAGTCGAGTCGCCCGCGCCTCACCTTTCCGCCACCTTGACACAAGAGGCGGCGCGCCGCGAGCGCGAGCTAGACGTGCGTGTCGCCCCACGAGAGGTCCCGCACCCGGCGCCTTCGGCGGTGGTCGTACTGACCCGATTGCATCAGGTCGCAACAGCTGCAGCGCGGTTCTTTGGCCGCAAGGCGGGCATCGAGGACGCGCGCTTTTGCATCGCCGAGCAGGCCGTGCACCGTGGGTGAGGGGAGCGGAAACCTGAGAAGACCTATCGCCGGCGTTTGGCCCTGGTCGGCATTGAGGAATCATGCCAAGTTTCCCGGGCTTTCCAACGCCTCTCTCATACCGTGAATCCAGCTCACGCCGTGTGTGTTCGTGCACAGATTTTCACACGCACCGATTCGCGACGAGCCAAAACAACAGTAAATTTAGAAAAAATAACCGTCGCGACGTTTAAGGGAATGGCACGTATAGGCAACTCCGGAAACCACCGGACGCGATCCCGGCCGAGAACGGTGGCTCCGCGCAAGGCCACGACCGCGCCCGGTCGCGCGCGGGCGGCGCGGCAACCGTTCCCGCCCAAGCTCACGCCGCCTCGTCCCAGCCGCCTCTATCCGCGCGAGCGGCTCTTCGACCTCCTTGACCACAGCCGTGCGCAGCATCGCGCCCTCTGGCTGAGCGCCCCGGCCGGGGCCGGAAAGACCTCGCTCGTGGTGAGTTACCTCACCGCGCACAAGCTGCCCACGCTGTGGTATCAGGTGGATGCCGGCGACGGAGACATCGCCTCGTTCTTCTACTATATGGGCATCGCCGCGCGCCGCGCCGCGCCGCGCCATCGACACGCGCTGCCGTCGCTCACTCCGGAGTACTTCGCCGACGTCCCGACCTTCGCGCGCAACTTTTTCCGTGAGCTCTACCGCCGGCTGCCGAAGAGGAGCGTGCTCGTGCTCGACAACTATCACGATGCGCCGGCGGATGCGCGGCTGCACGAGGTGCTGCCGCTCGCCATGAACGAGCTGCCCGAGGGCATGAATCTCATCGTGCTTTCGCGGACGGAACCGCCGGGTGCGTTCGCCGGCGCGCGGCTCGGCGAACGGCTGGCGGTGGTCGGGTGGGAGGCGCTGCGCCTCGACCGGGCGGAGACGCTGGCGATCTGCCGCCGGCGCGCTCCGCAACTGCAGTCCTCGGCGATCGAGGCGCTGCACGACGGCTGCGACGGCTGGGTCGCCGGCCTGGTGTTGATGCTGGCGAGCCCTGAGGCGGCCAAGGTCCCGTCCGCGCACGAGGAATCGCTCCAAACCACGCTGTTCGACTACTTTGCGACCGAGGTCTTCGAGCGTGCGCCGCCGCCGGTCCAGGACATCCTGCTGCGCACGGCCGTGCTCCCGTACTTCACCGCCGCCATGGCACAGGATCTCACGGGCAGCGCGGACGGGAAGTCGATTCTGTCGCGCCTGGTACGCGAGAACTACTTCACAAGCCGCCTGGGTGGAGCCACGCCGCGCTACCGCTACCACGACCTGTTCCGCGATTTCCTGATTGCACGCGGCCGCGAGCGGATCGAGGCCGCCGATCGCCGAACGCTGTTGCGCCGCGCGGCGGCCCGCCTGGCCGCGGAGCACGATTACGAAGCCGCCATCGGGCTGTGGCAGGAAAGCGGCGATGTCGAGGAATGCGCGCGGCTCATCCTCGATCGGGCCGCAGCGCTGGTGGAAGCAGGGCGGCACAAGCAGCTCGAGCAGTGGTTGCTGGCGCTGCCGCAGGAGAAACGCGAGGCCACACCGTGGCTGCTCTACTGGCTGGGCTCCTGCCGCCTGCCGTTTTCCATCCCGCAGGGGCGCACGATTCTGGAGCGCGCCTACGCCGGCTTCGACCGCCAGGGTGATGCACGCGGCCTGTACCTCGCCCTCGCGCTGATCCTTCAGTCGTACTTTGCGGAGTGGGACGACTACGGTCCGGTGCCCCGGTGGATGGACGCGCTGGATGCCTTGCAGCGGCGCTTCCCGCTCGCGCACTACCCGGATGTCGAGCCGCAGGTCGTCGCCGGCGCCTTCGCCGCTCTGTGTTTCGCCTGCCCGCATGATGCGCGCCTGCCGTACTGGCTGGGCCGGGCCGAAGATGTGTTACGCCGCGATTCGGATCCGAACCGCTTCTTCTCTTTGGCGGCGAACCTGGGCATGTACTACGCCTGGCTTGGCGACCTGGGCCGCCTGCGTGTGATCGCCCGATTGCTCGAAGGTGAGCTCAAGGGCGGAAGCGGTCCGCCGCTCGCGCGCCTCTATGCCGCATTGATTCACGCCGAATACCGCATGCACACCGCCGTCGGCAGCGACACCGAGGAAATTGAGAAAATGCTGCAACGCGGGCTGGCCGAGGCCGAGCAAAGCGGCGTGCACCTCATGGACGGACGGTTCTGGAGCCACTTTTGCTACGTGCGCGGCCTCGTGGGCGATCTCGACGGCGCGCAAGAGGCATTGACCAGGATGCACCAGACGCTCTCCCCGGACCGCAGGCTCGATACGGCTCATTACCATTACGTCACCGCCTATCTCGCGATGCTGCGCCGCGACTATGCCACGGCCCGCCACCACGTGGACATCGCGTATCGGGGCACCGTCGCCGCCTCGTGCCATATCGCGATGCTGCTGTGCCAGATCGCCAAGGCGCAGGTGCTCGCCCTGAGCGGCGAGCTCGATGAGGCCGCCGCGCTCGCGGATCAGGCGCTCGACTACGCCGGGCGCATGCGCAGCTTCTTCGGGGAGTTCCTGTGCGGCGTCACGCAGGCGTGGATCGCGCTGCGCCGCGGCGACGACCCGTCGTGCCGCCGCTGGCTGACCCGCGCCTTCTGTCCCGCCCGCGAGCAGGGATTCCTCGCCTACATCACCTGGAACCCCGACATCATGGCGCCGGTGTGCAGCGCGGCCCTCGAGCACGGTATCGAAGTCGAGTACGTCCAGCGCCTCATTCGCGCCCGCCGGCTCGCCCCCGCCGCACCGCCCCTTCACCTCGACAACTGGCCGTGGCCGGTCAAGATCCACACCCTCGGGCGCTTTGCGCTGCGCAAAGACGACACGCCGCTGCGTTTCACTCCCAAGACCCACAAGAAGCCGCTCGAATGCCTGAAGCTCCTCGTGGCCTTGGGCGGACGCGAGGTGAGCGACGCGCTGCTCGCGGAGGCGCTCTGGCCGCAGGCCGAGGGCGACGACGCCGCCCAGGCGCTCGATACCACGCTGCACCGGCTGCGAAAACTGATCGGCAAGAATACGATCACGTGCCAGGGTGGCCGCCTCACTATCGATGCCCGTTATGTCTGGGTGGATAGCTGGAGCCTCGAGCGCAGCCTTGCGGAGCTGGAACGCGCCTGCCAGAGAAACGACCCCGACAGCGTCCAGACCCTCACGACCCGGGTCTTTTCGCTCTACCGCGGCCCCTTCCTGAACGGCGAGCACGACAGCGCACCGGTGCTCGCGATGCGCGAGCGCCTGCGCGCCAAGTTGCTGCGTCACCTCGAGGCCGCCGCAGCGGTCTTGATGAGTGCCGAGCGCTTGGACCACGCCCGCACCTGCTACGAGAAGGCCTTGGAGGTCGAGCCGCTCGCCGAGGGGCTGTACCGCGGCCTCATGCAGGTTTATCTTGCCAGCGGCCGGCGCGCCGAGGCGCTGGCGACCTACCGGCGCTGCTGCCGGATCCTCGCCTCCCAGCTCGGCCTCTCCCCCTCTCCCGCCACCGAGGCGCTGGCCCGCGCAGCCAACGGAGGGTAGCTCCGGTTTTCCGGTGAATCCCGGTTCTAACAGGCTCGGACAGGGGCATGGAATCACCCCTCCATCTCCTCGGGCCGTCCCTGTGTAAGTTAAAGGTTCTCCTGCGTGCCGGGGTCACCGCCCCGGCTTTCTTTACCCGTGTACACGATCTGTAAGGCCGATGCCGGCAGAATGGGCCGCGCATCCGGCCCTCACGCTTAAGCGAAGCTTAAGGACATGGAAAGCTACATCGTGCGCCTCTATCGCCACGGGCCCCGCACCGCCCCGGCCAGGCGCGCGCACGATGCCATCGCGCTCACCGGCGTGGTCGAGCACGCATTGAGCGGTGAGCGCAGGGCCTTTCACGACATCGAGGAGCTGTGGGCGATCCTCGCCGAGAGAAAGACGCCCGCAGCCGGCATGACAAACGACACGACAGAGGACTAAGGAGTCGCCGCCATGAATGCCAAGTGGAAATCACCAGTCATTACAGGCCTGATCCTCCTCGGACTCGCCGCCTGCGGGGGCGGAGGAGGAGGGGGCGGGGGCGCCAGCGCCCCGCCGCCAGCTGGCACGCTCGATACGAGCTTTGGGAGCGGCGGCAAGGTCACCACCACATTCGGCTCCAGCACCGACGACTATGCCTACGCCGTCGCGCTCGCACCCGACGGCAAGATCGTGGTGGCGGGCAGGAGTTACAACGGCACGAACAACGACTTCGCCCTCGCCCGCTACAACGCCGACGGGTCGCTCGATACGAGCTTTGGGAGCGGCGGCAAGGTCACTACCGGGATCCACACCGGCGACGATGTAGCTTACGCCCTGGCACTTGCACCCGATGGCAAGATCGTGGTGGCGGGCTACACGGACGCCGGCAGCACGGGCTACGACTTCGCGCTCGCCCGCTACAACGCCGACGGCTCGCTCGACACCACCTTCGGCAGCGGCGGCAAGGTCACCACAGCATTCGGCTCCGGCACCGACGAGGCCTATGCGCTGGCGCTCGCCCCCGACGGCAAGATCGTCGTGGCGGGTAGGAGTCGCAACGGCGCGAACTACGACTTCGCGCTCGCCCGCTACCACACCGACGGCACGCTCGATACGAGCTTTGGCAGCGGCGGCAAGGTCGTGACCGCGATCGGCGCCAATACCGACGAGGCCTATGCGCTGGCGCTCGACCCCGACGGCAAGATCGTAGCGGCTGGTACAAGCCTCAATGGGTTGACCTACGACTTCGCGCTGGCGCGCTACAACGCCGACGGCTCGCTCGACACCACCTTCGGCAGCGGCGGCAAGGTCACCACCGCAATCGGCTCCGGTTACGACGCGGCCGCTGGCGTCGCACTCACGCCCGACGGCAAGATCGTGCTGGCCGGCAGGAGCCACAACGGCACCAACCTCGACTTCGCCCTCGCCCGCTACAACGCCAACGGCACGCTGGATACCACCTTTGGCAGCGGCGGCAAGGTCGTGACCGCGATCGGCACGAGCGATGACATTGCCTATGACATCGCGCTCGCGCCGGACGGCAGGATGGTGGTGACGGGCATGAGTGACAACGGCACGAACTTGGACTTCGCGCTCGCCCGCTACAACGCCGACGGCACGCTCGATGCGAGCTTTGGCAGCGGCGGCAAGGTCACCACGCCGATCGGAGCCAGCAACGACAGTGCCTACGCCATCGTGCTCGCCCCCGACGGCAAGATCGTGGTGGCGGGCGCGAGTCACAACGGCACGAACTATGACTTCGCGCTCGCGCGGTACTACTGATCGGGAGTCGCCATCATGAAACGCGATTGGAAATCATCGGTCATCGCCGCTTTCACTCTCCTCGGGCTCGCCGCCTGCGGGGGCGGGGGAGGCGGGGGCGCGCCGGCCGGCGCGCTTTCGCTGAGCACCTCGTCGAGCGCGGTGGCGCTCACGCGCGGCGGCAGCACGAGCCTGCCGGTGACGCTCACGCCGACGGTCGACTTCTTCGGCACCGTCTCCTTCGTGCTGGAGAAGGCCGACGGCACGGCGGCGCCGGCGGGCTTGAGCGTGACACCGCCGAGCACGGCCGTCTCCGGTCCGACGACCGTAACGCTCACGGTGGCGAGCACCACCGCGACCCCCACCGGTCCGCATGCCCTGCGCATCCGCGCCAGCGGCGGTTCGCTCGACCCCACCTGCGGCAGCCATTGCGCCAGCTTCGGCCTGTACGTGGCCGCGCGCGGCGATCTGGATCCCGCCTTCGGCAGCGGCGGCAAGGTTGTGACGCCGATCGGCACGGGCAGCGACCGGATCTACGCCCTCGCGCTCGCGCCCGACGGCAAGATCGTGGTGGCGGGCGAAAGTCAGGCCGGGTCGGATTCCGACTTCGCCCTCGCGCGCTACAACGCCGACGGGTCGCT
>CAYZVX010000066.1:0-16393 GCA_964482055.1 uncultured Acidiferrobacteraceae bacterium
CGCGCGAAGCAGGAAGCTGGGAGCGGCCGATGTGCAGGGACGCACGAGTGCCGCGCGAAGCAGGAAGCTGGGAGCGGCCGATGTGCAGGGACGCACGAGTGCCGCGAGACGACTGCATGGACGCAGGAGGTGGGGTGCCGCCCGCATGCAACCCGTCCGGCGCCTTGGCATCGAGCAGATCGAGCACGGTTCGATGGTCCGGGTCTTGCGTCGCGCACACGTATCCCGCCGGTTTGTTGAGCATCAGGTAGCGGGGCTTGCGTTCCTCGATCCGACGGCCGGCAAATTCGACAGCGCTGTGGGCGTCGATATGCGCACCGGGGTCGGTCACGACCGCGCCTGCAACCCGGACTCCACCCGCACGGATCGCGCGCTGGGCCTGTGAACGCGTCAGCCCGCCGGCATGGCTCAGGAAACGGTCGAGGCGCATATGGGCAATGTCGTCATCCGAGCGGCCTGTGCGAAAACTGACCGCCGAACGCGCGATGCGTCGCGATCCGGAATGTGCGCCGTGGCCAAGGCGCGCTCAACGAAAGAGCCCGGCATTGCCGGGCCCTTTGCGGCGGATTGGGCGCGCCGGCTCCCTTCAGCTCAACTGTGGCGCCACGGCCGGCAGCCCGCTCTGTGCCCAGCCGAGCATGCCGCCGCGCAGGTTGTAGACGTTGTCGAATCCCTGTTGCTGCAGGAACGCCACCGCCTGTGCCGAACGCGCTCCGCTGCGGCAGATGAACACCAGTTCCTTTTCGCGGTCGAGCTCGGCGAGCTTGAGCGGCAGCGTGTGCAGCGGCATCGGCTGCGCGCCGGGAACCGTGCCCATGGCGATCTCGTTCATATGGCGCACGTCGATGACGCGGATGTCTCCGGCCTTGTTCTCCAGCCAGTGCGCGAGCTGCGGGGCGTCGATTTCCTTGATGTTCCAGGACATGCGGTATCTCCCGAGAAAAGTGCGTATATTAGCGATTACTAATGAACGCGCATTATCTAGGGATGGCGACCTTTATTTCAAGCCGAACCACACGAGCCCGGAATGGCTATTCGCTGATATCGAGCAACTCGATTTCGAACACGAGGGTGGCGTTGGGCGGAATTACGCCGCCGGCGCCCTTCTCCCCATAGGCGAGCTGCGGGGGCACGGTGAGCCGGCGCTTGCCACCGACGCGCATGCCGACCACACCCTCGTCCCAACCGCGGATGACGTAATCGACGCCGAGCGGGAAACCAAACGCCTCGCCATGGCGGCGGCTCGAGTCGAACTCGGTGCCGTCCTCGAGCCACCCGGTGTAATGGACGGTGACAAACTGGCCCGGCCCAGTCGCCTCCCGCCCGCTGCCGATGCGCAGGTCTTCAATGATCAGTCCGGAGGCTGTCGCGATACCGGGCATCGTGTCTGTCGCGTCCCCGTGGGCGCAGCGCAGTCTAGCGTCATCGTTGCACGCGGCCAAGCCGAGCCGGCCGCGACTGCACGCGCTGCAAGGTCTCCTTTTGATGCGGGCGCTGCCCGGGTGGTAGCCTAGCCAGACCGCGACCGCACCACCCTTCGATTGCCTCCAGCATGATCAGTCTTTGGAACGACCGCGAGGCGGCCGCCTTTACCGACGCCCTCGGCCTGCGCGTGTATTCCTCGCGCCTGCTCGGCCGTGAGCCCTGCCTGGTGCTGCACGGCGGCGGCAACACCTCGGTCAAGATTCGCGAGCGCAACCTCCTTGGCGAGGAGGAAGAGATCCTCTACGTCAAGGGCAGCGGCTGGGATCTCGAAACCATAGACCGCGCAGGTTTTGCGCCGGTCCGCCTATCGCACCTGCTCGCGCTCGCCCGGCTTCCGCACCTGTCCGACCCGCAGATGGTCAATGAGCTGCGTACGCACATGACCAATGCCGCCGCGCCCACGCCCTCGGTGGAGGCGATTCTGCACGCGGTGCTGCCGCACCGCTACGTCGACCACACCCACGCCGACGCGATCCTGGCGGTGAGCAACACGCCGGACGGGGCACGACGCATCCGCGAGATCTACGGTGACAGCGTGGTGATCGTCCCCTACGTCATGCCGGGTTTCGACCTGGCGCGGCACTGCGCCGAGCAGTTCGCGCGCGAGGCCGGTGCGCAGACGATCGGCATGGTGCTGCTCAACCACGGCATCTTTTCCTTTGGCGCGAGCGCGCGCGAATCCTACGAGCGCATGATCGCCCTCGTCACCCGCGCCGAGGACTATCTCAAGGCTCACGGCGCCTGGAACGTCGAACCGGCCGGCGCGCGCCCAACGCCCGTGGCGGACCGCGCCGCGCTCGCCGCGTTGCGCCAGGAAGTGTCGCGGGCGGCCGGCTGCCCCATGGTGGTGATGCGCGATACCACCGCCCGGGCCGTGCAGTTCTGCCAGCGCGCCGATGTCGCTGACCTCGCGCAGCGCGGCCCGGCCACGCCTGATCACGTCATTCGCACCAAGCCGTGGCCGCTGATCGGGCGCGACGTCGCGGCGTTCGTCGAGAGCTACCGCGCTTATTTCGCGCGCCACGCGCCACGCGGCCCAGACGCGCTCGCGACGACCGCTCCCGACGTTGCCCTACCTCCCGCCATCCCTGGCGGTCGCCGCGACGGGCCTGGAGCAGCACATCCCTCGGTCGCTGGTCCTGACGCCACTCGACCTCCTCCGTCCCTGGAGTCGTGCGCGTCGCCGCTGTTGCGCGAACCGAAGACCATGCTCGATCCGGCGCCGCGCGTGATCCTCGACCCCGAGCTCGGCATGCTGACCGTCGGCGCAAGCGCCAAGGACGCGCGCATCGTGCGCGACATCTATGAGCACACGATCGACGTGATCCTGCGCGCGCAGGCCCTCGGCGGATACCGCCCGATCGCGGCGCGGGACATCTTCGACATGGAGTACTGGGACCTCGAGCAGGCCAAGCTGCGCAAGGCCGGCCGCCCGCCGATGTTCGCAGGGGAGGTCGGGCTCGTCACCGGCGCGGCCTCGGGCATTGGCCGGGCCTGCGTCGAGGCGCTGTGCGCGCGCGGCGCGGCGGTGGTCGCCCTCGACGTCAATCCCGCGATCGAGGGCCTGTTCAAGGGCAGTGACGTGTGCGGCGTCGTGTGCGACGTCACCGATCGCGCGCAGGTGGCCAGTGCCCTCGATCGCGCGGTCGATGCCTTTGGCGGCGTCGACATGCTGATCTTAAACGCCGGCATTTTCCCGGGCGGGCGGCGCATCGCCGAGCTCGACGATGCCGAGTGGCGGCGCGTGCTCACCGTCAATCTCGATGCCAATCTGGCGTTGCTGCGCGAGGCGCATGCACTTCTCAGGCTTGCCCCGCGCGGTGGCCGGGTGGTGGTAATGGGATCGAAGAACGTGCCGGCGCCGGGCCCGGGCGCGGCCGCCTACTCAGCGTCGAAGGCCGCGCTCACGCAACTGGCGCGGGTCGCCGCGCTCGAATGGGGCGCAGACGGCATTCGCGTCAACACGCTGCATCCGGATGCGGTGTTCGACACCGGGGTGTGGTCGCCCGAGGTGCTGGCGGCGCGCGCCGCGCACTACGGCATGACGATCGAGGCCTACAAAACCAGGAACGTCCTGCGCACCGAGGTCACGAGCCGCCACGTGGCGGAGCTCGCCGCCGAGCTGTGTGGCCCGTTGTTCGCGAAAACGACCGGCGCCCAGATTCCGGTCGATGGCGGCAACGAGCGGGTGATCTAGGCGCGCGACCGCTCAACGATCATGGCGCACGTAGATGACCTCGATGTGCCCGCGCGGCCCGATGAAATACGATGCAATCCAGCCGGTGAGGCTCACCACGATCGCGCCAAAGACGGCCGACCAGAATCCGGCGATCTGGAAGTCATCGAAAAGCCACGCCACCAGCGCGAGCATGCCGGCGTTGATCACCAGCAGGAACAGGCCGAGCGTGAGGATCGTGATGGGCAGGGTCAGCAGGATCACCAGCGGCCGCACGATCGCGTTGACGATCCCAAGTAGCAGCGCCGCGCCGAGCAGGGTCCACACGCCGCGCACCTCGATGCCCGGCACCAGCACGGAGGCGAGCCACAGGCCAAATGCCACGACCAGCAGGCGCAGGACGAAACCCAGCATCGCGCCATGTTCCTACAATCAAGTCAAAACCAAAAGGGTGACCCGGGTTGCGGGGCCGCCCTGGTTTCCGGGCAGAAGCAGCGCCTATGGCCGCTCGGCGGTCTGCGACTGGTAGGCCTCCTCGCTCACCAGCAGCCGGCTCAGGTCGACCCAGGGCTTGAGCCACAGCCGCACCCAGGCGCGCAGGAACGCGTTGTCGCGCAGGAAATCCGCAAGCGGCGGGCTCACCGTGTAGTAGGCATGCACGAACCTGCGCCCGATGGCGTTGGTGAGCAGGTACTGGTCGCGCAACGCACGCAGGTAGCGCACCTCGGCTGCCATCGGCGTGCCGTAGGCGGCCGTGGCGATGAAGCAGCCGCCTCCGCCGCCACCAGTGCTGCCGGTTGAAATGGCAAGACTTGTGCCAGGGGACTCGCCACCGGCAGGGGTTGGGTTGAACACCGTTATGGTTGCTGTGCCGGCAGACTGGATGTCGGAGCCGAGGATCACCGCAGTCAATGTCGTCCCGGACACATAGCTCGTGCTGCGATTCGATCCGTTCCAACGCACCGTCGACCCCGGCACGAAGCCAGTGCCAGTGACGGTGAGGGTGAAGTTGCCGCCACCCGCGATCACCGCCACCGGACTGACGTTGCTCACGGTCGGCACGGGGTTATTGACGTTGAACGTCGTACTGCCCGACACCAGGTGGCCGCTCACGACCGTGACAGGTATCGACCCGCCGAGGGCAACATCCGCGGCAGAAATGGCGGCCTGCAGCCGGCTGGGGGGGACGAACGTCGTCGGCCTGGCGGCGCCGTTCCAGTGGACCTTCGATCCGCCGTCCACGAAGTTGGCACCATCGACGGTCAGAGTGAATGCGCCCCCACCTGCTAGCACCGCCGTTGGATTGACTGCACTGATGGCCGGCGCCTGCAATGCCGGGTCGGCGAGTCGTACCGCTGCCGCCGCATCGAGCAGACCGGCGCCGCAATTGGCAGTGCTGCATGTCGAACCGGCCGGAAACGGACGTGCTGAGCCCTGAATGATCGCCGACATCTGGGCGGGTGTAAGCGCCCCGTTGCGGCTGAACGCCAAGGCGGCCACGCCGGCCACATGCGGCGCCGCCATGCTGGTGCCTTGATAGGAAGCATATGCGTCGCCGCTCGGTACGGTCGCACCGCTGTTCACGGTTGACAACACGCCGTCGCCCGAACCGCCGCCGGGCGCGGTGATCTTCACGACGCTGCCGTAGTTGCTGTACGAAGCCTTGTTGGCGCTGCGATCGTTGGCCGCGACCGCGATCACGCCGTTGCAGTTGGCCGGCGAGGAGTCAGCCGCATCGGCGTTGCTATTGCCAGCCGCAACGACGATCACAGCACCGGTGCCCAGAATTTCGTCGATCGCCTTCTGGGTGGTGACGGAACATGGTCCGGGACCGCCAAGACTGAGGTTCAGCACCTTGGCGGGATTGGCGTTGACGGGCACACCCGTCACCGGGAGCCCGGCCGCCCAGCGCGCACCGTCGATGATGTCGGAGGTGTAACCGCCGCACTTGCCGAGCACACGCACTGGCAGAATTCTGGCGTTCCAATCGACGCCGGCGACGCCGGTGCCGTTGTCGCTGAGCGCACCGATCGTGCCGGCGACATGGGTGCCATGCCAGGAACTGTTGGAAACGCCGCAGCCGGCAAAGAATCCGCTCGCCGTCGTCCCGACATCTTCCTCGGCGGTGATCCAGTCACCCGGATCGGACGGGTCGGCATCCCGCCCGTCGCCGTCGTTGGCCGTGCACGCATTGCCGGGGCACGCGCCGGCTGGGCCGTCGGCCACGATGAAATCATAACCGGGCACGACCCGACCGTTGGCATCGAGAATATTGCTGTCGATGTCGGCGTGCGGCCGAAGCCCCGTGTCGATCACGGCGACCACGATCCCGGGCGACCCGGTCGTAATCTCCCAGGCGGCGGGCAGGTTTGCGCCGCCCGCCTCAACGTCCGGTGCCTTGTAGTGCCATTGACTGTTGTACAACGAGTCGTTCGGCACGAGTGCCATGAACATGCGTCTGTCCGGCTCGGCATACTCCACGGCCGGATCGGCGGCGAGACGCTTGACCAGTGCCTGGACCTCGGTGAGCGGCATCCGCGCCGGCAGTGCCAAGACCTGCGCGTCGCCGGACATCGGACGGAAGTGCGCGAGCGGCATGCCGGCGCGCCGGCTCAGGGCGCTGACGGCGTCGGCGCCAAGCACGGTCGCGCGCGCGAGCGAGCGATCGCGGAACTTCACGATGATGCGGTCGGTGGCATCGCGCGTCAGCGATGCCGTAGCGTCAGCCGGGCCGCCGGCGCTGGCGCCGCCCGATGCGGGGATGCCGGCACCGGCGATCAGTACGGCAACGAGAAGCGTTGCCACCTTAGTGAATGGCGCGGGGGCGCGCGACCGACCGTGCTTGCTCATAAGTGGGACCTTGTCGTTGTGTGATTACTTGTGTCGATTCCTCTGGTGGTACATACGCACATCCTCCTCGACGTGTTCCACGTCCCCACGTCTTGCGAGACGCTCGATGGCACGCACCAGATCCTGCGGATCGGTGAGTCCCTCGACGCGCAGCACGTGCGAGTCGCCCGTCATGGGGCGGACATACACGAGCCTGGCGCCCGCGTCGCGGGACAAGCTCGCAAGAACATCAGCCTGCGCGGGATCTACGTGGCTCGACGCGCGGAACTTGATGATCAGTTGCCCGCCACGCGCTTGAGCCGCGGGCGCCGATGCCGCCGGCGGCTCGACGCGCGCATCCGGCGGCGTGGGACCCTGCGCGCATCCGGCAAGGAGCGCCACGCAGATTGCGAAAGTCGAAAACGAAGGGCCAGGCACCGCAAGCACGGGTGAAGGGTATTGCATGACAGTTACCGTAGCGATGCGACCCGGCACAAGGGAGTGCGCCAATCTACGTGAGCGCGAAGGCCTGATCAACCGCGGCGCCTTCGACGTTCATCAGTGAGTATAGAGATCGCCGCCGGCAGACTGACAGAAAAATGGCGGATCACGCGGCGCTGCGAAACGGCGTGACTAGCGGCCCGAAGGGATGATCAATGCAAAAGACCGGTTGCGCACGACTCGTCTGGCCGGGAAACCGCTGCGCAGTACGGCGCGGAAAAGTGATTGCGGCGATGCCGCCGGCTGCGGCGCCGCGCCCGGACGTAGCCTGTCCGGGCGTTGTGTTGTCCTATTTGCGTGCGCGCGGCGCGCCGACCGAGTAGCCGCGCTGGGCGCGGGCATTCAACTCCTCGGCGTAGGCCTGCGCGTGGCGCAGCACCTGTTCGCGCGATCCACACCGGCAGCCGGTGATGCGCGAGCGCTGGCTCGCGATTTCGTAGCGGTACCAGATCCCGCCCGCGCCGGACGGCGGATCACTGCGCTGGACGGTCACCACACTGAAAGTCGTCGCTGACATACTGCACCTCCATGCAGTCAATTTGGATGCGATCAGCCGAGAAAGAACCTAGCGCCGCGCGCCGCGCCGGCCCTTGTCCTTGGCGCGCTCCTCGTTGACGCGGATCGGCCGGCCCTTGAACTCGCGGCCGTCCAGCGCGGCAATGGCGGCGCGGGCCTCGTGACCTTCCATGTCGACAAACGCGAAGCCGCGGCAGCGGCCGCTGAAAACGTCCTTGGGCAGCTCGAGCCGGCGCACCGTGCCGTGCTGGGCGAAAAGGGCCTGCAACTCGGATTCACTGGTTTCGGGGGCCAGGCCACCAACGTACATGCGTCTCATATGAATACCTCCTGTCGTTCGGGGCCGCTGAAGCAGGCCCAACTTCTGCCGAACATGTCCGGAAGAAAACCGGACCGCTGGCCGATGCACTGCGCGAGCTCAACGCGAGCGCTTCGGGGTTGCCACGCACCGGATGCCAAGGCCGGGTGCGGGCATTCGGGGAATGACCTTGTCTTGGAAGGACAGACCGCGATTAGGGCCTGGAGTCCGCGGCCCCAGGCCGACCTGGCGGGCTCAGGGCCGCCGGTCATCGATTGCGTGAAACGCTTGGCATTTTAACACAAAGCAGGCCCGCGGCGGCCGCAAGCGAGGCAAAACCGGCCGTTTTCGCCCGGATCGCGCCGGATCACAGCCTGGGGGTCCGGCGCTTTAGCCATAAATCGGGCGATTTCGCGATGCCCAGCGCCGATCATCCTGCGGGCGGCGGTCGCCATCTGCCTGGGCATCGGCGCGGCGGGCGCCTTGGTGCGCATGCGGCCCGGTAGCGCGCGGTGAATACCGCGGGTCGTGCTGCCCCTGTTTTGGGTGCTGCGCGTGCGCGCGCTGGCGGTGCGGACAGTGCGCGTGCGTGCGCTGGGCGTGCGACGGCGCGGTCCGCTTCGGCTCGAGCCCGGCGATCACCTGGCGCTCCAGGCGCCGACCGGTCAGGCGCTCGATGCCGCGCAGCAGCCTGCGGTCCTCGTGATCGACGAAGGAGATGGCGATGCCGGTCGCGCCGGCCCGCCCGGTGCGACCGATGCGGTGAATGTAGTCCTCCGCGACCATCGGCAGATCGAAGTTGATCACGTGGCTGATGCCCTTGATGTCGAGGCCGCGCGCGGCCACGTCGGTCGCGATGAGCAGGCGGAGCTCGCCGCGCCGCATGCGCTCGATGGTGCGCCGGCGCTGGCCCTGGTTCATGTCGCCGTGCAGCGCCGCGGCGGCGTGGCCCTGACCGGCGAGCCTCTGCGCGAGCTTGTCGGCGCCGTGCTTGGTGGCGGTGAAGATCACGGCCTGGTAGAGCGCATCGTCATTGACGACGTGAGCGAGCAGCGCGTGCTTGTGCGCGATGTCGTCGACTTCGTGAACCTGCTGGGTGATGGCGGCATGCTGGTCGCGGTTGCCGGTGAGCTGGACGCGCGCCGGATCCTTGAGCAGCGCTCGCGCGATGTCGAGCACCCGGCCCTCGAGTGTGGCGGAAAACAGCAGCGTCTGGCGGCCTGCCGGAAGCGCCCCGGCGATGGTCTTGACCGCCTCAACGAACCCCATGTCGAGCATGCGGTCGGCCTCGTCGAGCACGAAGACCTCAACGCGCGAAAAATCCACACGGTTCTGCTCCATGTGGTCCATGAGCCGGCCCGGCGTGGCGACCAGCAGGTCGAGCGGCTGGCGCAGCAGCCGCATCTGCGGCCCGTAGCTCATGCCACCGACGACAGTGCCAGAGGTGACGCGGCAGTCGCGCGCGAACTGGCGGATATTGTCGGTCACCTGCATGGCGAGCTCGCGCGTCGGGGTCAGCACCAGCACGCGCGGACCGCGGCCGGCGACCGGCGACGGCGCCAGTAGACGCTGAAGCGCCGGCAGCACGAACGCGGCGGTCTTGCCGGTGCCGGTCTGGGCGCAGGCCATGAGATCGCGGCCCTCGAGCGCCACCGGGATCGCCCGGCGCTGGATGTCGGTCGGCGCCTTGAAATGGCACGCGGCAATGGCGCGCGTGAGCCTTGCGTCGAGCTTCAGATTTTCGAAAGACAAAATGGGTTCCTCGTCCGCCTGCCACGGCGGAAATTGATCGTGAAACAACGAACGAAGCGGCCGCTGCGCGCCTCCCGGCGCTTTCGCGGCACTTGTGCATCCTGCACGGCGGACTTACTTGGCAGGTAAGATCAGCGCCTGGTTCCGGCGGCCGGCGGCAAACGGGTCCGGCCTGAACGTCGCTAACCAGGAAGCTGATACACGAACAGCAGGAGAGGTCAGAAACGCTACACCCTCGACTTCGAGGTGCGCACACTATACGCGTCGCGCGCGCCAATAGCCAGCGATATCTTCGCGCCCGGCCTGCACCCACTCACTGCTCACCGATCACTGATTGCCGACTGCTACTCCCGGCGCGGCGGCGGACGCGGCCTCGATGTGGCGCGCCGCGCTCGCCTGGCGCGGGCCGAGCGTGGCCTCGATGCGGTCGCGCTCGAGCGTCTCGTGCTCCTCGAGCGCCGCGATCAGCCGCTCAAGGTCCGCACGGCGCGAGCGTATGACGTCGGCGGCGCGCGCCTCGGCCTCGCGCAGCAGCTCGCGCACCGCCTGGTCGACGGCCTGCGCGGAGGTCTCCGAGAAGCGCCGAGGCTGCGCGATCTCGCGCCCCAAGAACGGGTGCTCCTCGCTTTCGCGCAGGTCGACCGGCCCGATCTCCTTCGACATGCCCCAGCGCGCCACCATGGCGCGGGCGAGCGCGGTGGCCTGACGGATGTCGTCATCGGCCCCCGAGCTCACGGTGCCGAGCAACTCAAGCTCCGCGGTGCGGCCGGCGAGCATGACGGCGAGCCGGTCTTTCAGGTAATCCTCCGGCAGCGTATGGCGTTCCTGCTCGGGCAGCTGTTGCGTGCCGCCGAGCGCGCGGCCACGCGGGATGATCGTGACCTTATATAAGGGATCGGCGTGCGGCAGGAAGTACGCCACGACCGTGTGGCCGGCCTCGTGCACGGCCAGGCGGTGGCGCTCCTCCGGCTGGATGATCAGGCTGCGGGTGGTGCCGAGCAGCAGCTTGTCGCGCGCCTCGTCGAAATGGCGCATGCCGACATGCTTGGCGCCCTCGCGCGCGGCGAGCATGGCCGCCTCGTTCACCAGGTTCTTGAGATCGGCGCCGGAGAAGCCGGGCGTGCCGGCCGCCAGCCGCCCGAGATCGACATCGGGCCCAAGCGGCACCTTGCGCACGTGCACGCGCAGGATCGCCTCGCGGTCCTTGCGATCCGGCAGGTCGAGCACCACGTGCCGGTCGAAGCGCCCGGGCCGCAGCAGCGCCGGGTCGAGCACGTCCGGGCGATTGGTGGCGGCGAGCACGATCACCGCCTCGTGGCCCTCGAAGCCGTCCATCTCGGCGAGGATCTGGTTGAGCGTCTGCTCGCGCTCGTCGTGTCCTCCGCCCAGGCCCGTACCGCGCGTGCGCCCGACCGCATCGAGCTCGTCGATGAAGATGATCGAGGGTGCCTCCTTCTTGGCGGCCTGGAACAGGTTGCGCACGCGCGAGGCGCCCACACCGACGAACACCTCGATGAACTCCGAACCGGTGATGGAGAAGAACGGCACGCCGGCCTCGCCGGCGAGCGCCTTGGCGAGCATGGTCTTGCCGGTGCCGGGCGGGCCCATGAGCAGGATGCCGCGCGGCACCTCGGCGCCGAGCGTGCGAAAGCGCTCGGGGTCGCGCAGAAAATCGACCAGCTCCTGCACCTCGCGCTTGGCATTCTCCTGCCCGGCCACGTCGGCGAAGGTGATCTTCGGAATCTTGGCGGTCTTCGAGAAAGGCTCGAGGAACTTCTGCAGGTCGCCGCGCCCACCGAGGCCCCCGGCCAGGTTGCGGTAGGTGCGCCGCCACGCCCAGAAGAAGAACGCCATCAGCAGCAGCCACGGCAGCCAGGCGAGGAGCACCGTGGTCCAGTCGCCTTCCTCGCGCGAGGCCAGCACGCGCACCTGCACGCCGTGACGCTCGAGCAACGGCAGCAGCGTCTCGTCGCCCAGCGCCGGGATGCGGGTGGTGAAGCGATCGGCGGCGCGCTGCTGCGGACCGATCGGCAGCGGCTCGCGCAACGTGCCCTGCACCTCCTGGCCGCGCAACGTGACCTCGGTCACCTGCTCGCGCTCGATGAGCTCCTTGAACTGGCTGTAGCTGATCTCGGGGGCAGCGAGCGCGCCCGGGCGGAACACGTAGAGCACGTAGGCGCCGAACAGCAGCGCGATCAGTCCCCACAGCACGAGCTTGCGCGCGAGCTGCTCCGGCGGGTCCTCGGGTCGGCGATCCATCGGCTGAGCATACCGCGCCGGGCGGGCGCCGGGTACCGGCGACAGCGGAGAAGATCCGCGTGCCGCTAGGCGGCGTCGCGGCGGTCAGCCATCTCGATATCGTCCGCGGGATCGCCACGGCAGCGCCAGCTCGGCGCGCCGTCGGCCGTGAGCACGCCGTGCCGAATGAGCCAGGCGCGCGCATCCTCGGCGTCGCCTGCGAACCACGCGAGCGCCGAGCCGAGCCGGAAGGTATAGCCCCAGGCGTCCATGTCGGCGCACAACGCGCATTCGGTAAGGCCGATGTGCCGCGCCAACACGATTTGCAGGTAGCACACCGCGTCTTCTTCCGCGTAGTCGCCACCGGCGTCGGTATGCAAGCGCGCGCGACGCGACGCGTCCATGCAGATGACATGCGCTGCTTCGTGCAGCGCCGAATGGAGCGGCGTGTCGGGACGCGCATACACGACCGTACCGATGAGGCCGGCTTCCGGCGCGCCCCAGTAGCTGCCGGGAATCGCCGCGCCGTCACCGAGCACGATAAGGTCGAGACCATAACGTGCCAGCAGCGCGCGCAACGCCGCGCTGGTATCGGGGTCGCAAAGGTGCATGGGGGGATTCGAATCGGCGCGCGTTTATAGCGCGGCGGTGCAGCGCGGGCAAGCGCCATGTGACTGTGGGCGCAGGCTCGATCGGCAAGCGGGCGAAGACTTGGCCGACCCCGGCGAACGCTATGGGTTCGAAGGCGTTGCCGCTCGGGTTGAGAAAGAGCACCGTGGCCTGCGCGCCTTCCCGGCAGCTGGACCGCGCGGCACGCCGGTGCACTCACGTAGTCGGCTCGACCGCGTTCACGTACCATCGCGCTATGCCTGCCGACCCCGCCGGGTTGCCCACGGATATACCCCATCACCGCCGTCTGGTATTTCTTTTCGGGCTCGCGTACTTCGCGCAGGGGCTGGGCCAGGCAGGCGGGCTCATCAGCCAGCCGCTCAACTATTACCTGAAGGCAGGCCTTGGCCTCAACGCCGCGCAGGTTTCGGAATATCTTGCGATCCTGTCGCTGCCGTGGGTGATCAAGCCGCTCTACGGGCTGGTGAGCGACTTCATCCCGCTGCTCGGCTACCGGCGCCGCAGCTGGTTGCTGCTGGTCAATGTCGTCGCCGCGTCCGGATTTCTCTGGCTGTCGGGCCTGACGGAGGTGGGCACGATCGTCACGGCCCTCACGCTCACGGCGTTCGGCACCGCCGCCTCGGACGTGATCATCGACGCGCTCATGGTCGAGAACGGCGAGCGCACCGGGCTGACCGCACGCTTTCTCGGCGTGCAGTGGTTCTGGTTCAAGGTCGCGGCGATCCTGACGGCGCTCACCGGCGGCTACGTCGCCGCGCTGTTTCAGCCGGCCTCCGCGTTGCACGTTGCGGCGACCATTACCATGCTGGCGCCGATCGCCGTGGTTGTTGCGACCTATGTGATCGTGCGCGAGGACCGCGCCGAGATCAATCTGTCGCAGCTGCGCGAGACCGCACAAAGCATACTGGCCGCGCTGCGCTCGCCGAGCCTGCGCATTGCGGCCGCGTTCCTGGTGCTGTGGTGCTCCAGCCCGGCGTTCGGCACCCCGATGTACTACCACATGGTCGATCGCCTTGGTTTTGAACAGCAGCTCATCGGTCAGCTCAATGCGCTCACCGCCACGGGCGGCGTGGCCGGTGCCTGGTTGTTCGCCAAGCTGTTTGCGGACCGCAGCCTGACCTATCGCGCCGTGTTCAGCGTTTTTGCCATGTCGGCCGGGATTCTTTCCTATCTCAGCCTGGCGCAGCCGCACGCGCTTGCCGCGGCCGTCGCGGGTCCGCTCAACGTGCTGGTCGGGCTGACGGCACAGATCGGCGCGCTCACGATTTTTTCGCTCGCCGCGAGCGCCTGCCCGCGCAAGGCGGAGGGCTTCACTTTCGCCGCGCTCATGTCGCTCTATAACGGTGTCGAGCAGCTGTCCGCCGTCATCGGCGGGCGGCTCTACGAGCAGGCGTTCGATCGCGAGCTCGGCCCGCTCCTCGGGGTGGCGGCGCTGTCGTTGCTGTGTTGCCTGGCGCTCGTGCCGTGGCTGCGCCGGCTCGACGCGCCGCGACCGGAGCTGGCGGCCGTAGCCGCCGCGGCCAAGACAGCCGACTGACGCGCTCGACACGACGGTTGGCGTCCGGCCGCCGCACGGCGGGGCGACCCGGAAATGAGCGCCGCCTCAGGGCGCAATCGGAAGCGCGACCATCACGCTCAGCCCTCCGGAAGGCTCGTTCCTGGCGAACACCTCTCCGCCGTGGGCACGGATCGCCTTGCGGGCGATGGCAAGCCCGAGGCCATAGCCGCCGCTCGCGCGGTCGCGCGCAGCGCCCACGCGCACGAACGGCTCGAACAGGCGCGGCAGCATCTCCTCCGGCACGCCCGGGCCGTGGTCGCGGATGGCGATCAGCCAGCGCGGCGCGTGCGTGTCGCGCGCAAGCGCCAGCGACACGGACGTGCCCGCGGCAGTGTAGCGCACGGCGTTGCGCGTGATGTTCTCGAGCGCGCTTTGCAGCAACCGGGCATCTCCCTCGATGCGGGCGGGCGTGGTGGCGAAGATCTCCACCCGCCGGTTGGCGGCGCGCGCCTCGAAGTCGGCGTCGGCGGCGACGCGATCGAGGAGCTCGGCGAGATCGACCGGCTCGCGCGCCGGCGCCGCCACGCCGGATTCGAGTCGGGCGAGCGCCAGGACCTGGCCGATCAGCTCGTTCAGGCGCTCGGTCTCGCGCTCGATGCGATCGAGCTCGCCCGTGGCGCGGCCCTCGGCGCGCTGGCGTGCGAGTCCCAAGGCCACCTGCAGGCGCGCGAGTGGCGAGCGCAGCTCATGCGACACATCGCTCAACAGTTGACGCTGCGCGGCCATGAGCGACTGCAGCTGCTCGGCCATGCGGTCGAACGCGTGCGCCAGCTCGGCCACCTCGTCCTGGCGCGCACCGAGGGAGGGCGCCACGCGCACACTAAGATCGCCCGCAGCGTAGGCCTCGCTCGCGCGCCGCAGGCGTGCGAGCGGCGCGGTGAGGTAGCGCGCGAGCGCCAGGCACACCAGCCCGCTCACGAGCGCAGCCACGATGAGCGGCAACGCGATCACGCGCGGACGCGCCAGCACGCGCCCAAGTGTGACGCCCTGGAAATCCGGGACCAGCAGGTATTCGGTTTGATCCGGCAGGCGGATCAGCGCGTGCGGCCGCGCCATCGGGCCCATGTGCCGCGGGCGCAGGCCGTCGCGCAGCATGCGCTCGGTCAGAAGCGGCGGCACCGTGCGCCCGAGCAGGTCGGTGCCGCCGCGGTCGACGAGCAGCAGCGGCACCGGCTCGCGCCGGTCGACCTCGCGCAGCCACTGCTTGAGTCCTTCGACGCCGGCTGCTTGCGCGATGTGCTGAGCCTGTGCGGCGTGGCGCGCCAGACGCTCGCGCGGGCTTGCCGCCTCCTGCTGCTGGCGCATCTGCTCCAGGTAGTGTGACGCCGCGAAGATGGTCGCCCCGGCAAACACGATGAGCGCGGCCCAGAACGAGAAAAAGATCTTCCAGAACAGGCGATGCATGCCGGCCGGCCTCAGGGCCGCGCGTACTGGTAGCCGACGCCGCGCACGGTCTTGATGCGTTCCTCGCCGTCCGGCAGCGGGCCGAGCTTGCGGCGCAGGCTGCTCACGTGCATGTCGAGGCTGCGGTCGTAGCGCGTGAGCTTGCGCCCGAGCGCGCGCTCCGACAGATCGGCCTTGGACACCGCGTGTCCCGCGGCGCGCAGGAGCACCTCGAGCACGCTGTACTCGGTGCTGGTGAGCGCCACCGGCTCACCATTGCGGGTGACGCGCCGCGTGCCGGTGTGCATCTCGAGATCATCGAACGTGAGGGTCTGCGGCGCTTGCGGTTCGGCGCCGGCCGCGCTGCCGGTGGCGCGGCGCAGGATGGCGCGGATGCGCGCGACCAGCACGCGCGGGTTGCACGGCTTGGGCAGGTAATCATCGGCGCCGAGCTCAAGCCCCACGATGCTGTCGACGTCCTCGTCGCGCGCGGTGAGCATGAGCACCGGCATGAGCGAGTGCGCGCGCAGCTCGCGCAGGACGTCGAAGCCGTTCTTGCGCGGCATCATCACGTCGAGCACCAGCAGGTCGAAGGCGCCGCTGCGTGCGCGCTCGAGCGCGGCCTCGCCGTCGTGCGCAGCTTCCACGGCGAAACCCTCCGCGCCGAGATACTGGCTCAGCATCTCGGTGAGCTCGGTGTCGTCGTCGGCCAGCAGTATGCGGCTCACGTCAGCTCCGGCGCGGATGGGATTGCCATCGAGACGACGAGCATACTGCCACAGCGCCGGCACGCGACGACAGCCGGTTGCGGCTGGCTTTGCGCCGCTTTACAGACTTTTACACAAGCCGGACACGCGATTACGGCGTGCGCGCGTAGTCTGTAGATCGTAGAGCCAACAAACGGCGACATTGAAACCGACCAAAGGAGGCTGTCATGAAAACATCTGCCAAGACACTGCTGATCGCCACTGCTCTCGCCGGCGGCATCGCGGCCAGCGGCGCGCAGGCCGCGCCGCCGTGGGGCGCT
>CAYZVX010000067.1:0-15735 GCA_964482055.1 uncultured Acidiferrobacteraceae bacterium
GCGGCGAGCGCGTCCGCGCCGGTTGCAGCGCCGCCCGATGACCCGCCGGCCTCGTCACGCGCGGTCACTCCCAGCGCGGCGCCCGCGAAAAACCGCAAGGCCGCCGCCAGGCGCCGAACACCATCGAGGAGAAAGGCATGAGCACCGGGTCCGAGTCGACGCCTCTGTTGGGCCTTCCCGCCACGACTGCCAATGGGCGGGCACGCGCGGCGGCGCTCGCCGCCGCCGCGCAGCTTGCGGTCAAGCCTACAAGCCTCGTGGAATACCGCTCGCGCGGTGCGATCGTGATCATCGGGCCGCAGGCGCAGGCCGTTGCTGCCGCCGAACGCCTGCACCCGACCCTGCGCTGCACGGTCGTCGCGACGAGCGCGGAAGCCCCCGGCGCGCCAGCGCGCCAGCACGAATTTCCGGTGCTGCACGAGAAGGTCGTGCAGGTGACCGGCCACCTCGGGCAGTTCGCGGTCATCGTCGCCGCGCCGCCGCCGTTGGGCGGCATCAACCTGTTGCAGAAACTGGGCGCCGTACACGCGCGTGCCAGTGCCAGCAAGGACGCGATGTCGGGCGCGGCCAGCCAGCAGGCGCATTACGACCTGGTGCTCGATCTGAGCGAGCCACCGCTGGTGGGGTTTGAGATCGCGCCGGTCGGTTACTACGCGCCGCGTGCGGATGCGGCGGCGCTCGAGCGCGCGCTCGCCGAGCTGCCGGCCATGGTTGGCGAGTTCGAGAAGCCGCGCTTCTTCCAGTACAACCCGGATATCTGTGCGCACGGCGCGAGCGGGCTCGCGGCCTGCACGCGCTGCCTCGACGCCTGTCCAACGGGCGCCATCGTGTCGATACGCGAAGAGGTGGCGGTCGATCCCTATCTCTGCCAGGGCGCCGGGATCTGCGCCACGGTCTGTCCGACCGGCGCCATGACTTACCGCTATCCGAGCCTCGCTGACCAGCTCACGCGGCTGGCCACGTTGGCGAGAACCTGTCGCGACAGCGGCGGCGAACGCCCGGTGCTGATGCTGCACGACGCCGAGGGCGGGCGCAGCCGCGTCGAGGCGCTCGCCGCGCGCCTGCCCGAGTGGGTCGTACCTTACGAGCTCGCCGAGATCGGCGCGCTCGGCATGGATGCCTGGCTCGCGGCGCTTGCCTACGGCGCGCAGGCGGTGGCGTTGCTGCCGGCGGCCAGCACGCCGGCGCGCGTGGCGGACGCGCTGCGCGAGCAGCTCCTCTACAGCGGCGCGCTGCTCGAGGCGATGGGCTATCCAGCCGGGCAGGTCCGCCTGCTCGAGGGCGATGACGATGCGGTGCTCGCGCAGCTGAGCGCGCCGCCAGCGGCACCCGCCATTGCCCCGGCGGCATTCGCCGGTGTCGACGAGAAGCGCACGGTCCTGCGCCTGGCCGTCGAGCACCTGTACGCGCACGCCCCGGCCCCACGCGATGTCGCCGCGCTGCCGCAAGGCGCGCCATTCGGCGAGATCGTCGTCAACCGCGAAACCTGCACGCTGTGCATGGCCTGTGTCGGGGTCTGCCCGGTGGGCGCGCTCGCCGACGGGGCCGAGCTGCCGCAGCTCAACTTCATCGAGGGCAATTGCGTGCAATGCGGTCTGTGCGCGACGGCCTGCCCGGAAGATGCGATCCGGCTATCGGCGCGTTACCTCTTCGACCCGCAGGCGCGCCGCGCGCCGCGCACGCTGCACGAGGAGACGCCGTTTTGCTGTGTCGTCTGCGGCAAGCCGTTCGCCACGCAGAAGATGATGACGCGCATGGCCGAGAAGCTTCAGGGCCACTGGATGTTTCAGAGCGACCAGGCTTTGCGGCGCGTGCAGATGTGCGCCGACTGCCGTGTGCGCGACCTGTACCGCGCCGAGAGCAAACGCCCGGAGATCATCTGAAATTGTTTTCAAGGACTCACCCCAAAATGGCCATGACTGCGTCAATCTGTCCCATCTTGCGGCCGGAAGGCGCCGCGGCTTGGCACTTTCTTGCCTTGCTTTCGCTTCCGATAGCCGTTTGGCGCGGTCCGGAACTTGCTGATTTTGCGGGTGACGCCGGGGCCGGCGCTCGAGGTCATGCATGAGTTCGCCAGCGGATGACCTTGCGCCGGAAGCGGCGGTCAGTACGGAGGACCGTGCGCGCGCCGATGTCTATGCCCTGTTGGGCGCGCTGCTCGCCAGCCCCCCGCAGGCGCCGACGCTCAAACTGTTGTCGGAGCTGGCGGTGGCGGCGGACAGCGAGGACGGCGACCTGACGGCGGCCTGGGCACTGCTCAAGCAGGCCGCGGAGCGTGCCGAGCCGCAGGCGCTGGCGGAGGAGTATCACGACCTCTTCATCGGCGTCGGGCGCGGGGAGCTGATGCCGTACGGGTCGTGGTACGTCAGCGGCTTTCTAATGGAGCGGCCGCTGGCCGAATTGCGGGTGGATCTCGCGCGGTTGGGTTTCGAGCGCTGCGAGAACGTGCACGAGCCGGAGGATCACGTGGCGGCGCTATGCGAGACGATGAGTCTCATGATCGGCGCCGAGGAGCCGGTGCCGCTGGATCGCCAGCGGGAGTTCTTCGGCAAGCATCTCGAGCCATGGATCGGACGGTTTTTCGCCGACCTGCGGGCGGCGCCGTCGGCGCGGTTCTACCGGGCGGTGGGGCTGCTGGGCGAGCGTTTCGTGGAGATTGAACAGACCTATTTGTCGATGCCCGCCTGAGGGGCGGGGGAAGCGAACCGGAGCTGAGGAGCGAGAGCAATGAGCGACAAGCACCTGGACAATGGCGCCGTCACGTCGCGGCGCGACTTCATGCGCAACATGCTGGTCAGTGGCAGCGCGGCGGCCATCGCCGCCTTCGCGGGCGGTGCGCGCGCCGCCGAGACGCCGGCCAGCGAGACGCCGGAGGCGAAGGCCGAGCATCCGGGCTATCACGTCACGCCGCACATACTCGAGTACTACAAGACCGCCGGGCTGTGATGTTTCCCGGCCGCGGCGTTTGATACGAACAGACACCAGGCAGGAGAGCGAGCGATGAAGCTGACACGAAAACAGACGGCGGGCTCCTCCGGCGCCGCCAACGGCACCCTCCTAGGCAGCACGATCGACCGGCGCACGTTTCTGCGCCGCTCGGGTCTTGCGGTCGGCGGCATCGCCGCCGCGAGCGCCATGCCGTTCGCGATGATGAAAAAGGCCTCGGCCAAGACGGCCAAGGACGTCGACCCCAAGGCCGAGATCAAGACGGTGAGGACGATCTGCGGGCACTGCTCGGTCGGCTGCGGCATCATCGCCGAAGTGCAGCAGGGTGTGTGGACCGGCCAGGAGCCGGCCTTCGACAACCCGTTCAACCTGGGCGCGCACTGCGCCAAGGGTGCCTCGGTGCGCGAGCACGGCCACGGCGAGCGCCGCCTCAAGTACCCGATGAAGCTCGTCGACGGCAAGTGGCAGCGGATCACCTGGGAGCAGGCGATCAACGAGGTCGGCGACAAGATGCTCGAGATCCGCAAGAACTTCGGTCCCGACTCGGTGTTCATGACCGGCGGCTCCAAGCACAACAACGAGCAGGCCTACCTGATGCGCAAGTTCTTCGCCTTCTGGGGCTCGAACAACTGCGACCACCAGGCGCGCATCTGTCACTCCACCACGGTGGCCGGCACCGCCGCCCAGTTCGGTTACGGCGCGATGACCAACTCCTACAACGACCAGCACAACTGCAAGTCGATGCTGTTCATCGGCAGTAACGCCGCCGAGGCCCACCCGGTGGCCATGCAGCACGTGCTGCGCGGCAAGGAAAACGGCGCCAAGATCATCGTGGTCGACCCGCGCTTCACGCGCACCGCGGCGCATGCCGACCTGTACGTGCGCATCCGTTCCGGCACCGACACCGCCTTCATGTGGGGTGTGCTCAACGTGATCCTCGCCAACGGCTGGGAGGACAAGGAGTTCATCAAGAACCGCGTCTACGGTTTCGATGACGTGCGCGCGGTGGTCAAGAACTACACCCCGGAGGTGGTCTCCGATATTACCGGCACGCCGAAGGAGCTGATCCACAAGGTCGCCGAGATGATGGCCAAGAACCGTCCCGGCACCCTGGTCTGGTGCATGGGCGGAACGCAGCATCACCATGGCACGGCCAACGTGCGCTCCTACAACACCCTGCAGCTCGCGCTCGCCAACATCGGCAAGAGCGGCGGCGGCTCCAACATCTACCGCGGCCACGACAACGTGCAGGGCGCGACCGACGTCGGCCCGAACGCCAACACGCTGCCCGGTTACTACGGTCTGGGCGAGCCGGCGTGGAAGCACTGGTGCCGGGTGTGGGGTGTCGATTACGACTGGATCAAGGCGCGCTTCGACCAGGCCGAGTACGACGACGGAAAGGGCGGCAAGATCAAGCCCATGGAGATGCACGGCATCACGGTGTCGCGCTGGGCCGACGGTGTGCTCGAGGATCGCGCCAACATCACCCAGCGCAATCCGCTCAAGATGGTGATCTTCATGGGGCACGCACCGAACAGCCAGAGCCGCGGCCCGCACCTCAAGAAGGCGTTCGAAAAGCTCGACACGCTGGTCATCATCGACCCGTATCCGACGGTGTCGGCGGTCATGCACGACCGCAAGAACGGCGTGTACCTGCTGCCCGCGACAACCTGCTTCGAGACCTACGGCTCGGTGACGGCATCCAACCGCTCGCTGCAGTGGCGCGACAAGGTGATCGAGCCCCTGTTCGAGGCCAAGACCGACCAGTCGATTATCTACCTGCTGGCGAAGAAGCTCGGCTTCGAAAAGGAGATGTTCAAGAACATCAAGGTCGAGAAGGACGAGCCGCTGATCGAGGACGTGCTGCGCGAGATCAACCGCGGCACCTTCACGATCGGCTACAGCGGCCACAGCCCGGAGCGCCTGAAGCTGCACCAGCAGAACTGGGGCACCTTCAACACCACCACCCTCAAGGCCGAGGGCGGACCGTGCAACGGCGAGTACTACGGGCTCCCCTGGCCGTGCTGGGGCACCCCGGCGCTCAAGCACCCGGGCACGCCCAATCTGTATGACACCAGCAAGCCGGTGTCGAAGGGCGGGCTCAACTTCCGCGCCAACTGGGGCACGGAGAAGGACGGCGTCAACCTGCTTGCCGAGAACAGCTACCCGGTGGGCGCGGACATCAAGGACGGTCACCCGCCCTTCACCTACGGCCTGCTCAAGAAGCTCGGCTGGGACAAGGAGCTCACCAAGGCCGAGCTCGACACCATCCTCAAGATCGGCAAGGACAAGGCCGATGCGGTGAGCTTCGCCACCGATCTGTCGGGCGGCATCATCCGCGTGGCGATCAAGCACAACTGCGCGCCGTTCGGCAACGGCAAGGCGCGCGCCAAGGCCTGGGAGCTGCCCGATCCGGTGCCGGTGCACCGCGAACCGCTCTATACGCCGCGCTACGACCTGGTGCAGAAGTACCCGACCTACGAGGACAAGAAGGTCATCGTGCGCCTGCCGACGCGCTACGCCTCGATCCAGGCCAAGGATTACTCGAAGGAGTTTCCGCTCATACTCACCAGCGGGCGCCTTACCGAGTACGAGGGCGGTGGCGACGAGACCCGGTCCAACCCGTGGCTCGCCGAGCTGCAACAGCACATGTTCGTGGAAATCAACCCGGTCGACGCCAACAACGCCAAGATCAAGGATGGCCAGATGGTGTGGGTCGAGGGGCCGGAAGGCGGCAAGATCCGGGTGAAGGCCATGGTCACACGGCGGGTGGCGGCCGGGACCGTGTTCTCGCCGTTCCACTTCGGCGGCCACTTTCAGGGCCAGGATCTGCGTGCCAAGTATCCGCCGGGATCGGATCCCTACGTGCTTGGCGAGGCCGTCAACACCGCGACCACCTACGGCTATGACCCGGTGACGGCGATGCAAGAGACCAAGACCACCCTGTGCCGCGTGCGGCCGGCGTAAGCGTAAGGAGGAACGATCATGGCGAGAATGAAATTCCTGTGTGACGCCGAGCGCTGCATCGAGTGCAACGGCTGCGTGACCGCGTGCAAGAACGAGCACGAGGTACCGTGGGGCGTG
Source organism: uncultured Acidiferrobacteraceae bacterium (assembly GCA_964482055.1). Classification (GTDB taxonomy): domain Bacteria; phylum Pseudomonadota; class Gammaproteobacteria; order Acidiferrobacterales; family Sulfurifustaceae. The sequence goes on from CAYZVX010000067.1 coordinate 6,031, forward strand.
AACCGCCGGCGCGTGGTGGTGATGGACGACGGCGTGCCGGGCGAGAAGTCGATCTCGGTGGCGTGCATGCACTGCACGGATGCGCCGTGCGCGGCGGTCTGCCCGGTTGACTGCTTCTACACCACGCCGGATGGTATCGTGCTGCACAACAAGGACCTGTGCATCGGCTGCGGTTATTGCTTCTACGCCTGCCCGTTCGGGGCGCCACAGTACCCGCAGCAGTCTGCCTTTGGCGTGCGTGGCAAGATGGACAAGTGCACGTTCTGCGCGGGCGGGCCCGAGGCGGACGGCTCAGCCGAGGAGTTCAAGAAGTATGGCCGCAACCGCATTGCCGAGGGCAAGCTGCCGCTGTGCGCGGAGATGTGCGCGACCAAGGCGCTCATCGCCGGTGATGGCGATGTGGTGGCAGACATCTACCGCAAGCGCGTCCTCAAGCGCGGTACCCGGCCGCAGACCTGGGGTTGGGAGGTCGCCTACAAGGGCTAGTCCCGGCAAGAAGGTGCGTTCGGCGCACCTTCTTTGTCCTTGCCCAGGCGGCCCCCACGGCGCAGGCACAAACAAGATCAGGAGGCTTACCATGCGCACCTCGACCTTGGCCCTGTTGGCGACCGTTGTGGGCGTGGCGTCGCTGGCCGGCTGCTACGAATCACCGCAGGTGGTCACGCACAAGCCGGGCGTGTACAAGGGTCCGAAGGACCCGCTCGTCGACAAGCAGCGCGACGCCAAGCAGCAGGAGGCGCTGGTCGCGCGTTTCAACCAGATCCAGACCGATCGTTAAGGCAGGGGAAGGGGGACTGTCATGATCGCTCGGCGCCTCGCTGACCGTGGATGTGCGGCCACGCTGCTCGCCGCGACTCTCGCCGTAGGGTTGGCGGGGTGTGCGAAGGTGGAAGAGCCATGGACCGAAGGCCGCGGGGAGGAGGCCAAGCAGAAGTGGGAAACCGCGCGCTCTGCCGATCTGCTCCATGAGATGCGCGATCGCGCGATGCTGACTCAAACCGATAGATAGCGATGAAGGAGACAAGCATGATCACAGGACCCGCAGGTGAGAAGGCAAGCATCGGACGTGCGCGCCGGCGACGGATCATGCTCTGGAGCCTCGTCGCCATCCTTGCCGGCAGCGTGCTGCTGCCGGTGGGCGGCTACCTGTACGTGGCGCTGGATACGGCGTTCGCGCAGCAGTCGCGGCCCGCGACGCCGCCTTCGGCCGCCGACCAGCAGACCAATCCGCGGGCCAACTACTGGCGCGCGGTGCGCCAGGGCTACGAGGGCTACACGTCCGCCTCCGGGCCGTACACGACGAACGTCCTGATCCAGAATGGTGGCACGAACTGGCGCAACGTCCGCAACGGTCCGGTTTCGACGATCACGCCGTGGGTGCTGGCCGCGGTCGCCGGGGCGATCATCCTGTTTGCCATCGTGCGCGGCCGGGTGAAGCTGGAGCAGCGGCCGTCGGGCAAGACCGTGGAGCGCTGGACGCTCGGCGAGCGCGTGTTGCACTGGTACGTGGCGGGGCTGTTCATCGTCCTGTCGATCACCGGGCTGAGCCTGTTGTTCGGGCGCGCGGTGATGATCCCGTGGCTGGGGCTCGAGGGCTTTGGCGTGTATGCCGCGTTCTCGATCGCGGTTCACAACTACCTGGGACCGTTCTTCGTGGTCGGCGTGCTGCTCATGATCATCGCGGTGATCCGCGATGCCTTGCCGGAGCGCGGCGACCTGCAGTGGCTGAAGCAGGGCGGGGGGCTCTTGTCCCGGGGCAAGCACGCCCCGGCCGGCAAGATCAACGCCGGCGAGAAGATCTTTACGGTCTGGACCGGTCTTGTCGTCCTCGGGCTGGCGGTGTCCATTACCGGCCTGATCCTCGACTTCCCGAACTTCGGTCAGTCGCGCGAGACGATGCAGGTCGCGAACGTGATCCACGCGGTCGCGGCCGTGGCCTGGGTGGCGTTGATGCTCGGGCACATCTATCTCGGCGCCTGGGGCGTGGAGGGGGCGCTCGACGGCATGACCAAGGGGCGCGTGAGCGTGGAGTGGGCCAAGGAGCATCACAATCTCTGGTACGAACAGGTCAAGGACACGGCCGAAAAGACCGAGGGCAAGTCGCCCGGCAGCGTCCCGCGTCCCGCCTAGCGCACGAGCCCGCCGCCGCGGCGCACGCGGCGCATTGGGCCGAGCACAAACACCGCCGCCAGTCGAGACGCGCTACGCCCGGTTTTCTGCATGCGTCACCACGTGGCGAGGCTGCTCCTGGTTCTGTGCTGCGGCGTGGCGGCGAGCGCACGCGCGGCGCCGGAGCACGACTGGGTCACGGCGATCGTCAAGCGCGATCTCGACCGAATCGAGCAGCTCCTGCCCGAGGTCGACGACGTCGATCGCTGCACGGATGACGGGCGCACCGCGCTCATGCTGGCCTCCGGCGAGGCTCGGCACGACCTGGTGCGGGCGCTGGTGGCGCGCGGGGCGGTGGTCAACGCCCGCAACGAGCGCGGCGGGACCGCACTGATGTACGCAGCGAGCGCCGGCGACCGCGAGTCCGTTGAATTCCTGCTCGGACGCGGCGCCGAGGTCAATGCCCGCGCCCGCAACGGCTGGACGGCGCTGACGCTCGCCTCAGTGCGCGGGTTCGAGCCGGTCGTTACCGTGTTGCTCGCGCACGGCGCCGACGTCAACCCGGCGGACATCTACGGCGCCACCCCGCTCATGCGCGCGGTGCAGGCCGAGCGTGTCGGCGTGGTGCGCGCGCTCCTCGCGAGCGCGCGTATCGACGTGAACGCTTCCGACGAGAGCGGCCAGACCGCGTTGCACCACGCGGCGGCGCAAGGCGCGCCGGAAATCGCAAGGCTGCTATTGGCGGCCGGGGCGCGGCGCGAGGCGCGCGACCACGCCGGGCGCACCGCCAACGACATTGCCCTGGGCACCAACCATCCCGAGGTCGCCGCGCTGCTGCAACCGCCAGGCACACCCTGAGCGCGCGGCGCTCAGCAGCGCATCAGCTGCCCGGAATAGTCGGCGAGGCGCATGACCTGCGCGGTGCCGGCGACCGGCGTGCGGATCTTGCTGGTGCCGTGCTCGAGCGCGAGGCGCATGCCGAACTCGCGAAAGAAGCGGTCGAACATCTCCCCGCCGAAAGTGCCCACGGCATGGAGCGCGCCGTCGCCGCCCTCCTCCAGCACGATGGCGGCGAGCGGCTGCTTGGCCGGGCCGCCGAGCACGCGCGCGCCTTGCGCCGGGTCGTAGACGCTCTTTTCCGAGCAGCAGTAAATGACCTGCGCCTGTTCGGCGGGCCGCTCCCCGCTGTCCTGGTAGCGCACGCGCTCGTGGCGATAGTTGATAAAGCTCACCATGCGCGCCGGGTGCGACATCTTGTGCGCGCAGATGGCGGAGAACGCCACGACCGAACGGTCCGGTCCGACGCCGCCCTGCCAGGGGTAGGACTGTCCGTCCTCGGTCTTGAGCTGAGTCGGCAGCGCGGCGCGCCCCAGGTTCAGCAGGAAGCACGGTGTGGCGAGAAACGGATAGTGGAACAGGTAATTCTCGCCGACGGCGAGCGATTCGGAGGTGACCGGTCGGTCGTTTACGTCCACGAGGCGCACGCGCTCGTAGCGCCGCAGCCGCGCGCCCGGCTGCGCGAGCGCCGACGGCAGGGCGCTGATCAGGGTCAGCGCCGAGGCGCACAGCCGGACGAAACCGCGTCGTGTCATGCCGTATGGCGAGCTCATCGCGGACCTCCCGCGCGCGTGGCGCGTGAACTGACGACGGGTCTATTGAAGCAGAACCGGCTGGCAGCGCAAAGTGCGCAACACCGCAACGCCCCACTCCAGTCGAGGGTATATCGAATCCGGCGCGACGCTTTCACGTTGGCGGCCGCGCCGCCGCGGGCTCGGCAATCCGCCACGCACGCTCCGTGTTAGCATGACGCTCGCTTGCAACCGCAAAGAGCGAGACAACGTGCATCGCCGCCGCGCGCGCCTCTCACCGCGAGCGTGTGGGGTTTGCTGTTGCTAGCGGACGCCGTGCCGGCGGGCGCGCTGGAGGTCTCACCCTTCATCGGCCAGCGCTACGGTGGCTCCTTTGAGGATGCCAACACCGGCAGCACGTTCGAAGTCGCTGACGCCACGAGTTATGGCGTGATGCTCGATTTCGATCTGGATCGCGACCGGCAGATCGAGGTCTACCTGAGCCGCCAGGACACACGGCTTACGGGCAGCGGCACGTTCACGGGTGATCCCCTGTTCGATCTCACCGTCGACTACTACCACATCGGCGGCGTCTACCTGCTGGAGGGCGAGCCGGTGCGTCCTTTCGTATCGGGAACGCTCGGCCTCACGCGCATGGACCCGAAGGGCCCGGGCCTCAGCACGGAAAACCGCTTTTCCATCGCGCTCGGCGGCGGCGCCAAGGTCTATTTCGGCAGCAACGTTGGCCTGCGGTTCGACGTGCGCGGCATTTACACCGCGATGAATACCGACACGGCAGTGTTCTGCTCCGGCGGGTGCGTAATCAAGGTGCGCAGCAGCGGCTTCATCCAGGCCGAGCTGGACGCGGCGCTGATGCTGCGCTTCTAGCCTTTTCGGCAGCCGTGATGGCGGCCCGGTGATGGCCTGCGGACGATTTCAGTCTGCTCCCGGCTCCTTGGCCCGCTGTCCGGCGCGGTAGGTCTCGTAGACGTAAATCGGAAGCTTAAGGTCGCCCAGGTGTTTCTCGATGAGAGGCTTTACGTCATCCCACGACAGGCCGCCGACACCGGTGGCGAGACGGGGCAGGGCGAGCGAATTGATTTTCTCTTTCTCGAGCAGGCGCCGCAGCGCATGCAGCGCGTGCCCGACGTGCGCCAGCGTGGCCTTGCCGGGTTTCTGCCCATGGCTCGCCGGCGGTTCCTGAGTGAGCAGGTTTACGATGCGCACGCCATCGGGTGCAGTCCATACCCACAGCCCGCCCGGCTGGGGATGGTGGTTGTGGCAATAATGGCGGAAGTCCTTGGCGAGCGCGGGCCAGCGACCGCGCAGCGCCAGCGCCAGGCTCGTGTCGAAATGGTCTTCGGGCGCCACTCCATGGGCCCACACGCGGGCCCGCGACAACAGGATGTCGCCACTCACATAGTGCAACATCGATAACCCCCGGGCAGTGAAACAGATATTAGATTAGAGGGCCCCTGCGCCCATTGCCTTGCGCTGGGTCATGGCGCCGCCGCGCACAACGGGTACGCGCTCGGCACCGCATCTGCGATGCCATGGCCGCCGGCGCGCGAACAGCGCCGCCGCCAGGCCGGCGTCCTCGCCGGGACGGCGCCAGGTGCGACGCGCCACCCGGCATCTGTGCGGTGCCGGGTTGCAGCCGCGCTGGCAGACACCGACCGGGCCTTCGCCTATTCTTAGGCCGAGGCGACCTGCTCGCATCGGTTGGTCTTGAAGGATCAAGTCAGCACCGTGCGAACCAGTCCCTGCCACCCGATTGCCTTCTTGCCCATGATTCCGGAACAGCCTGCGCCCATCGCCTCCCGCCTGTGGCTCGCCGCGGTGCTGATTGCGCTGTTCGCGGCGATGCACTACGGGCCGTTCGCCAATTCGCCGTGGAAACACTGGTTCGCGAACCTCACCTGGTCCGCCGCCGCGCTGGCGGTGGCGCTCGCCTGCTGGAACACCGCACGGCGCCTGGGCGGTCGGGAGCGCATCGCGTGGATCCTCATGGGAGCCGGAACCGGCGCCTGGTTCGCCGGTATTCTGGTCTGGGACTACCTTGAGTTGGTGGCGGGCCGTGTCACACCGTTCCCGGCGCTTTCCGATCTCGGCTTCCTGGCGTTCGCGCCGCTCACCGCCCTCGGCCTCGTGTACCTGCGCACGCACCGGCCGCTCGCGGCATTCACGATCAAGGAGATCGCCGATTTCGGCATCCTGGCGTGCGCAATTCTGCTGGCCTGCATCATCATCTATTTCCAGCCGCTCCGCGACCCGACGCTGACGGCGGGCTACAAGGCGGCGGCGCTCGCCTACCCAACGCTCTATATCGGTGCGTTCCTGTTTGCGTTACTGGCTGCGCTGCACGCCAGCGAGCCGGCACAGCGCCGGGTGATGCTGCTGGTCTGTGCGAGCCTGGGTGTCCATGCCCTGACGAACACATTCTATGCGCGCTCGCTGCTCGAGCGCGGTTACCAAGTCGGCGATGTCCTCGACGTCGCCTGGCTGATCGCCTTTGCGTTGATGTACGCCGCCGCACTGGCGGCGCGCCCCGCGCAGCGCACACCGAAAGATGTGCCGGACGACTCGCGTTCCGCCTCGCGCCTGCGCGAGCTGGAGTTCCTGCTGCCGTCGCTGGCGCTCGTCGCGCTCGGTCCGGTGGCCTGGGCGTATCGCGACAACCTCGACAGCGGCATCGTCTCCTCCCTGGGCTCGCTCGGTGTGGCGTTTGCGGCGCTGTTGGCACTGCGCGAATGGGCGGTGCACCGCGCCGAGGCGCGCCTCGCCGACGAGGCGCGCGCGGCGGCGCACGAGGTGAACGCGATTCTGGATAGCATGATCGACACCTTTTTCCGTACCGATCGGGACGGCCGGATCGTGCGCATCTCTGCCTCTGTCGAGTCGCTGCTCGGGTACGTTCCGCGCGAGCTCATCGGTCGGCCGCTCGCCGTGCTGTGCGCCGACGGCGGCCCCGAGCCGGCGCTGGTCGGCGAGCTCAGGCGCCGCGGCGGTGTGGTGCGCGGTTTCGAAAACCGGCTGCGTCGCCGTAGCGGCGGCGCGGTATGGGTCTCGGTCAGTGCGCACCAGTTGCGCGATGCGCAGGGCAACGTCGTTGGCGTGGAAGGGACGATCCGCGATGTCACCGAACGCAAAGAGGCCGAAGCGGAAATGGCCAAGCTGTCGAGCGCGCTCAGGCAGACCGCCGATCTCGTCATGATTACTGACTACGATGGCGTCATTGAGTACGTCAATCCGGCATTCGAGCAGATTACCGGGTACACGCGCGCCGAGGTCGTGGGGCGCCGGCCGAACCTGCTCAAGTCGGGCAAGCAGAAGGCAGGGTTTTACCGCGCGCTCTGGCAGACCATCCAGCGCGGCGAGACCTTCAATGACATCGTCATCAATCGCAAGCGCGACGGCAGCCTTTACTACGAGGCCAAGAGCATCACGCCGCTCAGGAGCAGCAGCGGCGAGATCACGCACTTCGTGTCTACGGGCAGGGACATTACCGACCAGATTCAGGCGCAGGAGCGGCTGCATTTCCTCGCACACCACGACTCGCTCACCGAGCTTCCCAACCGCGCGCTGCTGCTCGACCGGTTGCAGCAGTCGCTGGCGCGGGCACGCTGGCACCGGCGGCTGGTGGCTGTGCTGTTCATGGATCTCGACCGCTTCAAGACCATCAACGACAGCCTCGGGCACGACGCGGGTGACCGGTTGTTGCAGGAGGTGGGCGCGCGCCTGCGCGCGGCGGTGCGCGACGGTGACACCATCGCGCGCCACGGGGGAGATGAGTTCGTCGTGCTGCTGGACGACGTGGCGGCCGAAAGCGACATCGCCCTGATCGCCCACAAGCTGCTTGCCGGACTGGCGCCGCCGTTCACGATCAATGGCCATGTGCTGCACATCACCGCGAGCGTCGGCATCAGCTCGTTCCCGGCCGATGGGGAGGACTCCCAGACCTTGCTGCGGCACGCCGACATCGCCATGTATCGCGCCAAGGAGGCCGGCAAGAACACCTTCAAGTTCTACTCCGAGGACATGAGCGCGCGCGCCGTCGAGCGCCTGACCCTGGAGAACAGCCTGCGCTACGCGCTCGAGCGTGGCGAGTTCGCCCTGCACTACCAGCCGCAGATCGACATTGCAACCGGCGCGATGACCGGTGTTGAAGCGCTCCTGCGCTGGACCCATCCCGCGCTCGGCGCCATCTCGCCAGGCGAGTTCGTGCCGCTGCTCGAGGAGACCGGCCTGATCCTGCCGGTCGGAACGTGGGTGCTGCGCGAGGCCTGTGCGCAGCTCTCGCGCTGGCAGCAGGCCGCGCGCCCGGGCCTGCGCATGGCGGTGAACCTGTCGGCGCGCCAGTTCGACGATCCGGCCTTGCCCGGTCTGGTGCGGGCGCTGGTCGAGGAGCACGGGCTCGATGCGGCGACGCTCGAGCTCGAGATGACCGAGAGCGTGCTGATGCGCCAGAGCGCCGCCGTGGACGAGGCGCTGCGCGCGCTGCACGCAATCGGCGTGCGCCTGGCGATTGACGACTTCGGCACCGGCTACTCGTCGCTGAGCTACCTCAAGCGCTTCCCGATCGACACCATCAAGATCGACCGCAGCTTCACCCGCGACGTCATTGACGACCCGGACGATGCGCACATCGTCGCCGCCATCCTCGGCATGGGCGCAAGCCTCGAGATGGAGGTGATCGCCGAGGGGGTGGAGACCGAGGCGCAGCGCGATTTCCTGCGGCGGCGCGGCTGCCGGTTCATGCAGGGCTATCTGTTCGCGCGGCCGATGCCAGCTGGCGAGCTTGCCCAGCTGTTGACACCGGAACAGGTTCCGGTCGCGAATCCGGACGCCGCGCGGTCGGTAGTGCCGGGCCGGTCTGATCCCCCGTTACCAGAAACTATTGAATAAATGTGCATGCTCACTCGCGAGGTTCTGCTACAATGGCGACAGCTCGGCGCACTCCGGTCTGCACCGAGTCCTTCGCGGTCATCCTTCCCGGTTTACCTCGAATAACTTCAACTAACTTGGGAGCGCCTTGACCGGCCCCGAGCGCTTGAGCGCTGCGGGTAGGCCAATCCAGGAGCAACCGTTCGTATGTCATTTTCCCCGCTCGGCCTGTCGGCCGAACTCCTCCGCGCTGTGTCTGACAAGGGCTATCCCGAGCCCACGCCCATCCAGCGCCAGGCCATTCCCGTCATTCTCGAAGGGCGCGACGTCCTGGCCGGTGCGCAGACCGGCACCGGCAAGACCGCCGGCTTCACGCTGCCGCTGCTGCAACGTCTGAGTGCTGCGCCGCCGGGCGGGCACGGCCACGCAATCCGCGCGCTGATCCTCACCCCGACGCGCGAGCTCGCCGCGCAGGTGCAGGCAAGCGTGCACGCCTACGGCAAGTATCTGCCGTTGAAGTCCGGCGTCATCTTTGGCGGCGTGGGCTTCACCCCGCAGGTCGACATGCTGCGCCGCGGCGTGGACGTCCTGGTCGCCACACCGGGGCGCCTGCTTGACCACGTCGGGCAGAAGACCATCGACCTGTCGAAGGTTGAAATCCTGGTGCTCGATGAGGCCGATCGCATGCTCGACATGGGCTTCATCCGCGACATCCGCAGGATCCTCGCGCTGCTGCCCAAGCAGCGGCAGAACCTGCTTTTTTCCGCCACGTACTCCGATGAGGTCAGGGAGCTGGCCGACGGGTTGCTGCGCCAGCCGGCGCTCATCGAGGTGGCGCGCCGCAACACCGCCGCCGAGCTCGTCACGCAGGTGATCCATCCGGTCGACCGCGAGCGCAAGCGCGAGCTGCGCTCGCACCTGATCCGCTCCAATGACTGGCGGCAGGTGCTGGTGTTCATGCGCACCAAGCACGGTGCCAACCGCCTCGCCGAGCAGCTCGGCAGGGACGGCATCCATGCCGCCGCCATCCACGGCAACAAGAGCCAGGGCGCGCGTACCAAGGCGCTCGCCGATTTCAAGAGCGGCTCGGTGCGCGTGCTGGTCGCGACCGACATCGCCGCGCGCGGGCTCGACATCGAGCAGC
>CAYZVX010000068.1:0-14185 GCA_964482055.1 uncultured Acidiferrobacteraceae bacterium
TGGAGACGCCGATCGGCGACGACGAGGATTCACATCTCGGCGATTTCGTCGAGGACGTCAACACCGTCGCGCCGCCCGACGCCGCAACCGTCGAGGGTCTCAAGCATGCGACCGCATCCATCCTCGAGACGTTGTCGGCGCGCGAGGCCAAGGTGCTGCGCATGCGTTTCGGCATCGGCATGAACACCGACCACACGCTGGAGGAGGTCGGCAAGCAGTTCGATGTGACGCGTGAGCGCATCCGCCAGATCGAGGCCAAGGCGCTGCGCAAGCTGCGTCACCCGTCGCGCTCCGAGCACCTGCGCAGCTTCCTCGACTGACGCTGGCCGAAAAACCGCAGGCAAAACGGGCCGCCCATGCGGCCCGTTTTGTTTTTGCGCGCCGTTCGGTGTGCCACCGGTTCTGCATTACAATCCGGCGCACGCGGGGCCTGTAGCTCAATGGTTAGAGCAGGAGACTCATAATCTCTTGGTTGTAGGTTCGAGTCCTACCGGGCCCACCGGTTTCGCTGCCCCGCACCGTCTCGGTAGCGCCGCGCCTGATCGAGGCGGCGGGACGTTCGGTCGCAATCCGCCCGCCCGACCCGCTGGTGTCCCCCCCCAGCCCAAACTTCGTCTCGGTTCTTCCAACTGTTCCGGGCTGCAACGCGTCCGCTCCACCTCGCCTGCGGATCCTCACGCGCATGCCCGCGCAGCCCCAACCGCGAAGTTTGCTAAGACGACGACGGAAAGCCCCAGCCGGCGGGCCTTTCAGCGCGCCGCTTTGGCCGCCGATTGTTAATGCCGCAGCCGGTGCGGCAACCGTGGACAGGGAGGCCACGCCCGTGGAAAACTGAAATGAAAAAGTGTAACGGGCGTTGAGCAGGCTACGAGCATGGTGCATGGCCGCGCGCCGCATCGCCAATGCTCGGGCCGTGCGCGGCCGGTGACGATAGGCAGTCTTGGCAGGATTCTCGCGGTGGCGACACGAGACAGGAGAGCAGACCGAAGCAGGCGCGCAACGCTGGTGGCGCGTGTGGTGGACTGGCTGCGCGGGTCGCCGCGCGGCGCGCCGGCGGTGGGTGTGCGAAGGGTCGCAGAGCCGGACGGCGCGCGCGCCACACCCCCGGTTCGTGCACAGGGACCTGCGAACACCACGGCCGCCGATCAGGTGCGAGCGGAGCGTCTCGCCGCCCTGGCGGCGCGTCAGGCGGCGCGCGCCAGGACCCGCAAGCGTATCGAGTACGAGGACAAGATCGTCCACCGGACCCACCTCGATGCCTCGCTACTGCTCCTGCTGAAGGAGTTGCGCGACTGGCCGGCGCGCAGCCAGCGCGGCGTGCTCGCCGAGGGCCTGCCGTTCGACGCCCAGGACGTCAGTGCACAGGAACGCCACAGCCCGGATCTAACGGCGCACAGCGTCGAGTTCACGTTCCAAGGAACGCGCTACCGTGTCGAGGTGGACATCAATGCCGAGCGCAGCTTCGGCGGCCGGACTGGCAAACTGCGGTTCCTGCAAAATGGCAAGGCCGTGCTTTCCGCGCATTTGTCCGGTCCGGCCGACGGCACGCCGGTCCACTGGGATCGTCTCAAGGTCGATGCGCTGGAACCCGGGCCGTGGGTCGGACACGTCGGTGAGATCGAGGAGCAGATCCGCTTCGCCAGCGAGCGGCACGTGCTGCAACAGGAGTTGGCGCGCCTCATGGGCGAAGACGACGACCCCGGCAAGCGACGCTGACGCCGTGGGCGGCTGGCACGCGAGGTCAGGGCGCCGGCCGCAACGGGTTAAGCGACCGCCGCCGCGCCGGCAGACCGAGCGTCAAGACGCTCGGCCCGAGCGGCGGCGCCGGCAAAACGGCGGCCAACGCGCAATGGCCGGATGACGATCACAACGGCAGCGGATCTGTGGGTGCGATTGCGCGGCCTGGCGCTCGGCGCGCCGCGGCCGCTGCTTCTTTATTGCGCCGACCCGATGTGTTCGTGGTGCTGGGGATTCTCGCCCGTACTCGCACAGCTCGCCGTACGCTATCGCGAGCGTCTCACGGTGGTGCCGCTCGTGGGCGGGCTGCGGGCCGGCAATACGGTGCCGACCGACGCGCGCTTGCGTGAGGAGATTCTGCAGCACTGGCGTGCCGTCCATGCCTCCAGCGGTCAACCCTTCGCCTTCGAGGGTGCGCTGCCGGATGGTTTTGTCTACGACACCGAGCCGGCATGCCGCGCCGTCGTGACGGTGCACGATCTTGCGCCGGTTGAGAGCCTGCGCTTCTTCCAGCGCCTGCAGCACGCGTTCTATGTGGAGCAGCAGCCGATCACGCGCAGCGCGGTGCTCGCGCAGCTGGCGGCGAGCGCCGGCGTGGACCCGGCGACATTCAGCGCGCACTTCGGCTCCGAGGCGATGCGCATGCGTACGCGCGGCCATTTTTTCCTGACGCGCGAGCTTGGCGTGCGCGGGTTTCCGACGGTCTGGATGGTGGATGCGCAGCGCCTGCGCTTGCTCACGCACGGCTACCGGCCGCTCGAGCAGCTCACACCGCTCGTGGACGCCTGGCTCGGCGGCTGATCAGCCCGGGCCCGGCGCCGGACGTGCCGCCGCGGGCGCCTCCGCGCGATAGCGGTACCACGGCCAGCCGATATGCTCGTGCAGCGCATGGCTGCTCATGGCGAGCCCCTTGGCCGAGGGGAAGAACCCGAGCAGCCCGCGCTCGGCGCGGGTCAGCGTGCTGTAGCCCATCGGGGCTTCAGTCACGAGCAGCCCGGCGTTCTGAAATGCCCAGCTGGCGCGGCGCATGTGCCAGGCGTGCGTGACCAGAAGGATCCTGCGCACCCCCGCCTGATCGAGCATGGCCTTGGTAAGCTCGGCATTCTCGAGCGTGTTGCGCGAACGCTCCTCGCGCCAGCGCACCTTGATCTGAAAGTCGCGCTCGAGCGTCTGCGCCATCAACGCTGCCTCGGGCGGGTCCTCGCCGAGCACCGAGCCGGCGCTCACGAGGATTGGCAGGCCGGTCGTGCGGTGCAGGTGCGCGGCGTAGTGCAGGCGCTCGAGAGTGAGGCGGCTGACGCCATCCTTGCCTCCGTACTCCGGGGCTTCCGCGTAGCGCCCACCGCCCAGCACCACGATCGCGCCGGCCTTGGCGCGGGCCTCCTCCGGCGTCAAGGCCGGCAGCGGGCGAAACGGCGCTTCCAGGTCGCGCAGCAGCTGCTGGCCGGTGAGCGGCAGGCTCAGTGCCAGCAGCAGGCAAAGGCTCAGCGCCACAAGAATATTGCCGGTCCACAGCCATCGGATCTGAATGAGATACCCGATCACGCCGATCAGCAGTATCAGCCCGGGCGGCGTGATCAGCAGATCGATGATCTTGGTTCCGGTTTCCATGGCGTTCTTGTTGTTCTGGGCTCCGGCACGCTCAGCCGGTCGCGGGCGCACCCGCCTGTTGCTCGGCATGGTAGGAGGAGCGCACCAGCGGCCCGCTCGCGACATTGCGAAACCCGAGGCGCCAGCCGAGCTCGGCAAAGCGCGTGAACTGCTCCGGCGGCACGAAGCGCTCGACCGGCAGGTGGTGTGCGGTCGGTTGCAGGTACTGGCCGATGGTGAGCAGGTCGACGTTCTGCGCGCGCAGATCGTGCATCACCTGCTCGATCTCTTCGTCGGTCTCGCCCAGACCGACCATCAGGCCGGACTTGGTCGGCACGTCCGGATGGCGCGCCTTGAACCGCCCGAGCAGCTCGAGCGAATGACGGTAGTCGGCACCGGGGCGTGCCGCCCGGTACAGGCGCGGCACCGTCTCGAGGTTGTGGTTGAACACGTCAGGCGGGGCCTGGTCCAGCACCTCGAGCGCCACGTCCAGGCGGCCGCGGAAGTCCGGCACCAACACCTCGACGTGCGTGCCCGGGCTCGCGGCGCGCACCGCGCGGATGCAGGCGACAAAGTGCGCCGCGCCGCCGTCGCGCAGGTCGTCGCGATCGACGGAGGTAATGACGACGAAACGTAACCCCATCGCGGCGACCGCCCGGGCGAGCTGCTGCGGTTCATCGGGGTCGAGCGGATCGGGGCGGCCGTGCGCGACGTCGCAAAACGGGCAGCGGCGCGTGCACAGCCGGCCCATGATCATGAAGGTCGCGGTGCCGTGACGGAAGCACTCACCCAGGTTCGGGCAGGACGCCTCCTCGCACACGGTGTTGAGATGGTGCGCGCGCAGCAACTGCTTGAGGCGTCCGACCTCCGGGTGCGTCGGGGCCTGGGCGCGAATCCACGGCGGCTTGCGCTGCGCCGGGCGCGGCGTGATCTTCACCGGAATGCGCGCGGTCTTGGCGGCGCCTTTGCCGGCGCGGACCGTACGGGGCTCGTCAGCCATGGGTGCCTGTCGGATGGTCAGTGTCGGGCAGCGCGCGCGACTCGCGCGTGCCAGTATAACCGAGCAGCCGCACCAGCTCGCGCGCCAGCACGGCCTCGGCCGCCGGCATGTCCATGCGGATGTTAAGGTCGCGCAGCTGGGTGACGGCGAGCCCGGGGTAGCCGCACGGGTCGATGGCGCCGAACGGCGCCAGGTCCATGTCGACGTTGAGCGCCATGCCGTGGTAGGTCGCGCCGTGGCGCACGCGCAGCCCGAGCGCGGCGATCTTGGCGCCGTGCACGTACACGCCCGGCGCCCCGGCGCGGCGCTCGCCCGTCACGCCGTGCGCATCGAGCAGATCGATCACCGCCTGCTCGATCAGACGCACCAGCGCCTTGATGCCGAGGCCGCGGCGCTGAATGTCGATCAGCAGGTAGGCAATGAGCTGGCCGGGTCCGTGATAGGTCATGTCGCCGCCGCGGTCGGTCTGGACGACGGGGATGCCGCCGATGGGAGCAAACGCGCGCTGGCGGCCCTTGAGGCCCATGGTGTACACGGGCGCATGCTCGAGCAGCCAGATCTCATCGGGGCTCGCGGCTGTGCGCGTAGCGGTCAACGCCTGCATCGCGCGCAGCGTTTCGGCGTAATCGCGCCGCCCGAGCTGACGAATCACGATGTCCATGCGCCGAGCCGGTCAGACGGCCTTGCCGGCGCAGAAATTGAGCTTGTACTCGCGATAGAGCGCAAGCAGGCGCGCGTGCAGCGGCCCCGGCCGCCCACTGCCCACCGGCTGGCCGTTGATCGTGGTCACCGGCATGATCTCCTTGGCGGAGCTGGTGATCCAGACTTCATCGGCGCTCAGCAGCTCGCGCTCGCCGAACATTTCCTCGGCACAGGATAGGCGATGCGCGCGCGCCAGCTCCAGCACCAGGTCGCGCGTGATGCCCGGGAGTATCCACGGTCCCTTGGGCGGGGTGATCAGATGCCCGCCGCGCACGATGAACACGTTGCTGGCGGCGCCTTCCGTCACCACACCCTCGCGCACCAGGATCGCCTCGGCGGCGCCGGCGTCGATCGCCTGCTGGCGCAGCAGCGCGTTGGCGAGCAGCGCAATGGCCTTGATATCGCAGCGGTCCCAGCGGATGTCGGTCGCGGTGATGGCGCTGATGCCCTGCGCGACCTGTTCGGCCGAGGGATAGCGGAGCGGCTGGGCGTAGGCGAAGACGGTCGGCCGGGTATCGCGCGGGAAGGCGTGATCGCGCGGAGCGACCCCGCGCGTGACCTGCAGGTAGACCGACTGATCGCCCGCGCCCTGGTCGACGATCAGCCGTGTCAGCACCTCGCGCCACTCGCGCTCGGTGAGCGGATTGGCGAGCCGGATGGCCGCGAGGCTCGCCTCGAGCCGCGCGAGGTGCTGCGGCAGCCGGAACAGGCGGCCGCCGAACACCGGGATGACCTCGTAGACGCCGTCGCCGAAGATGAACCCGCGGTCGAACGCCGAGACGGTGGCCTCCTGCGGCGGGACGAACGCGCCGTTGAGGTAGACCTGCTTCATTGGGAAGATCATGGCCATCGGATCGCTCGCGCGTGGTGATGGGTCAGCGCAGCCACAGCAGCAGCCGGTCGAAGGCGCGCTGCACGGCGTTGCCGGCGGCCAAGTCGGCGAGCGCCACGAGCGGATGTTCGGCGAGCGTGCGCCCGTCGAAGTCGAGCCGCAGCGCGCCGAGCCTCTGCCCGGCGCGTATCGGCGCGTACAACTCCTCGGCCAGCGTGATGCGCCGCTGCAGGCGCTGCTCGGCGCCGCGCGGGAGCGTCACGTACAGACTGTCCGCGGGGCCGACCGGCACCGTGTCCGCCGCGCCCAACCACACCCGGGCCTGAGCGGCCGGCTGCCCGCGCCGCTGAACGAGGTGCGTCTCGAAATGATCGAATCCGTAGGCCAGCAGCCGCTCGGCGCCCTGCACGCGCGCATCCTCGTTCGGCGCACCCAGCACCGTCGCAATGAGTCGCATGTCATCGCGCTGCGCCGAGGCGATCAGGCAGTAACCGGCCGCCGGCGTGCGGCCGGTCTTGATTCCGTCGACGCGATCGCTGCGCCACAGCAGGAGGTTGCGGTTGTAATGGCGCACTCCGTGGAAGGCGAATTCGCGCAGCGCGAAGTAGCGCCGGTAGTGCGCGGGGAAGTCACGGATCAGCGCGCTCGCCAGGCGCGACATGTCGCGCGCGCTCGAGCGCTGCGCCGCGTGGTCGAGGCCAGTGGGATTCTCGAAATGCGTGGCGGTGAGCCCGAGCTGCCGGGCCTTGGCGTTCATGGCGGCGACGAAGCGCGTCTCCTCGCCCGCGGCGCGCTCGGCGAGCGCGACCGCCGCGTCATTGGCGGAGCGCACCAGCATGGCCTTGAGCAGGTCCTCGAGCGCCACCTCCTCGCCGGCGGCGAGCTGCAGGCGCGAGCCGTTCAGCGCCGCGGCGCGCGCACTGATGCGGATGGGCTCATCGGCGCGCAGCGCCCCGGCGTCGAGCTGCTCGAAGAGCAGGTAGGCGGTCATGAGCTTGGTGAGGCTCGCCGGCGCGAGCGGCCGGTCCGGCGCGTGCTCGGCAAGGACCTGGCCACTCGCGTGGTCCATGAGCAGCCATGCCTCGGCGGCAACGGCCGGTGCGCTCGCTGCCGCGGCTGCCGGTGCCGCGCCGACTGTGCCGGCCATGAGCCAGGTGGCGATGAGCAACGACGTCGAGCGGGCCATGCGAGCGCCAGGCGCGCGAGCGCGCATCACTCGACGACAACGATGGCGCGCCCGATCCCGAGCTCGGCCACGCGTTCGGTCAGCCGATCGCTGTCCTCCACGCTCGCCAGCGGCCCGACGCGCACGCGGTAAACCGCCTTGCCATCGACGCCGCCGAGCGCGCCGACCGCGGCCTGGACCGTGACGGGCTGTACCGCGGCGGCCTCGAGCCGGGCGCGCAGGCTGTTGGCGTTCTCCCATTGCGCGAACGCCCCGACTTGCACAAACAGGCGCGGCGGCACGGGGTCGATGGCGGGGGGTGCAGGTAATCCCGCTGGCGGTGCGCCCGCTACGCGCGGCGTGGCGTCCTCGGGCATGACCGCCTCGACCTCGACGATGCCGGTGCCGCTGCCGACGACACCGAGCTTGGCGGCCGCGGCGTACGACAGGTCGATCAGGCGGTTGTGCAGGAACGGCCCACGGTCATTGACGCGCACGATGGCCGCGCGGCCATTCTCGAGATTGCGCACGCGTACGTAGGAGGGCAGCGGCAAGGTCTTGTGGGCGGCCGTCATGGCATACATGTCGTAGGTCTCGCCGCTCGAGGTGCGCCGCCCATGAAACTTCTTGCCGTACCAGGAGGCCACACCGCGCTCGCGATAGCCGCGCGCATCGGCAAGCGGCGTGTATCCGACGCCGTTCACGCTGTAGGGACTGTTGCCGCGGCTCGCGCGCGGCTCGGCCCTGGGCACGGCGTCCGGAATCTGCGACACGTCGACCGCCGCGACGCCGGGGCCGTCGTCCTCGTAGTAGCCGCCAGGGCGCGTGTAGGCGCACGCCGCCAGGCCGAGCAGCAGGGGCAACAGCAGCAACGGTCTTGGCATCACGGATTCTCGTATTCGGCGCGCAGCAGCTCGGCGAGCTCGTAAACCGCCATGGCGTAGCGCTTGCTGCGATTATAGCGGGTGATGGCATAGAAGTTCTGGTAGCCGACGCGGTAGAGCGGTCCATCCTCACCCTCGAGGGCAATCAGCGCTGCGCGCAGCTCGCCCCCGTGATGGCGCCGGGGAAAGATCCCGTAGCTCACGAGCTGCTGCACCGTGAGCGCGGGCTTCACGCCGAGCTGCTCGACCCAGAAGTGGCGCGCGCCCTCGATGCGCACCTCGTCGGTTACGGGCGCCTTCGGCTGCCAGCCGTGGCGGACCAGGAAGTTTGCAATGCTGCCGATGGCGTCGGCCGCATTGCCGATCAGGTCGCGCCGGCCGTCACCGTCGAAGTCCACGGCATAGCGGCGATAGCTCGAGGGAATGAACTGCGGGATGCCGATCGCCCCGGCGTAGGAGCCCTTGATGTGCAGCGGCGAGACGCCGAGGTCGCGCGTAAGGAGCAGGTACTCCTCGAGCTCGCGGCGAAAGAACGCCGCGCGCGGCGGATACCGCAGCGTCAGGGTGGTGAGCGCATCGGCCACGCGAAAGCGACCGGCGTTGCGACCATAGTCGGTCTCGATGCCGATCAGCGCCACGATCACCTGCGGCGGCACGCCGAACTGGTCCTCGGCGCGCTCGAGCGTCGCCGCGTGCTCCCGCCAGTAACGCACACCGCCATCGATGCGCTTGCGGTCGATGAAGCGCAGCCGGTACTCGTACCAGGGCCGGGCCTCGGCCGGGCGCTCGATGGCCGCCACGATCTCGGGTTTGATCTCGACCTGGGTGAAAAGCTCACCGAGGGCGCTGGCCGAGTAGCCGTGGCGGGCGGCCATCTCGTCGATGAACGCGCCGAGCTCGGGAAACTCCGCGAGCGGCACGGCGTGCGCCGCGCCGCTGGCCAGCAGAGCCACGAGCAGCAGGCGCTGTGTCGCGCGCACGCCTATCCCTCGGCCAGCTTGCGATGTGTGTGGATGCTCATGAGCACACCGAAGGCGGCCATGAGGGTGAGGATCGCGGTGCCACCGTAGCTGAAGATCGGCAGCGGGATGCCAACCACCGGCAGGATCCCGGTGACCATGCCCATGTTGACGAAGAAATTGATGAAGAACGTGAGGCCGAGGCTGCCGGCCAGCAGGCGCGTGAACGTGTCCTGGGCGAGGTAGGCGATGATCAGGGTGCGCGCGGCGATCAACAGGTAAAGCCCGAGCAGCAGCAGGCTGCCGATCAGGCCGAACTCCTCGGAGAACACCGCGAAGATGAAATCGGTCGAGGACTCCGGAAGGTACTCGAGGTGCGCCTGGGTGCTGTTGAGCCAGCCCTTGCCGTAGAAACCGCCCGAACCCACCGCGATCATCGACTGGATGGTGTGATAGCCGCTGCCGAGCGGATCGGCCTGCGGATCGAGGAGCGTGAGGACGCGCTTGCGCTGGTAGTCGTGCAGGTAATGCCAGGCGAACGGCACGGCCGCGAGCGCCGCCACCACCAGGCCGCCGAGCACGCGCCACTGCAGGCCGGCAAGGAACAGCACGAAGAAGCCCGCCGCCGCCACCAGGAGCGCGGTGCCGAGGTCGGGCTGGCGGGCTATCATGACGACCGGCAACAGGATGATGACAAAACCCACGGCCAGGCGGGTCCAGCTGGGCGGCAGGCTCGCGCGCGAGAGATACCAGGCGACCATCATGGGGACGGCGAGCTTCATGATCTCGGAGGGCTGGAAGCGGATGAAACCGAGGCTCAACCAGCGCTGCGCCCCCTTGCCGGTGACCCCCACGGCCATGACTACCGCGAGCAGCGCGACACCCGCGCCGAACAGATACGGCGTCCAGCGCTCGAGGGTGTCGGGGCGCACCTGGGCGAGGGCGAACATCACGAGGAAGCCGAGCGCCAGGCGCACGAGATGCGCGCCGGTCGCCGCGAGGCTCTTGCCGCTCGCGCTGTAGATCACCGCGACGCTCAGGCCGGCCAGCACGAGCAGCGCGTAGAACAGCGTCTTGTCGAGATGCAATCGATTCATTTGTTGCTAGTGATCAGTGAACAGTGATCCGTGGGGCGGTGCTCACAGTTCACCGTTCACTGATCACCGTTCACCGCCTCCGTCATTCGTCATTCTCGCTCACCGGGGCGGGCGGCGGCGTGCGCTGGACCTTGCCAAGGATCACCTGGTCCATGACCTTGCGCGCGATGGGCGCGGCCGCCGAGCTGCCATGGCCGCCGTTCTCGACCACTACGGCGACCGCCACCTGGGGATTCTCGACCGGCGCGAACGAGATAAACAAGGCGTGGTCGCGCAGCCGCTCGGGCGTGGCCGCCTCGCTGTAGGCCGCGCCCTGCGCGATGCTCTTGACCTGCGCGGTGCCGGTCTTGCCGGCGATCTTGTACGGCGCGTTCCAGCCGATCCCGTAGGCGGTCCCTTTGTTCTCGTGCACCACGCCGACCATGTGGTTGATCAGGGCATCGAGATGCGCGCGCGCGCCGGGCTCGATTTCGATCAGCTTTTCCGCCGTCAGCTCCTCGCGCTCCCGGCCGCCCGGCTGCTCGATTGCCCGCAGCAGGCGGGGCTTAAGGCGCACCCCGCCGTTGGCGAGCGTGGCAACGGCCGAGGCAAGCTGCAGCGGTGTGGCGAGCAACAGACCCTGGCCGATGCCGGTGACGACGGTTTCGCCGGCGTACCACTTCTGACCGCGCGCCGCCTTCCAGGCCGGCGAAGGCAGCAGGCCTTCGGACTCGCTCGGCAGATCGACGCCGGTTCTGCGCCCGAAGCCGAATGGCGCGAGAAAGTCGCGCAGCGTCTCCGGCCCGAGGGTCGTGGCCAGGCGATAGAAGTAGACGTCACAGGACTGGACGATGGCGTCGTGCAGTGCGACGAACCCGTGGCCGCCCTTCTTCCAGTCGCGGAACACGTGGCTGCTGCCGGGCAGCGAAAACCCGCCGCCACAGCCGATCGGCTTGCCGGCGTCGAAGCGTGGGTCGGCGAGCGCGAGCAGCCCGAAGAACACCTTGATGGTCGAGCCCGGCGCGTACTGGCCGTTGAGGGCGCGGTTGATCAGGGGCTTGTCCGGATCATCGAGCAGCGCCTTGTAGGAATCGCTGTCGATGCCGTTGACGAAGGGATTCGGATCATAGGTCGGCGTGCTGGCGAACGCGAGGATGGTGCCGGTCGAGGGTTCGAGCGCCACCACCGCCCCGCGGCGCTTGCCGAGGGCCTCCTCGGCGACCGCCTGTAGCCGGGCGTCGAGGCCGAGCACCAGGTTGCTGCCCGCGAGCGGCGCCACGCGCTCGAGCGTGCGCAGGGCACGCCCGCGCGCCGTGGTCTCGACCTTCTCGAAGCCAACCTGGCCGAGCAGGCGCTCCTCGTACGCGGCCTCGACGCCGAGCTTGCCGATGTGGCGGGTGCCGCGGTAGGCATTCTTGTCGATGCGCTCGAGGTCGGCGTCGCTGATGCGCCCGACGTAGCCCACGGCGTGTACGCCGAGGCCCCCGAGCGGATAGTGGCGCTGCAGCCGCGCCTGCAGCTCCACGCCGTGCAGGTAGGGGCGGCGCACCGCCACGCGCGCGGCCTCCTCCTCGGTCAGGTGCGTGCGCAGCGTGAGCGCCTCGAAGCGCGGCCGTTCGCGCAGCTGCTTGCGAAAGCTCTTTTCGTCGCTTTCCGTGATGCGCACCAGCTGCCGGAGCTCATCGAGCGTGGCATTGATATCGTCGACCTGTTCCGGGATGACCTCGAGGGTGTAGACGGGGAAGTTCTGGGCCAGCACCACGCCATGGCGGTCGAGGATCAGTCCGCGCACCGGCGGGATCGGGATCGGGCGCACGCGGTTGGCCTGGGAGAGCGTGGCATAGTGACGGTGGCTGACGAGCTGCAGGTAGCCCAAGCGCGCCACCAGCAGCAGGCTCAGGATCGCCATCGCCACGGCGGCGATCGACAGCCGCGAGTTGAACAACCGCGATTCGCGGAAGTAGTCCTTCAGTGGAATGTTCAGCATCGGACTAACTGATGTGGTAGCGCCGGCGCAGGTCGCGCAGCACCACGAACAGCCATGGCCACACGAGCATGCCGACGATGCTCGGCGTCCAGTACACCCAGGTCTCGGGCGCGCGCCCGACGAACCCGCGAATCCACAACACCAGCAATTGATTCATCAGCAGCAGGATCAACACGGCCACCGCCTGTTGCCAGCGCGGGAACATGCGTAGCTTGAGATGCAGCTTGAGCGTGATGAATGCGATCAGGGCCTTGGCCAGCGCGTTGCTGCCGAGGATCGCCCCCTGCAGCACGTCCAAGGCCAGGCCAAGCGTCCAGCCGGTGCCCACACCCACGCGTTGCGGTGCGGCCAGGACCCAGTACACAAGCACGAGCCCCACCCAGTCGGGACGGAACGGCTCGGCCCACACCGGTCCGGGCATGATCGCGAGCAGCAGGGCAATGGCGAAGGTGGCCGCGAGAACCAGCCGGCCCTTGGCCACGGACGGCGTGCTCATTGCAGGGGCGCGGGCGCACCGGCGCCGGCAGCGCCCGGCGCCGGCGGCGAAGTTTTCGCGACCGGCGCGGTGGTTTTGGCGGCCCCCACCGCCGGCGATGGCGGGGCCGGTGTGGGCGCCAGCTTGGTGACGCGATGGATCACCATCACCTGCTTGCCGTGGTTGAGCTGCGCCGCTGGCCTTGCCCTGATCTCGAGGAACGCCTCGTTCGGGTTGTTGACGATCTTGGTCACGCGCGCCACCGGGTAATCCGGCGGGAACGAGCCGCCCATGCCGGAGCTCACGAGCAGGTCGCCCTCGCGGATGTCGGCGCCGGCCGTGAGGTATGGCACCTTGAGGGTATCGGCGTCACCGGTGCCAAACACGAGCGCGCGCAACCCGCTGCGGTTGACCAGCACCGGAATGGCGTGCCCGGCATCCGTGATCAGCGTGGCGCGGCTGGTGAAGGGCGCAACGTGCGTGATCTGTCCCATGATGCCGTGCGCGTCGATGACCGGCTGGCCCGGGCGCACGCCGTGGCGCTCGCCGCGGGCGAGAACGATGTGGCGCGAGAACGGCTCGGGGCTGGCCTCGAGGATCTCGGCGGACATCACCTGGTCGGCGACGCGCTGCGCCGAGCCGAGCATGTCACGCAGCCGGGCGTTTTCCTGCTCGAGCGCCTCGAACAGCTGCAGCCTGGCGTTGAGCTCAGCGTTGGCGGCGCGCAGGCGGTCGTTCGCCTCGCGCAGGGCGCGGCTGCCGGCGAGGAAGTCGGACACACCGTCGATGAGGCGCCCCGGCAGCGCCGCAACGTAGTGCACGGGAATCGCGAGCACGCTCAAGGCTGCGCGGACCCGCTCGAGCTGCTGACCGCGATAGTCGAGCACCATCAGCGCCACTGACAGTCCGACCAGCACAACGAAACGGGTGGTCTGGGACGGGGCCCGCAGCGACCAGCCGAAGACGGTGATCATGTCCTATTCGTAGACGAACACATCGCCGAGGGTCTCGGCCTCCACGAGCGCACGTCCGCAGCCACGCACCACGCAGGTGAGCGGATCTTCGGTAATGATGACGGGCAGGCCGGTCTGCTCGGACAGCATGCGGTCGATGTCGCGCAGCAGCGCGCCGCCGCCAGAGACGACCATGCCTTTCTCCGCGATGTCGGCGCCGAGCTCCGGTGGAGTCTGTTCGAGCGCGCTCTTGATGGCGGTGACGATGCCGGTCAGGCACTCGGACAGCGCCGCGTGCACCTCGAGGCTATTGACCACGACGCTGCGCGGCACGCCCTCGGCGATGTGCCGGCCCTTGATCTCTATCTCGCGCGCCTCGCTCGCGTGCCAGGCGGTGCCGATGTCCTTCTTGACCTGCTCGGCGGTGGCCTCGCCGATCAGGATGCCGTATTTGCGGCGCACGTAGTTGACGATCGCCTCGTCCATCTTGTCGCCGGCGATCCGCAGGCTGTGCGAGTAGACGATGCCGCCGAGCGAAATGACGCCGACCTCGCTGGTGCCACCCCCGATGTCGAGCACCATCGAGCCGGTCGGATCGAGGATCGGCAGGTCGGCGCCGATCGCCGCGGCCATCGGCTCCTCGATCAGGTAGACCTCGCGCGCGCCGGTCGACATGGCGGCCTCGCGGATGGCGCGGCGCTCGACCTGGGTGGAGCCGCACGGCACGCAGATCACGATGCGCGGGCTCGGTTGCAGCAGGCGATTCTCGTGCACCTTGCGGATGAAGTACTTGAGCATCTCGCCGGTGACGGTGAAGTCGGCGAT
>CAYZVX010000069.1:0-13923 GCA_964482055.1 uncultured Acidiferrobacteraceae bacterium
CAAAAGGCACCAAGACGCGCAAGCCCACCACGCGATTTGACGCTGCCCGAGGCGCTGCGCTAGCGTTAGCGGCACCTTCGAATCACCTGCGCAAACCACGTGGCCAAAAAGTCCAGCACCCTCCCGGATTTTGAAGCGGCGCTCGCCGAGCTTGAAAAGATCGTCGAGAAGATGGAGGCTGGCGACCAGAGCCTCGAAGAGGCATTGAAGTCGTTCCAGCGCGGCATCGAATTGACGCGCACCTGCCAGCAGGGTCTCAAGGAAGCCGAGCAGCGCGTGGAAAAACTCGTGCAAGAAGGCAAGGAGCTCAAAACCGAGCCGCTGGAGCTGGAAGACAGCGACGAGTAATCGCGGGGGGTCCACGCCGATCGCAATGAACCCAGGCACGTATCGAAGGAGTGAGGCAATGAAAACGCCGTCACGTATTCCGGCTATTGCCGCTACCGTCATGGCAACACTGCTGTTGAACGTGGACGCCAGCGCGGCCCGCAAGGACAAGTGGGAGATGACGCTACAGGCGCGTTACGCCGACGGGGCGACTTTTGACTTCAACGGCGGCGCGACAGCCGACCTGGACGATGCGCTCGGCTGAGGCTTTGGCATCGGCTACAACTTCAGCGACCAACGGGCGCTGAGCCTGGATTTCAGCTGGAGCCCGATGAACTACACCGCCACCGCGGTTTTCGACCCGCCCGGCTCAACATGGCAAATCACCGGTCGTGCCGACACCAGCTCCACGCAGCTCAATCTGACCTAATTATTTCTCGCCGGCGCGCCTCACGCCCTTCGTCCCCGGTGGTCTCGGCTGGACCTGGGTCGACAGCAAGATTGCGGCGGGCTTGCCCAGCACGGGCTGCTATTGGGATCCGTGGTGGGGCTACGTGTGCTATCCGTATCCGCCAACCTATACTGCGACCGAGTTTTCCTACAACGCGGCACTCGGCGTGTGCTGGGACATCCGTGAGTCGTTCTTCCTGCGCGCCAGCATCGGCAAGCAGTGGATCGACGTCGACAAAGCCTCGAGCACGCCGGACATCACGCTCGGACGCCTCGACATCGGCTTCGCCTTCTGAGCTAGTCGGCGCCGAGCGCCGATGAGACGAGCGCGCGCGCCTCGTTCTGGATGCGCGTCAAGTGCTCGCGGCCGAGAAAACTCTCGGCGTAGATCTTGTAGACGTCCTCGGTGCCGGAAGGGCGCGCAGCGAACCAGCCGTTTGGCGTCATCACCTTGAGCCCGCCGATGGCGTTGCCGTCGCCCGGGGCGTGCGTCAGGATCGCCTCGATCGGCTCGCCCGCCAGGGCGGTTGCCCTGACCTCCTCGCGTGACAGCTTGGCGAGGCGCGATTTCTGCGCCGGCGTGGCCGGCGCGTCGATGCGTTCGTAGACGGGTGCGCCGTGTTGTTGCGTGAGGTCCTGATAGAGCTCGCCCGGATCGCGGCCGCGCCGCGCCATCATCTCCGCCGCCAGCAGCCCCAGGATGATGCCGTCCTTGTCGGTGGTCCACACCGACCCGTCGCGGCGCAGGAAACTTGCGCCGGCGCTTTCTTCGCCGGCGAACCCGAGCGTCCCGTTGGCAAGCCCGGTCACGAACCACTTGAATCCGACCGGTACCTCGTACAGTCGCCGCCCCAGCCCCGCGGCGACTCGGTCGATAAGACTCGAGCTTACCACCGTCTTGCCGACCGCCGCGTCCGCCCGCCATTGCGGCCGGTGCGTGAACAGGTAATCAATGGCGGTGGCGAGATAGTGGTTTGGATTGAGCAACCCGGCGGAACGCGTGACGATCCCGTGCCGGTCGGTGTCGGTGTCGTTGCCGAACGCGACGTCGAAGCGATCGCGCAGCGCGATGAGCGCGCTCATGGCGTACGGTGAGGAACAGTCCATACGGATCCTGCCGTCCCAATCGAGCGGCATGAAGCGGAACGTGGCATCGACCGCGGGGTTCACCACCTCGATGTTGAGGCGGTAACGCTCGGCGATCGGTCCCCAGTAGGCCACGGCCGCGCCGCCCAAGGGGTCAACGCCGATACGCACGCCGGCGGCGCGCACCATTTCCAGGTCGAGGACATTTTCCAGGTCACCGACATAGGCGCCGATGTAATCGTGCCGATGGGTGGTCGCAGCCGAACGCGCCTGCGCGAGCGGCATGCGCTTCACCGCGCGCAGATTGGCAGCGAGCAGGCTGTTGGCCGCGGTTTCGATCGCGCCCGAGATCGAGGTCTCGGAAGGTCCGCCGTGCGGCGGGTTGTACTTGATGCCGCCGTCTTCCGGTGGATTGTGCGACGGTGTGATCACGATGCCGTCGGCCAGCCCCTGGCGACGCCCGCGGTTGTAGGTAAGTATCGCGTGCGAGATCACCGGGGTTGGCGTATAGCCGCCGTCGCGGTCGATCATCACCTCCACGCCGTTCCCCGCCAGCACCTCGAGGGCGCTCGCGAATGCCGGCTCGGAAAGCGCGTGCGTATCCATGCCGAGGTAGAGCGGCCCGCCGATGCCGCGTTGCCGGCGGTAGTCACAGATGGCCTGCGTCACCGCGAGGATGTGCGCCTCGTTGAACGAGCGCCGGAATGCCGAACCGCGATGGCCCGAAGTCCCGAATGCAACGCGCTGCGCCGGATCGGCCGGATCCGGCGTCTCGCTGTAATAGGCGGTAATGAGCCGCGGAAGGTTGGCGAGAAGTGAGGCGGGGGCGGGCTGCCCGGCGAGCACGTGAACGGACATCAATCAACTCCTGTGCAGGATGGTCGTTGGCCGCGCCGACATTGCCGGTCAGGCCGGTTTCAACTGTAACACCGAGTGCGCGCGGGACACGCGCCGCGGCGGCGCGAGGGTGGACCCGCCGTTGCGACCGCCGGTTCACCGTATTAGTCTTGCCGCGGCGCGCGATGCTGGTTCCCTGTCCGTGCCTGCCATTGGCATTGGGGACCCAAACAGGTTTTTCCCAACAACAAGGAGAAGGCACGAATGAAGCTCTTGAATGCCGCGCTCGCATGCGCGCTCGCGATTGCCATGACCACGGCGATGGCACAACAACCGCAAAAGGCGCCAGCCGCCGACAAACCGGCCGACAACATGCAGATCCTGCGTGACAAGGTCAAGGCCGACAGGAAGCTGTTGGTGGCCTCGAACATGGACCTCACCGAATCTGAGGCAAAGGGATTCTGGCCCGTCTACGAGGCATATCAGAAGGACCTCGAGGCGATCAACCAGCGCACGGCCAAGCTGATCGACAGTTATGCCGCCGACCAGCGCGCCGGCACGTTTACCGATGACAAGGCCAAGAAGGCGATCGAAGAGCTCATCGCGCTCCACGAGGCCGAGGCCAAGCTCATGAAGACCTACGCGCCGAAGCTCAACAAGGTGCTGCCAGCCAAGAAGACCGCACGTTATCTGCAGATCGAGAACAAGATCCGCGCCGCCATCAAGTACGAGCTGGCCGTCAATGTCCCACTCGCCAACTAGGTCGTGAGGCCGCTCGGCTGTTCGGGCAGCCCCGGCATTGAGGGCCGTCCGCCGGCCGGGTCGCCGCCGCGCGCGCAACCGCGGTTCCCGTCAACCGACCGGCCCAGCGTGGCACGGACAGCGCGCTAGCCGCTACACTGCTTACTCCACGACACGACACATCCGGCATTGTCCGAATTCCTCGAGAACCTGAGCGAATTGCAGGCGCGCGTGCAGCGTGCGATCGACGCGCGCCTGCCGGCCGCTGACAGCCCGCCGCAGCGCCTGCACCAGGCCATGCGTTATGCCAGCCTCGATGGCGGCAAGCGCGTGCGCGCCTGCCTGGTGTACGCTGCGGGCGAGGCCCTCGGCGTGCCGCCGGACATACTCGATGTGCCGGCCTGCGCCGTCGAGCTGATTCACGCCTACTCGCTCGTGCACGACGACCTGCCGTGCATGGATGACGACGACCTGCGGCGCGGCAAGCCGACCTGCCACCGCGCCTACGACGAGGCCACAGCGTTGCTCGTGGGCGATGCCCTGCAAACCCTCGCCTTCGAGCTGCTCGCCGCCGATCCGGCGCTCGCACTGCCCCCCGCACGGCGCCTGGAGATGGTCACCACCCTGGCGCGCGCGAGCGGGTCGACCGGCATGGCCGGCGGCCAGGCCATTGATCTTGCCGCGGTCGGCAGGCAGCTCACGCTCGAGGCATTGCAGGACATGCACACGCGCAAGACCGGGGCGCTGATCCGCGCCGCCGTCATGCTCGGGGCGCTCGCTCGGGACGGGGCACCCACTACCGTGCTCGACGCCCTGGACCGATACGGGCAGTCCATCGGGCTCGCTTTTCAGATCGTCGACGATATCCTCGATGTCGAGGGCGAGACCGCCATGATCGGCAAGACCGCGGGGGCCGACGAGGCGCGCGGCAAACCCACCTACCCGGCGCTGCTCGGGCTTGCCGGCGCCAGGCGGTGCGCCCGGGAGCTGCACGCCCAGGCCCTCGAAAGCCTCCGCCCCCTGGGGGATAATGCCAGGCTGCTGGCCGACCTGGCCGGGTACATCATCGAACGCACCCAGTAGCCCGTGGACGCGAGCCCCGAATACCGCCTGCTGCCGACCATCGACTCGCCGGCCGACCTGCGCCGGCTCGATGACGAGGAACTGCCGGAGCTCGCCGGTGAGATCCGCCGCTACCTGATCGACACGGTCTCCCGCACTGGCGGGCACCTGTCCTCGAGCCTCGGGGTCGTCGAGCTCACCATCGCCTTGCATTACGTCTACAACACCCCGGATGACCGGCTGGTCTGGGACGTAGGCCACCAGAGCTACCCGCACAAGATCCTCACTGGCCGGCGTGACCGCATGCCAACCCTGCGCCAAACCGGCGGCATCTCCGGATTCACGCGCCGCAGCGAAAGCGAATACGACGCCTTCGGCGCCGGTCACTCGTCGACCTCGGTGAGCGCCGCGCTCGGCATGGCCGTGGCGGCGGCACGCACGGCGACCGACCGCAAGGTCGTGGCGGTGATCGGCGACGGGGCGCTCTCGGCCGGCATGGCCTTCGAGGCGCTCAACAATGCGGGCGATGTCCGCGCCGACTTGCTCGTGATTCTCAACGACAACGACATGTCGATCTCGCCCAACGTCGGGGCGATGTCCAACTACCTGGCGCGCATCCTCTCGGGGCGGGCCTTCACGCGTGTGCGCGAAGGCGGCAAGACCGTGCTGTCGACCGTGCCGCCGATGCTCGAGTTCGCCAAGCGCTGGGAGGAGCACGTCAAGGGCATGTTCGTGCCCTCCACCCTGTTCGAGGAGCTGGGCTTCCAGTACTTCGGTCCGATCGACGGCCACGACCTGCCCACCCTCATCAGTACGCTGCGCAACCTGCGCCGCCAGAAAGGCCCGCGCTTCCTGCACGTCGTCACGCGCAAGGGCAAGGGTTACGAGCCGGCCGAGGGCGACCCGTGCGTCTACCATGGCGTCACGCCGTTCGACCCGGCCACCGGCAAGATGGAGAAGAAGCCGACCGGCAAGACCTACACGCAAGTGTTCGGCGAGTGGTTGTGCGACATGGCCGCGCGCGACGTGCGCCTCATCGGCATCACGCCCGCCATGCGCGAGGGCTCGGGACTGGTCGAGTTCTCGACCCGCTACGCCAACCGCTATTTCGACGTTGGCATCGCCGAGCAGCATGCGGTGACCTTCGCGGCGGGCCTCGCGTGCGACGGCATGAAGCCGGTGGTGGCGATTTACTCCACCTTCCTGCAGCGCGCCTACGATCAGTTGATCCACGATGTGTGCCTGCAGAACCTGCCGGTGCTTTTTGCCATCGACCGCGCCGGCATCGTCGGCGCCGACGGCGCCACCCACGGTGGCATCTTCGATCTCACCTACCTGCGCTGCTTGCCCAACATCACGGTCATGGCACCGGCCGACGAGAACGAATGCCGCCAGATGCTGTACACCGGATTTCAGCTCAATGGGCCGGCGGCGGTGCGCTACCCGCGCGGCAGCGGACCGGGCGTGCCGGTCGAAAGCGACATGCAGGCCCTCCCAATCGGCAAGGCCGAGGTCCGCCGGCACGGTAAAAACATCGCGATCCTCGCCTTCGGCACCATGCTGGCGCCGGCGCTTGAAGCCGGCGCGGCCTACGGCGCCACGGTGGTGAACATGCGTTTCGTGAAGCCGCTCGACGAGGAGCTGGTGGTCGAGCTGGCCCGCCGTCACGGCCTGCTCGTGACGGTCGAGGAAAACGTCGTGGCCGGCGGCGCCGGTTCGGCGGTCAACGAGTGCCTGGCCGAGGCCGGCATGACCACGCCGGTTGTCAACCTCGGGCTTCCCGATGAATTCCCCGAGCACGGCGACAGCCGCGCGCTGCTCGCCCAATATGGCTTGGACGCTGCCGGCATCCGGCGTACGATCCTTCAGTACCTGCCCCAGGGGGTCAGCGTCCGGGCGGATAACCGCTAAGCTTGACCGATTTGGTCAACTTTTGTAAGTTGGCGGCCCGATTCAAGGAGCCCGAGAGACCATCGCCATGCAAGTCACCAAGTCCAAAGTCCAGCCCGTGGGCATCGCTGAATCCGCAGGCACGCCATCCCTCGCTCGCGCCGCCCCTCAGCTCGATCCCATCGCTGAAAGCGCAGGCGGGGCATCCTTGCCCCGCGCCCCTCAGCTCGATCCCATCGCTGAAAGCGCAGGCGGGGCATCCTTGCCCCGCGCCCCTCAGCTCGATCCCATCGCTGACGTGCAAAGCACCCCCGACACCCGGCGCCTGCCGATCGACAAGGTCGGGATCAAGGACATCCGCCACCCGGTGCTGGTCAAGGACCGCTCGCAGGGCGTGCAGCACACCATCGCCAACTTCAACATGTACGTGGAGCTGCCGCACAACTTCAAGGGCACGCACATGTCGCGGTTCGTGGAGATCCTGAACGCCCACGACATGGAGATCTCGGTCGAGTCCTTCCGCGACATGCTGGCCGAGATGGCGAGCCGCCTCGAGGCGGAAACCGGCCACATCGAGATGAGCTTCCCGTACTTCATCAACAAGGCCGCACCGGTGTCGGGCGTGAAGGCGCTGATGGACTACCAGGTGACCTTCCTCGGCGAGATCCGGCAGGGCCGCTACATCATGACCATCAAGGTCGTCGTCCCGGTGACGAGCCTCTGCCCGTGCTCCAAGGAGATCTCCAACTACGGCGCGCACAACCAGCGCTCGCACGTGACGGTAACGGTGCGCACCAATACCTTCGTGTGGGTCGAAGACCTGATCGACCTGGTGGAGAAGGAAGCGAGCTGTGAGCTGTACGGGCTGCTGAAGCGCCCGGACGAGAAGTACGTGACCGAGCGCGCCTACGACAACCCGAAATTCGTCGAGGACATGGTGCGCGATGTCGCCGCCCGGCTCAACAAGGACGAGCGCATCGACGCCTACGTGGTGGAGTCGGAGAACTTCGAGTCCATCCACAACCACTCGGCCTACGCCATGATCAAGAAGGACAAGACTGCGGCGCCGTGCACCGCCTAGGCCATTGCGCCAGCGCGCCGGTCTTCCTCAGAAGCGCTGTTCCATCTCGAGGCGCTCGCCGCTGCGCTTCATGTCCACGCGGCTGAGAAACGACATACCGAGCAGGATCTCGCGGGGGAACGGCCCGTCCTTGGCGCTCGCCTCGACACCGTGCAGCGTGATGTCGCCGACCTGGACCTTGTCGAGCCTGAAATTGTAGGTTCGCACCACACCGCTGGCGGTCTGCGCCACCCCCGGCCGGCCGATTCTCTTGTAGTCAATGCCGATGCGCTGCGCCTCCACGCCGCTCATGGACACCAGCGTGGCGCCGGTATCGACCAAGAAACGCACCGGGGTGCCGTTGATCAAGCCGTCGGCGTGGAAGTGCCCGCTCGGTTCGGCATACAGGGTGACGCTGCCGCGCGCGGCGCTCGCGAACGCGGCGGTCACCACACCGAGGCGCAGCACCGGGCGCCGGCCGTCGAGCTCGAACTCCGCAGTCTCCTCGCGCGTATCGGTGGCGATGAGCTTGACGCCCTCTGGGGTGGTCTCGCCGGCCTTCACCACCCGGCGCGTGCCGTCGATGAGCACGATCGCCTTGTCCTGGAACAGCGCGTGCAACGTGACCTTGTCCACCGCGAACGCTGCACCAGAATGGACCGCGCCGAACATGCCCCAAAGAAACGCGCCGACAGTGCTCGCCGCTGCCAGGCGTGCGCGGGAACGATACAATTCACGCATGTCCGAGATCTTCATCTTTCGTCACGCCCCGCACGAGGGACCCGGCTACTTCGCGGAATTCGCCGCACGCCACGGTTTGCGCACGCGCCTCATCCGCATCGATCAGCATGACCCGGTTCCCGAAAGCATAGCCCAGGCCTCCGCCC
The DNA here is from genome assembly GCA_964482055.1 of uncultured Acidiferrobacteraceae bacterium. GTDB lineage: Bacteria > Pseudomonadota > Gammaproteobacteria > Acidiferrobacterales > Sulfurifustaceae. Next base: position 8,341 of record CAYZVX010000069.1, read on the forward strand.
TGGTATTCATGGGCGGACCGATGAGCGTCAACGATCCGTTGCCGTGGATTCCCCAGGTTACGCGCCTGATCGAGCAGGCGGTAGCGGCCGACAAGCCCGTGCTCGGGCATTGCCTCGGCGGGCAGCTCATCGCCAAGGCCCTGGGTGGCGTGGTCAGCGCGAATCCAGTCAAAGAGATCGGCTGGCTGCCGGTCGAGCGCGTCGACAACGATGCCGCGCGCGACTGGCTGGGCGAGCTGCCGGCGAGCTTCGAGGTGTTCCACTGGCATGGTGAAACCTTCTCGATCCCGCCCAGAGCCACGCGCATCCTCGCCTCGCGCGACTGCGCCAATCAGGCGTTCGTGATCGGCAAGACCCTGGCCATGCAGTGCCACATCGAGATGACGGCTGACATGGTGCGCGAATGGGCGCGCACCGGCGCCGATGAGATTGCCGCGGCGTGCGCCATGCCGACCGTGCAGGACGCCAGCGCCATGACCCGCGATCTCGACGCCCACATCGCGCGCCTGCAAGTAGCCGCCGAGAAGGTCTACGGCCGCTGGCTGCGCGGCCTCGCCGGGTAGCGGTCGGCGCACGCCTCCGCTTGCTACCTGGCGCTGGAGGGAAACCGGTAGAACTTGCCGTTCAGGTAGCGCACCACGTCGTCGACTTCCTCCGCACCCCAATTAAGCTTCAGGTGCGTTGACCAGTGCACCGCCCAGCCGCGCAGGTCGGCGAGCGTCTTGGCGCGGCGCCGCTCGCGGATGTAAACCGTGCTCTCGTGGCAGGACGTGCAGTGATTCTCATAGAGGAGCTGCCCGCGCACTGGTGTCGAGGGCGGTTCGCTCGGCTGCACCTTCTTCTCGGAGCTGACCGCTTCCTTCACCGCCGCGGCCTTGCCATTGTCTGGTGCCGGCGCCGTCACGCTGGCGATCCCGGTGAGCGGCACCGCACACAGCGCCACCAGCAACACCCTGCGCATCATCGTCACGCTCCCTTTGGTCATTCCTGCATTATGCGGCATGGGCCAATAGTACACGGCTTAGCGCTGGCTCTGCCCGTTCACGGCAGGCGATACAGCACGATGCGGTTGTTATAAGTATCGGCGATCCACACCCGCCCGCCGCGCGCCGTCACCCCTTCCGGCTTGCGCAGCTCGCCTGGCCCCGCGCCCGCCCGACCGCTGCCGATCACCCACAGCCGCCGGTGCCCGGCATCGAAGATCTTGACCTGGTGGTTGTCCTGATCGGCCACGTACAGCCGGCCGTGCTCATCGAACGCCAGGTACTTCGGTTCATTGAATCCAAAACCCGCACCGGCCAGCGCGCGCAGCGGCTGCAGATCGCGGTCGAGGATGAGAATGCGGTCATTGCCGGAATCGGCCACGTACACGCGCCCCTCGGTATCGAACTCGACATCGTGTGGCCGGCGCAGCCTGAGGTCATGGCGCTCGGCCACGACTTTGCCGTCCATCAGCATGGCGATGTTGTCGCGCCCGACGCTCGTGACATACACGCGCCCGTCGGCTGCGGCCACCACGCCCTCCGGGCTCACGAACGGCCCGCGCCACTCCCCGACGCGCTGGCCGCCGCGGCCCTCGAGCGCATACAGCGCAATGCGGTTGTTGCCGCTGTCGGCTACGAGCAGCCGCCCCTGCGCATCGAGCGCCACGTCGTGCGGACTGTTGAGCTCGCCGCGCCCGATCTCGCCCACGGTGGCGAGCGAATCGGCGTCCAGCACCTGGACCACGTCGTTGCCGAGATCGGCGACGTAGAGCAGCCGACCGTCCGGCGACAGCACGAGATCGTGCGGCTGGCGAAAGCTCGCGTTCGAGGCGCGCACGAGCTCCGGCGCCTGTGCCAGCGCGCCGCCAGTCACGCCAAGGAGCAGCAACGCCGCGCACGGCCCGATCGCCACGCGCAGACGGTCACGCATGGGTCGCCTCCAGTTGCTCCTCGATCTCGGTGCTGACCGCAGCGAGCAGCGCCGGCAATGCTTCTTCCCCCGCGCTGCCATCCCCGGGTTCGATCTCGACACCGTACACCGCCAGGCACACCGGCCGCTCGCCCAGGGCAGCGGCGAGCGCGAGCGCCGCGCGCACGCCGAAACCGTGGCTCGACAACAGCGCCTGCGCCTGCGCGAGCTCCTGCGCCGCAAAGCGCCGCACCGTACCGGGTGCGGCGCCCGTCAGCATAGCGTCGATCAGGATCACCTGCGCCGCGCCGCGCCACTGCGCGAGCAGACCGGCACCCGGACGGTCGGCGGTGTGAAACTGCACGCGCGCGCCCCAGCGCGCGGCCGCTTCGCTTGTGCGCAGGCGCTCGATCGCCAGCCAGCCAATGCGATCCGCGCCGTAGGGTGACCCGATACCGATCACGCGCAGCATCGCAACCTCATTCACGCACCACGCGCAGGTCGAGGAAATGCGTGGCGCAGGAGATGCACGGATCGTAGTTGCGGATCACCGTCTCGGCGCGCTGCCGCAGCTCGGCATCCGAGTGCGCGAGCCCGTATTCCATGAGCGAGGCACGTAAGTCTTCCTCGATGCGCGCCTGGTTCTGGCTCGTGGGCGGGACGATGCGCGCGCTCTTCACGCGCCCGTCGCCCGTGACCTCGTAGCGGTGCCACAGCACCCCGCGCGGCGCCTCGGTCGCGCCGTAACCCACGCCCGCGCGCGGGATGAAGCTCGCCTTCGACGCGGCCGGCACACGGTAGCCGTCGAGCAGCCGGATCGCCTCGGTGAGCGCGATGAGAATCTCGACCGCGCGCGCCACGATGCTGTGGTACATGTTGCGCGAGGGAAAGACGATGCCCGTGGCATCGAGCGCGCGCGCGACCTCCGGCGGCAGCCGGTCAAGGTTGAGGTTCAGCCGCGCCAGCGGACCGACCAGATAAGGCTTGCCGTCATGCAGGCTGTACAGAGCGGTCGAATGCGGCACTTGCCGCTCGCGAAAGCGCTGCTCGTACTGCACCACGTCGATATCGAGCCCGGCGCTCGACACGAGCCGGCCGTCGTACATCGGGTAGTCGCGCGCGTGGCGCAGTGCCACGCACGTGAAGTCCTGATCGCTCGCCGGCAGCGGCAAGCGCGCCGTCCAGGCGAGCAGCGCCTGCGCCTGCGGCAGCGCCTCGCACAGGCGCGAGCGCAGCGCCGCAACCTCCTCGGCGGCCGGCGCGTGGTGAAAACCGCCCACGCACACCCCGACCGGATGCACTGAGCGCGCGCCGAACAGGCGAATCAGCTCGTTGCCCAGCGCCTGCAGCTTGAGGCCGCGGCGCACCTCGTCCGGATGGCGCTGCGCCATGGCGATGACGTTGTCGAAGCCGAGGAAATCGGGTGCCGCGAGCAGGTGGATGTGCAGGGCGTGGGATTCGATCCACTCCCCGCAGTACAGGACGCGACGCATCGCGCGCACCCACGGCCCGGGCTCGACGCCGAACGCTCGCTCGAGCGCCTGCACCGCGCTCATCTGGTAGGCCACCGGGCAGATCCCGCAGATGCGCGCCACCAGATCCGGGACCTCGTGGGAGTCACGGCCCTCAAGGAACTTCTCGAAGTAGCGCGGCGGCTCGTAGATGCGCAGCCGCACCAGCTCGAGCTCGCCGCCGCGCACGCGCAGCTCGAGCGCGCCCTCGCCCTCGACGCGCGCGAGCACCGGCACGTTGATCTCGACCGTGCGCCCCTCGCTCACAGGCGCAGCCTCACGCCGGTCTCGGCGAACTCCGGCGCGCCGGCGTTAATCGACAGGAAGCGGCGCGCCGCCTGCTCGGGCAGCAGCCCCAAGCCCTGCAAACGGCGCGCCAGCGCGTCGGCGTTGAGGCTCTCCGCCGGGCCATAACAGCCGTAGCAATCGCGCCCGAAGCGCGGGCACAGCGCACCGCAACCGGTGCGCGTCACCGGCCCCATGCAGGGCGTGCCCTTCGCGACCAGCACGCACACGGTCTGCGCGCGCTTGCATTCCAGGCACAACTTGTCGCGCTCCTCGAGCGGCGCCACGCCGAACAGCAGCGCGCGCAGCGCGGTGAGCACCTGCCGCCCGTTGACCGGGCAGCCCCAGAGCTCGAAGTCAACCTGGACGTGGCGCGCCACCGGGGTGGAGGTGTCGAGGCTCGCGATGTACTCGGGATGCGCGTAGATGGCGGCCGCCCAGTCGCGCGCATTGGCGAAGTTGCGCAGGGCCTGCAGGCCCCCGGCCGTGGCGCACGCCCCGATCGTCACGAGGTAGCGGCTGTTCTTGCGGATGCGCTGGATGCGCTCGATGTCCTCGGGCGTGACGAGCGAACCCTCGACAAAGGCGATGTCGACCGGCACGTCGGGATTCACCGGCCCGGCCTCGGCGAAATGTACGATATCGACGAGCGCGGCAAGCTCGAGCAGCCCCTCGCCGAGGTTAAGAAACGCGAGTTGGCAGCCGTCGCAGGAGGCGAACTTGTGAACGGCTATGCGCGGCTTGGGCTGCATCAGAACCCCTTCGTACCGAACAACGATTTTATCGTTCCGTAGTGAAAAATCGGCCCGTCCTTGCAGACGAAGTGCCCGCCGATCTGGCAGTGGCCACACAGGCCGACAGCACAGTGCATGCTGCGCTCCATGCTGAGCCAGATCGAACCCTCCGGCATGGCGCGCGCCAGGAGCTGCCGCACCGCAACCTGCATCATCGCCTCCGGCCCGCACAGCATCGCGATCGTGTGCCGCGGGTCGATCGCGATCTGGTCGAAGAGCTCGGTGACGCGCCCGACATGCCACGGCCACAGCGGCGCCCCGACGTTGGCGGCAATCAGCACCTGCGTGTCCGGCACGCGCGCCCATTCCTCGTAGCGGCTGCGCCAGATGAGATCTGCGCTGTGCTTGACGCCCTGCATGATGGTGAGCCGCCCGAAACGGCTGCGCCGGCGCATCACGTAATTGATCACCGAAACCACCGGCGCGCAGCCCAAGCCTCCGGTGATGACCAGCACGTCCTGGCCTTCCGCCTGGCGCAGCGGCCAGCCGTGCCCGTAGGGACCGCGTACCCCGATGCGATCGCCGGCCTTGAGCTGCGCGAAGCCGCGCGTCACGCGCCCCACCTCGCGTATGGTGTGATCGAAAAGGCTCTCGTCCTCCGGATCGGAGACGATCGAGATCGGGATCTCGCCCACGCCGTAGAGGTAGAGCATGTTGAACTGCCCGGGCGCGAAGCGGTAGGCAGCGTGCTGCGCCGGATCGGTGAAGCGCAGGCGCAACGTAAAGATCGTGCTCGACTCCTGCACGCGTTCGACGACCTCCGCCTCGCGCGGCAGGTGCTCGGAACCAGCGGGTACGGATGCCATGGCTTAGCTCCTCACGGCTCGAGCACGCCGTGGCGCGCGAACGCCGCGAGCAGCCGTTCGCAGTTCGCACGCACCGCCGCGCGCAGTGCCGCCGGGTCGCCAGCCGGCTGATCGACGTGCAGGCGGCCTTGCACGATGTCGCGCACCAGCTCCTCGACGATCGCGGCCGTAGTGCGTGTACCGTCGAGATAGGTGATAAGGCGCTCGGCGAACGCATCGAGCCCCATCGGCAGGTGGCGCACCGTGGCGACGTGGCCGAGGCCGGCGGCGGCCTGCGCGCGCGCCAGCGCGCTG
>CAYZVX010000070.1:0-6418 GCA_964482055.1 uncultured Acidiferrobacteraceae bacterium
ATCGAGGCCTACCGCAGCCGAGGGCATCTGGCTGCGTCGTTGGATCCGTTCGACCGGCCCCGGCCGCGGCCGGCGGAGTTGGCGCCGGCGTACCACGGCCGCAAGCTCCGCGCTCATGACGGCGGCCGCAGCGCATCGCGGTCGCGCCTGAGCTCGGTCAGGGTCGCCGCCAGCAGACGCGGGCGGGCGCGCGAGCGCACGCGCCACACGAGCGCCGCGATCACGCCGAGCACCAGGTACAGGGCGGCGAAACCGGCCAGCACGGTGAGCCGATGGGTCTCCCAGAACACCACCACGACCGCGAGCGTCCCGAAGATGATGGCGAGGCTCAGGAAGAACAGCGTCAAGAATGACGCCATCGCGATCTGCGCGGCACGCAGTTTCTGCTCTTCGAGCTCGGTGGTGATGAGCTCGACGCGGTCGTGCAGGATCTCGACGAGCGTCGATAACGCCCGGCGCAGCGAGTTCAGGAGCCCGACGGTGCGCGTACCGGGTTCGGACGCGGCCATGCAATCAGCGGCGCGCGGTCAGCATTCCCAGCAGGAAGCCGACTCCCGCGGCGATCGCCACCGACTCCCAGGGGTGCTCGCGCACCGTGCGATCGGCGGTTTCGGCCGCCGCGCGCGTGCGCGCCAAGACATCCTCACGCAGCTCCTCGACGGCCTCCTTGGCCTCGCGCAGGCGCTCCTCGACGCGCGCACGGGCGGCGCTCACGCGCTCACCGGTCTGGTTTGCAGTCGCGCGCAGAAGCTCTTCGGTGTCGGCGGTAAGCGCCTTGAAGTCATCCACCAGTTTTTTTCTTGCCGCTTCTGTTGCCGTTGCCATGAAAGACCTCCTTTTGTGCCAGCGAACCCGAAAACCAGTCATTCGGCTGGGCGACGTCGCCGCGTATCCGCCATCCCGCGTTGATTGCCCTAGCCTGTTTGTACGTTTTATATACACGCACGGTCAAGGCGGTTTCTTGATACAGATCAATGTCTCACCGCCCGGCCGCGCCTGACCCGCCGTGCGAGCCCTTTACCCAGAGGCAGTTTCGGGGTTATCCAGCGACGCGTGCCCCGGTGGCGATCGGTGCCGATGTGACGCTCATGGCCGGGCCGCCGCTGCGCCGGTCTGCATCGAGCATTGAAACTTCAAGTGGCGCCGGTGCGCGCCGCGGCGTCACCGGCCACCACTCCCCGGTCCCATAACCGCTGGCCAACCACCAGCACGGTCAGGGGGCGGCACAAAATTGACACAGATCATGGCGCATGCAGACCTGGCGGATGAACATTTTATTGTGATTTCGAGTTGGTAACCGTTGCTTCGGGTTTGCCAAACCAGCAGGAAGGCCCACATGGATCATCGCTACGGAATCAGGCAATCGTCCGGGATCGAGGCCGTTGTCCAGTCCGCGACCATCGGCCGCATGCGCGTGCACATTCGGGATGTCAGCATCGGTGGGCTGTTCGTCGAGATGCCGACGGAAAAACTCGCACTCAAGCAGCCGCTACGTGTCGGCTTCGTGGCGCGGGAGGACAGCGCTCGCCACGTGCATCGCATCAACGGCGTCGTTACCCGCCTTGAGGAGGACGGCGCGGCTCTGAGCTTCGACTTCCTTCCGGTGAGCGCTCAACTCGCGCTGCTGTCGCTGCTGCATACCGCACCCCCGGCACCCACGCACTGAGGCCGTAGTGCTGCGTCAGCCTGTGTCTGGTCGCCAGGCTGACCTGGCTCACGACACCACCGGCGTGGTGGGCGCAATGCTCGACGAACGAGCGCGAACGGAAGGCACGTTCCGCACGGCACTGGGTGCCAGCCTGCCCGGGGCGCTGGCCGCGCACCTGGCATCCGTCCCGTCGGCCACCTTGAGGCATTGACCCGGAAAACGCGATCTGCTTGATGTGCTCCGCCGCCAGCGTGCTGAATCGCGTTCCCTTGCTGTACGTCAGCCCGAAGCCACTCGAGACGAACATCAATGCCCGCGCGGCCGTGCTGGGCGCGGTATCTGATGGGAACTATCATCGTGACGCCCGAGTTAAGGTCAACCGGGCGAGCCCGGAGGCGAGCCATGTCCATAAACCAATATGCCACTGTCAGCGAAGCGCTCGACGATCTTGCGCGGCGCGGATTCAGCGCCAACTTCGAGTACGCGGAAGGCGCGCTTCTCGCAGTCGATTCCGGGCGCCGGTTCCGGGCCGAAGAGCTGACCATCCTCGAACATCACCGCTTCGAAGGAGCGAGCGATCCGGACGACATGGCCGTGGTTTACGCCCTGCAATCCCGTGACGGGACGCGCGGGGTGTTGGTCGACGCCTTCGGCGTGTATGCCAACCCGGAACTGGGCGAATTTCTGCGCAAGGTGGAGGTGCGCGAGGATCCTGCGCAGGGCCGGCCCGCGCCAGGCCAGCGCTAATGTCCTTTGACCGGCGTCAAAGCGGTCAGAGCACGAATTGTCCAAAGTAGGCGCGTTTTCGCTCAACCGCTGAAAAGCGATCTTCCGTGGGGTGACGCGCTGCCGGCCGGGTACAGGATGTCACGCCTCGATCAGCCGGCTACCGAATGCACGCCGCGCCTCGGGTTACCAGGGCCGGTCGAGCGGCGCAATCATACCAACCAAAAAGGAGGGATCATGGCGCAAGCGAGCGCGGGGTTGCATGAGAACAGTAAGCTGTTGAAGCCGGAGACGATCGATCGCCACCGCGCGATCGTCTCGCTCATGGAAGAGCTCGAAGCCGTCGACTGGTACGACCAGCGCGTCGAGGCGGCCCAGGACCCGGAGTTGCGCGAGATCCTTGCGCACAACCGCGACGAGGAGAAGGAACACGCCGCCATGTTGCTCGAGTGGCTGCGCCGCCACGACGCGCAGCTCGATGAGCAGCTGCGCGCCTACCTCTTCAGCGACAAGCCGCTCGTGGCGGTGGAGGAGTCGCAGGACACCGCGGCGGGCAAGGCGCCGCGGGACGACGCGCTCGGCATTGGCAGCCTGCACGAGGGGGTAGCGTCATGAACGATCTGTTGCGCGACCTTGCCCCGATATCGGCGCCGGCCTGGACTGCAATCGAGGCCGAGGCGAAACGTACCCTCAAGCTCCTGCTGGCGGCGCGCAAGCTCGTGGACTTCGTCGGTCCGCTTGGCTGGCAGGCCTCCGCGGTCGGTCTCGGCCGCAGCGAGCGACTCAGGGCAGCGCCGGAAAAGGGCGTGGAAGCACGGCTGCGGATGGTGCAGGCGCTGGTTGAGCTGCGCGTTCCGTTCGAGCTCGAACGCGAAGAACTCGAGGCGCTGGCGCGCGGCGCGAAGGACGCGAACCTCGATCCAGTCCGCGACGCGGCGCGTACGGCGGCGCTCGCCGAGGATCGCGCGGTGTTTCACGGTTATCCGGAGGCCGGGATCGACGGGATCGTCGAGGTGTCCGCACAGGGCAAGTGCCTGATCAGCGAGGACTACACGGCCTACCCCGCAGTGGTAGCCGAAGCGATCGACAAGCTGCGCAACGCGGGCGTCGGCGGTCCCTATGCGATCGCCCTGGGACCGCGCTGCTACACCGGGTTGCACAAGACCCTGATCGGGGGGTTTCCGGTGATCGAGCATGTGCGCCGGCTGCTCGACGGCCCGATTGTGTCAGCCCCGGCGGTCGACGGCGCCGTGGTAATGAGCGTGCGGGGTGGGGATTTCGAGCTCACCAGCGGGCAGGATTTCTCCATCGGCTATCTCGATCACACCGCGACCGCTGTGCGCCTGTACTTGCAGGAGAGTTTCACGTTCCGCGTGCTGGCGGCGGAGGCGGCGGCACCGCTCAGCTACGCCAAGGACTGATCTGTAGCCGGGACGCTCGTCAGCAGATCCGTCTCAAGATCCTTTGATGCCTGTAGGAACGGGTTCGAAGGCGCCGAGGCGCATTGCAAGGAGCTGGACACGGGGCTGTAATCGCTCCCACAGCCGGGCCATGGATCGGGTCGTGCCATTCGGTCTTTGGCGGCGGTGAGTGTCTTGTTGATTCGGCAGCAGCCGGACGCGGCAGCAGCGCTAGGCGATCCAGATACCTTCCAGGCGTGCGCGCAGTCCTTCCGGGCGCTTGGCAAGGGCGCTCGCCACGCCCGAGTGGCGCGATTGCAGCATGCAGGCGCGTGGCAGGAAGAAATAGCGCCGGCCGATCTCGAGCGGCACGCGCGTGTGCCGCACGATGCCTTCGTAGGCGATCGGGTTGTAAAGCCCGATCTCGACGCCGCCCTGGCGGGCGGCGAGCGGGCCCACCACGCACCAGACGATGACCCCGTTGAGCCGGTCGGGTTCCTCCATCACTTGGCCGACGTGCGTGACCGGACAGCCGACCCAGGCCGGACGGCCATACACGATCGAACCCTTATTGATCGCGAGCCGCTCGACGTTGGCCGGATTGAACGGCAGGATGGTTTCGCGCGGACCGGGATCGCCGGGATACTGCTCGAGCACGAAATCGTACTCGCGCCCGAGCATGTCTTGCCAGGTGATCGCCTCCTCGTCGAGCGCGGCAAGCGCGGGTGGTGCCGGCGCGGATTCGACGAGATAGACGCAGCGCCGGATCGCCTGCGGGTGCGCGACGGCGTACGCGGCGAGACCCGCGCAGGTCTTGAAGCCGCACTGGCCGCAGTCCTTGCCAGGCAGGCGGCGAAGGATATCGCCATACGCCTCGCCCATCACTGCCCCCGGTAGAACAGGTCGGAGTCCAGCGTGCGCAGCACCCCGTAGTGGTGTTGCCAGCCGATGTCGCGCTTGCCGGCGCAGATCGTGCAGGTGGCAACCGGCGGGCTGCCCTTGAGCATGAGTTTCTCGGGCAGCGGCGGCGCGCGCCGGATGCGCGCCACCACCCGGTCGATGCCGATGCCGTGCAAGGCGTCGGTCTCGATCACATCGAGGCGGGCAGCATCCTGGATGTTGGCGCGAAACACTTCCTTTTCGGCCTGCGACACGATATCGATCTTGGTAAGCACGGCAAAATCAGCAAGCGTGAGCATCGCGCCGATCTTGCGCGGCAGGTTCATGCCCGAGGTGGCCTCCAGCACCACGATGCCGAGCGCGCCTTCGATATACGGTGCGCAGCGCAGGCACAGCCCGGCGGTCTCGACGATCAGCAGGTCAGCGCCCTGCGCCTGCGCCCAGTCGACGGCATCGCCCAGCACCAGCACACTGGCGTGATCGGGACACAGGTCGCCGGAGTAGATCTTGCGTGCCGGGATACCGAGCTCGTCGCGGAAGCGCTCGTCCTCCTCGGCGTACTGCACGTCGATCTTGAGGTAGGCGAGGCGCATGCCGCCGGCAAGCAGCCGGCGTGCCGCCTGCTTCAGCACCGTGGTCTTGCCGCTCGTGGGCGGCCCGGCGCACATGATGAGCCGCATGCGCCCTTCCCCTACATCAGCGCAGCGCGCGCCCGCTCCAGGCGCGCGCGCAGCTCTTCGTAGGCGACGCGCTCGCCGGCGCGGATGCGATCGCGCAGCTCGAGCAGGATCTCGTCGAGCGCCTTGATGCGCTCGGCCATGCGCCGCTCCTCCTCGCTCGTGACGATGCGGTCGTGCATCGCCCCGCCCTTCATGATCACGCGCGCATCGGACAGCAGGGCGATGCGCGGGTCGTGCGTGACGAAAACGAAGATCTTGCGGTAGCGGCGCAGCAGCTCGAGCGCGCGGTTGCGGTTGATGCCAGCGTTCTCGATCTCATCGAGCAGGATGATGGGGGCGTTGCCGATGACCACCGCATCGGCGATCAGCAGCGCGCGCGTCTGGCCGCCGGACAGCTCGGTCATGGCGTTGTCCACGATGATCGGCTCGCCCGTCAGCTGATTGGCGAAGTCGAGCGTCTCCTCCACCACCGCAGCCGGATGCGCGTGCTTGCGCACCCGGGCGTGAATGTCGAGAAAGCGGTGCACCGGCAGGTCGGACAGGAAGCTCGTGTGCTGGGTGATGAGCGCGATCGGGTTCTTGGCCGGATCGTCGAGGTACTCCTCCGGCGGCTCGGCGTCGTTGATGAGCACGCGCCGGCGCGAGGGCGTGTTGCGGTCGGCGAACAGCCCGATGTCGTTGATGAGCGCGGTCTTGCCCGAGCCCGTGGGGCCGACGATGCTCACCACCTCACCCATCGCCAGGTCGAGCCCTGCGAGCGGTTCGCGCCGGTCGTGCTTGTCGTAGCCGCCAATGATCGTGATCTTATGGATTTCCATGCCCGCAGACGCCAATCGACGCAGGTCATGATAGCTCTAACGGCGAAGCCGACCTTGACCTCGGACAAGCAATTTGCGGCGCGCGCCCAGGGCTCAGCGCTGCTCGACGCCGGGTTCCGGCGCGGCCGCCAGGGTGTGCTCCGCAAGAAAAAGGGATCAGCACAGGATCAGAATGTTGAGCAGCCCATGGCCAGGGCGCTGGCGGCCGGGCGGCCTTTGACCCGGATCAACATGGCAGCGCGCAAA
>CAYZVX010000070.1:6518-13898 GCA_964482055.1 uncultured Acidiferrobacteraceae bacterium
CCGGCCTTCCTTGCCACAGGCGGAACCGGCGGCGGGAGCGACGAGCGCGGCGCGGTGAACTGGCCCCGCGCGGGGGCGCTGCGCGAATCCAGACGCACTGAGCCGAGACCATGGACTCGCGAATCCTGATAGCCGTCGATGGCAGCCCGCATTCGGAGAACGCGCTCCAGCACGCCACGGCGCTTGCCAAGGGCCTGGCGGCGCGCCTGCGGATCGTGCACGTCATCGACATGGGCTGGCTGCCGATCGGGCCGGAGCTCGCCATCGACATCGAGCCGTTTGCGCGCGCCCGGCGCGCGGCTGGCGAGAAGACGCTGGCGGCGGCCCGCGATGCAACGCGCAACGCCGGAATCGAGGCCGAGATGAGCCTCATCGAAACCGCGCGCCCCACGCAACGCACGGCCGAGGCGATTGCCGAGGAAGCGGACCGGTGGCATGCCGACCTCGTGATCGTGGGCACCCACGGTCGCAGCGGCGTGCAGCGGCTGCTGCTCGGCAGTGTCGCCGAGGGGGTGGCGCGACTTTCCGCCGCACCGGTTCTGCTCGTGCCCCTGGCGCGTGCGAGGAGCGCGTGAGCCGTGCGACGCGCGGTGCTCAACGATACTGCGCGTCCGTGACGACCGCCTCGAAGAACTCGTGGGCCTGCGGCGTGCCGGCCCGGGCGGTGGCGCGCACGCGCGTCGCGATCGTGTAGCCGCCGAAGGTCCGCTCCTCACCGAGCACCTCGCCCGCCCACGGCACGTAGCCCGGCGTGCCGCCCAGCCCCTCGGCATCCCAGCGCTGCATCTCGATACGCCGCGGCCGGCCGTCCTCGGCGATGGTGAGCAGCGGCGCCAGTCGTTCCGTTTCGATCGTGAGGTGCACGCGGGCGCGTTTCTGGTCGATCGCCTCCCAGCGCGCCCCGGCTTGCGGCAGCAGCGCGGAGGGCAGCCACAGCGCCGCCTCGAGCGCCACGCGCCCGGCCGCCGAGCGCGACAGGTCCGGACCGCTCGCCTGCACGATCGGCACGATCCCCCACAGGAACCAGCGCATGGCGCCTTCCCCTTGCGCGAACAGATCGTGACCGGAGAGGCGCCGCGTCCCGGCACCGACCGACGCCTGCCAGATGAACGCCTGCGGCGCGAGGAGCTCACGCGCCCGCAGCGCCATCTTGTCCGCGCCCGGTGTGAGCGCGATGCGCCCGCGCATCTCAAGCGTGACCGAGCGCGCCAGCACCGTGCCGGGGCGGATCGCGTGCAGCAGGAAACGGCGCGCCGGCTCCGGCAGCTCCGCGACCATGGCTGGATCGAAAACCTCGGTGCCGGGCTCGGCTTGCAGCCGCTGCCAGAGCTGGTCGACGCGCCGATCGATCAGGGCCCGGTACGCGCCGAGGAAGACGGACAACACGAACAGCGCAAGGCCGATGCCGACCAGGGTGCGCGCCGCAATCGAGCGCCACTCGAGCTCTGTGCGCGAGACGCCCGCCGCCGCAGCGCCCGCCGATTTGGACGGCCCGGTCATGGCGCTACCTATAGCCTGCCCGGACCGCGGCCGTCTTGATGTCCATCAACCTTGGCGCGACCGGTTGCGGCAATTGCGCGCGCGCCGGGATAATGACCGCCAAGCGAGCCCATTTCGGGGACGGCTCGCAAAGGGCCCGGATGCGCACGACCGGTGGTTTACGCCTTGGCCAGATCGCCGGCATCGAGATCGCCGTCGACTGGAGCCTGCTGATCATCTTCTGGCTGATCTTCTCCGCCCTCGCGGTTGGCGTGTTTCCGGGGTGGCACCCCGAATGGAACGTCCTGCAGTCGGCGCTGACCGCGCTCGCCGCCGCGCTGCTGTTCTTTGGCTCGGTGCTGCTGCACGAACTGTCGCACGCGCTCATCGGGCGCGTGCACGGCGTCACCATCCGCCGCATCACGCTGTTCATGTTCGGCGGCATGGCGCACATGGAGGACGAGCCGCCCTCGTGGCGCGCCGAGCTTTACATGGCGATCGTCGGCCCGCTCACGAGCCTCGCCATCGGCCTCACCTGCCTGTGGCTCATGGCGCTGATCGCCGGTCCGCTCGACATCGATCCGCAGCAGCCACAGGCGGCGTTCGCCCGGCTCGGGCCGCTCACCACGCTGCTCGCCTGGCTCGGGCCGGTGAACATCTTCCTCGGCATTTTCAATCTCGTGCCCGGCTTCCCCATGGACGGCGGGCGCGTGCTGCGCGCGATCCTGTGGGCGGTCACCCGCGACCTCAAGCGCGCCACGCGCGCAGCCTCCCGGGTCGGCCAGGGTTTCGCGTTTGTGCTGATGTCGACCGGGCTGCTGATGGTGCTGGGACTGCGCGTGCCGCTGCTCGGCGGCGGGTTTTTCAACGGCCTGTGGCTCGCGCTGATCGGCTGGTTCCTCAACAACGCCGCCATCATGAGCTACCGCCAGCTGCTGGTGCGCGCCTCGCTCGAGCGCGTTCCGGTGACGCGGCTCATGCAGACCCAGTTCACGCGCGTCGACCCGCAGATGCGCGTCAGCACCCTGGTCGACGAGCAGCTCATGCCGAGCGGGCAGCGCAGCTTCCCGGTCGAACGCAACGGCGAGCTGCTCGGGCTGGTGTCACTCGCCGACCTGCGCAAGCGCCCGCGCGCGGCGTGGGCCGAGAGCACGGTCGCCGAGATCATGACCCCGGCGAAGGCGCTGGTCTGCTTGAGGCCCGAGCAGGATGCCCTGGAGGCGCTGGCCCTGATCTCGCGGAGAAACTTAAATCAGCTGCCGGTGGTGGAGCACGGCAAGCTCCTCGGGCTGGTGCGCCGGGAGGACATCCTCAAGTGGCTCGCGGTGCACGGCGGGCCGGCCGCCGGCGACATCCCCGGGGTCTGACATTGATCCGCATCAAGAAACCAGCCCGGCAGAGGGTTTACAGTGCAAAGCCCAAAGCGCGCTGCAACTCAACACAACGGAGGCAAAACCGCATGAACCACGCCAAAACCCTAGGTCTCGTTGCCCTTCCCCTCGCCCTGCTGCTCAGCGGCGGCTGCGCCAGCACCAGCGAGCTCGATGCCGTGCGCAAGCTCGCCCAGGAGGCCAAGGATTCCGCCGATCGGGCCAACCAGAAGGCCGACCAGGCGCTCGCCGCGGCCAACGACGCCAAGGCCGCCGCCGCCAACGCGCAGCGCACCGCCGACGAGGCCAAGGCCTCCGCGCAGGAAGCGAACGAAAAGATCGATCGCGCCTTCAAGAAGGCGGTGCAGAAGTAACCGGCATCCAGCGCGGTCAGTGCGAGACGCGGACCGGCACCCCGCGCATCTCGCGCGCGGTGCGCTCGACCGCATCCCAGTCGATGCGCGCCGGCCGCGTGGCAGTCGCCGCCACCACCGCGCGCACGGCCGGGGTGAAATTGCGCAGCGGCTTGCCGTCAAGCGGGGGGTGGCTCTCGAGGTACAGCGCTCCGTTGCGCCAGCCCGCCTTGTGCGGCTGGTCGATGATACGTACCGGCGCGTCTTTCGGCACCAGCTCGAACAGCCGCTCGATGTCTTCCGGATAGAGCCGCACGCACCCGTGCGTCACTCGCATGCCGATACCGTACGGCTTGTTGGTGCCGTGGATCAGGTAGCCGGGGATACCAAGGCGCAAAGCATATTGGCCGAGCGGGTTGTCGGGTCCGGCGTCCACGAGCGGCGGAAGCTCATCGCCATCCGCGGCGTGCTCGGCGCGGATCGACGCCGGCGGATACCACACCGGGTTGCGCACCTTGGCCGCGACGCGCGTGAGCCCGAGCGGTGTGGACCAGTCCATGCGCCCGATGCTCACCGCGTAGGTCAGCACCGCCGGTCGCTCCTGCGGCCTGGCAGCCGGATAGTAATAGAGGCGCATCTCCGGCAGATTTAGCACCAGCCCCTCGCGCGGTGCCGCGGGCAGCACGTGCTCGGTGGGAACCGCGACTGGCGTCCCCTCCCCCGGCAGCCACGGGTCTACGCCGGGGTTGGCGAGCTTGATTGCTTCCCAACCGACGCCGAAGCGGCGAGCGACGTCAGACAGGGTGTCCGGGGCGCGTGTAGTGACCCGCTGCACCTCGCCGATCACGTCCGATCCAGCCGACAGCAGATAGGTCGCGGCGTGCGCCGACGCTGCTGCACCGGCAAGGGCCGCCGCCAGGCAGCCGGCGATCGCGCCAGTGGCGCGGCCAAGGTGGCGCGCAGCCGGTTTCGCCGCGGCGTCGATCCCCCGGCCCATGCTCAGCCACCGCCGGCCACCGGCGCCTTGAACACCAGCACGGCGAGCGGCGGCATGGTGATGCACATGGAATGACTGCGGCCCTGCGCCGGCACCGGGGCCGCCTCGACGGCGCCGGCGTTGCCCATGTTGCTGCCGCCGTAGAGCGCGGCGTCGCTGTTGAAGACCTCGCGCCAGGTACCGCCGCGCGGCACGCCGATCCGGTAGTTGTAGCGCGGCACCGGCGTGAAGTTGCACACCACCAGCACGAGGTCATCGCCGTTTCGCCCCTTGCGCAGATAGCTCACGGTGCTCGCCTCCCAGTCGTGCACGTCGATCCATTCGAAGCCGTCGTGACTGAACTCGATCTGGTGCAGCGCCGGTTCGCGCTTGTACAGGCGGTTGAGATCCTGCAGACAGCGGTGCACGCCCTGGTGCGGCGGGTATTGCAGCAGGTGCCAGTCGAGGCTCTCCTCGTGGTTCCACTCCCGCCACTGGCCGAACTCAGCGCCCATGAACAGCAACTTCTTGCCCGGATGGGTCCACATGTAGGCAAAGAGCGCCCGCAGGTTGGCAAACTTCTGCCAGTCGTCGCCCGGCATCTTGCCGAGCAGCGAGCCCTTGCCGTGCACCACCTCGTCGTGCGACAGCGGCAGCACGAAGTTCTCGTTGAACGCGTACCAGATGCTGAAGGTGAGCTGATCGTGGTGGTACTTTCGGTACACCGGATCGCGCGAGAAGTACCACAGCGTATCGTGCATCCAGCCCATGTTCCATTTCAGGCCGAACCCGAGGCCACCCAGGTAGGTCGGGCGCGACACCATCGGCCAGGCGGTCGACTCCTCGGCGATGGTTTGCGTGTCCGGATGATCCCGGTACACCGCCTCGTTCAGCTCGCGCAGGAAGTGCACCGCCTCGAGGTCCTCGTTGCCGCCGTAGGCGTTCGGGATCCACTCCCCGGGCTTGCGCGCGTAGTCGAGATAAAGCATCGAGGCCACCGCGTCCACGCGCAGGCCGTCGGCGTGGTAGTGCTCGAGCCAGAACAGGGCGCTCGAGATCAGGAACGAGCGCACCTCGTGGCGGCCATAGTTGAAGATGCTCGAGCTCCACTCCGGGTGATAGCCGCGCTTGGGGTCGGCGTGCTCGTACAGGTAGGTCCCGTCGAAGAACGCCAGGCCGTGCTGGTCGGTCGGAAAGTGCGACGGCACCCAGTCGAGGAATACACCGATGTCGTTTCGGTGCAGCGTATCGATCAAGTACATGAAATCCTGCGGCGTGCCGTAACGCGCGCTCGGCGCGAAATAACCGGTGGTCTGATAGCCCCAGGAGCCGTAGAACGGGTGCTCCATCACCGGCAGCAGCTCAACGTGCGTGAAACCCATCTCGCGCATGTAGTTGGCGAGCCGCGGCGCGAGCTCGCGGTAGGTGAGCGATCGCCCGCCCTCCTCCGGCACGCGCTGCCAGGACCCGAGGTGCAGCTCGTAGATGCTGATCGGCGCCGACAGCGCGTTGTACTCAGCGCGATGCTTCATCCATTCGTCGTCGCCCCACTGGTAGTCGAGCGGCCACACGACCGAGGCGGTGCGCGGGGGAACCTCGGCGCGCCGCGCGAACGGGTCGGCCTTGTCGACGCGGTAGCCGTGGTAGCGCGACACGATGTGGTACTTGTACAGCGCCCCGGCCTGCACCCCGGCGATGAAGCCCTCCCAGATGCCGGTGTCGTCGGGGCGCGGATGCAGGCGGTGCATGCCGCGCTGCCAGCCGTTGAAGTCGCCCACCACCGAGACCTCCTCGGCGTTCGGCGCCCACAGGGCGAAGTGCGTGCCGCGCACGCCGTTGTGCTCGACCAGGTGCGCGCCGAGCTTGTCGTAGAGACGGAAGTGGCGACCCTCGCGCAGCAGGAAGACGTCGTAGTCGCTGAGCAGGCTGAACGGTTCGACGCCGAGTCGCGCCGTGGTGCGGATCGTGGAGTTCGCCATGACGCCTCTTGCACGTGGGGCGGCTGCCGCTGACACCGCGCGCCAAGCGCTCATCGAGTCGCTCGGACCGGCGCCCGCGGGCCGCGCAGTTGAATCGTCGGGACTGTATTGCATTTACCGGGGGCGTTCAACCCGCGCGCCGCACGTAACGACGCGAATCCGCGCACGCCAATGCCGCGCACGGATTGCCGGCTCGCGGTCAACGCATCGACCTGACGCGCGACGGCCGGCGGCCATCCAGGACGACAGGCGCCGGTGCGTGTGAATCGCGACGCCGCGTGCCGCGCGCGGAGCAGCACGACGGCATGAGTGCGGCACGGTCCGCCGCGTTAGCGCCCGTTGGGCGGTACCGCGGTCTCGCGGGGCGGTTCGTGCACCGCGGTGAGCTGAATCTCCACGCGCCGGTTGCGCTGGCGGTTGGCGGCGCTGTCGTTGGGCGCAACCGGTCGATGCTCGGCGAAGCCGACGACCTCGAGTCGCTGCGCATCGATCTTGTGGCGATGCTGGAAGTAACGCACCACCGCGGCGGCGCGCGCCGCGGACAGCTCCCAGTTGGAAAAGTACTTGTCCTTGAGCGCCGCGCCGATCGGAACGTCATCGGTGTGTCCCTCCACGCGGATCATGTCGGTGGTGCGGGTGAGCGCCGCGGCGAGCTTGTCGAGCACGTCCTGGCCGCCGGGAAGAATCTCGGCGCTGCCCGACTTGAACAGGATGCGGTCGAGCACGCGCACCGACAGCTGCCCTTTGAGCAGGCTGATCTCCACGTCCTTGTCGGCGAGCTCCTTCTGCAGCCGCTCGCGCAGGTCGGCCTCGCGCGCCTTGAGCGTCTCGGCGGCTTCCTGGGCCGCCGCCACGTTCGCCAGGCAGCCGGCGAGCTCGCCTTCCAGCCGCTGCCGCGCCTGGGCCGCTGCCTCCATGTCGGCCTTGACCTGCGTCTGCGTCTCGGTGAGCCGGGCGCGGCAGGCGGCGAGCTCCGCCTCCTTCGCCTCGAACGTGCCCTGGGTGACGCAGCCGGCAGCCGCCGCCAACGACACGATCACGATCCCGACAGCACGCATGACGCTTTGCCTCGTTCGAGCCAACATGACCAAACGTTATGCGCCGACCTGAACGCCTGCTTTGACGCACGTCAATACGAGCGGACGGCAAGCCGCGCGCGGCGTGCCGCCGATCGACACGGCGCACCGGAATCAGCGAACCGTGCGTTCCTCGTGCCGACCGAC
>CAYZVX010000071.1:0-13233 GCA_964482055.1 uncultured Acidiferrobacteraceae bacterium
GCCCGACCTCGAAACCGAGGTCGGCGGCGCGCGGCGCGAGCTTCCCAGTGGGAGCGGCGTCCATGTCGGGGCGGCGCGCCAGCACCCGGAACTGGCGGCTCGGCGCGCCGGCACCGCGTGGCAGTAATCCGCGCCAGATCGACAGACGCCACGGCCGGCGGCGGTCGCCTCACGATCGGCCGCTGGCGCTCCCGCGCGCAGCAAAGCCTGCGGCGCATAGCGCCACGATTCGCCCCCCCATGCATTGCCACCTCTTCAAGCGGCGTAGGCGCTGCGGGTCCGAACGCAGTGCCAGTCCGATGCTCTCGGGCGGTCGTACTTCCACGCACGTGGTAAGACGCTTTGACACCGACAGGACACGGACACGGCGCGCAGGGCATTGACGCGCTTGCCCGCGCACGGGCGCGCCACCACAATACCGGCTCCCGGCCTTCGGATTCGCTCTTGCGACTTTTGATGGCACACCTGCAAGGATTGGCGACGTGCCTGCTCGCGTTGCTTCTCGGCTGCGCGACGGCGATTGCGGCCGAGAAGCCACCTGCCGACAAGGCTGGCGCGCAGACTTCCGGCGCCGAGCCCGCCGAAGCTGCCGATGCCCTAGCGCAACGCGGCGCTGAGGAACGCGCGGCGCGTGAAAACCGGTTCGCCATTACACCCTATAGGCCGAACTACCTGCTGCCGGTCAGCTACAACGACAACCCCAATCAGCGCTACCAGCAGCTCGATCCGTGGGAGATCAAGTTTCAGCTCAGTTTCCGTATCGAGATCCTGCCTGATCTCCTCGGCGGCCAGCTGCACTTCGGCTATACGCAGCAGTCGTACTGGCAGGCCTACAACGGCGATCTGTCACGGCCTTTCCGCGAGACTAACTATGAGCCTGAGATCACGTGGGGCTACTGGCTGCCACGCCGCTCCGACGGGGGCCTGCAATACCGTGGCACCTTGCTTGCCATGTCGCACCAGTCCAATGGGCGAAGCGAACCGTTGTCACGCAGCTGGAATCGCCTGTATGCCAATTTCATATTCGACTACGGCGATTTCTACTTCAGCATCCGGCCGTGGTATCGCATCCCGGAAGGCGAAAAGTCCAGCCTTGCGGATCCGTCGGGCGACAACAACCCGGATATTCTCGACTACATGGGCTACGGCGAGTTCCTAGCCGTGTGGGTGCGCGGCGAGCAGCGCATCGGGCTCATGCTGCGCAACAACCTCGACGCCGACAACCGCGGCGCGGCCCAGCTCGACTGGAGCTTTCCGATCCACGCCAAGGTGCTCGGTTATGTGCAGTGGTTCTACGGTTATGGTGAGAGTCTCATCGACTACAACCACCGCGTCAACCGGCTGGGGGTCGGCGTGATGCTCAACAACTGGCTCTAGCCAGGCGCGCGTTGCGGGCGCGGCGCGCACGCCAGGACGCCTCGATGGCCAATCCTCTCTACGTGTTCGATGCGACCGCGGAGAATTTCCAGCGCCTGGTGCTGGAAAACTCCGCCAAGGGCCCGGTATTGGTGAACTACTGGTCGCCGCGTGCCGGTCCATGCCTGATGCTGATGCCACGCCTCGTGCGCCTGGCCGGTGAGTTTGGCGGGCGCTTTCTGCTCGTCATGCTCAACACCGATGAGCTCGGGCCGCTAGCCCGCTCGCACGGCGTTGTTAGCCTGCCGACGGTCAAGGCGTTCCGGCACGGCAAGGTCGTCGACACCCTGCACGGCGCGGAGTCCGAAGGCGTGCTGCGCGAGTTCATCCACAGACAGCTCTCCGACGCGGCCGACAAACTGCACCGCGCGCTCGAGGCGCATGCGCGCGGTGACACTGCCAGCGCCGTGCGCCTCGTGGCACAGGCTGCGCTCGCCAATCCGCAAGACACGCGCCTGCCACTCGATCTTGCCAAGCTGCTCGTGCTGCAAGGCCGTTACGCGCAGGCCGATGATCTGTTGCAGGCGCTGCCGGCCGAGGCGCGTGCAACGCCGGAGCTGCGCCGGCTCGCCGCCCATGTCGCCTTCCTGCGCGCCGCCCATGAAGCGCCGCCGGCCACAGAATTGGAGCAGGCGGTCGCCGCGGACCCCGACAATCTGGAGGCGCGCTATCAGCTGAGCGCCGTGCGGCTTCTCGCCAACGAATACGACGCGGCGATGCAGCAGCTTCTGGAGATCGCCCGCCGCGACCGCGGCTTTCGCCACGGCGCCGCCTGCAACGGGCTGCTCGCTCTGTTCGACTTGCTGGGCGAAGAGGATGAACGCGTGGTGCGGTTCAGCGCCCTGCTGCAGCAGGCCATGAGCTGACCGGCGCCGCTTATCCTAGAAATCGACCAGAACCTTGAAGCCGCCATAGGCCATGCGCTTGACGTCGAACGGCAGCGACTTCATGTCCATCATCTTGGCCATGCGCGGATCGTTCATGACCTTCCTGTTGACGCTGTCGCGATCGGCGCGCGACTTGTAGACGATGAACGAGAAGAACACGGTCTCGTTGCGCTTGAGCTTGGCAAGGCGCGGGAACGGTCCTCGGCACGGTCGAAATCGCCGAGCAGGCGGACCAGGTGTTGGCGAAGACGCAGCGCGGTCGAAGGCGTCGGTGCATTCGCGCAATTGTTCGGCTGCACCCAGGCTCACCGGCACCGCATCCCAAGGCCAAGGTTGACCAACCGGGCGCCAGCTCGAGAGCGTGCTTGCGCCTCACCCGGCAGTATGATGAATCGATACAGGAAATGATATCCAACGGGCCTGCGCGCACACCGCGCAGACACGGCTAGGACACGACCTGGTAGTAGAGATTCTGGGGGTGGTTGGCCTGGGCGAAGAAGAACCAGCGCTCCGCCAGCAGCCCAAGGTACTGCGCAACGAAGGCCGCCGCGAGCGCGGTTCCGCCGGCCGCAAGGCCCGCGGCGTGCCACGACAGGCCGGCCCAGATCAACAGCGCCGGGACCGGGAAGACCAGCACCAGGAACGCCCACTTCACGGAGCGGAACACCCAAAGCGGCGCGCGGTGAAAGAACTCGCGCGTGTTGAACGATCCGCCCATGAAGCCCTGCGCGCGCTGGGTGATGCGCGCATGCCGCACGCCGATCGCGGTCTGCAACGTCGAGATCGGGCGCAAGCGCGCATTGCGGACCAAGGATGCGACGCGCGTCACCAACACCGCCGCCGTCGCGATCAGCGCCCACACGCCGTAGAAATAAGTGAGCGGCGGCGCCAACCACGCCGAATAGGCGGCGGCGAACAGGAACCCGGAGGCGAGCCCGAACAGCGTGTAATTGACGACGGTGAGCCAGCTGGCCCACTCGCGCAGGAACTTGAGGCAGGCGTAGATCATGCCGGTGCACAGATACAGCAGAAACGCCAGCAGCGCGCCGCCGGCCCCCACGAACAGGGTCAAATCGTTCGGAATTGCGGTGTGAATGCCGATGACCGAAAGATCCCAGCCGAGGAAATGCAGCGCCCCGTAAACCAGCACCGCACCCATCAGCGCGGGCAGCACAATCACCTCGCGCGACAGCCACGAGGTGCGCCAGCGCGTGGCGGAACGCCAGGCACGCTCCGGCCGCCCCAGGTGAAAGAACGAGGCGATGAGCCCGCCGATCAGAAAGGCGAGCGCGATCAGGCTGCCGAACGCGTAGAAACCGGCGGACGGCTGCGGCAACAGGTAGATCGTGGCGTAGATCTGCACCGTGTAGAGCGCGATGAACAGCCCCTGGCCGACGCCGATCAGAGTAGTAAGGAACAGCACAGAAAAGGCCGGATGCATCTAGACTCTCGGTTTCAAGTTCTTGGTTGCTGGTTTCAGGTTCAGCGCTTCTCTGGTTTCAACTTGAAACCCGAAACTTGAAACCGCACGCTGCTCGCGTCCCCACGCACTACCAGCTGGTCACATCATCGAGTGACGGTTCGCTGAGCGCGGGCTTCGGCAGCGCGCGCTCCTTCTTGAGCGGGTTGTCGGCGCGGATCAGCTCGTCTTCGTGGATCTTGATGCGCGTCTTGCGGCGCGGCAGGTAGTGGTTGGCCGGGCGCGTCCCCCACTCCGGCATGAGCGCGTAGCCGCCGGCCTCGCGGATCGCCACCGACACCGCGGAATCCGGATCGTGCACGTCGCCGAACAGGCGCGCGTTGGTGGGACAGGCGAGCACGCAGGCGGGCTTGCGGCGCTCTTCCGGCAGCGTTTCGTCGTAGATGCGATCGACGCACAGCGTGCACTTCTTCATCACCTTCTGGTGCGAATCCAATTCGCGCACCCCGTACGGGCAGGCCCACGAGCAGTACTTGCAGCCGATGCACTTGTCGTAGTCGACCAGCACGATGCCGTCTTCGGGGCGCTTGTAGCTCGCCCCGGTGGGGCACACCGGCACGCACGGCGGGTCCTCGCAGTGCAGGCAGGACTTCGGGAAGTGCACCAGTTCGGTGTTGGGGAACTCGCCGACCTCGAAGGTCTGCACGCGGTTGAAGAAGCAGCCGCTCGGGTCCTCGCCGTAGGGACGATCGTCCGACAGATACCCGGCCGCCCCCGAGGTGTTCCACTCCTTGCACGAGGTGACGCAGGCGTGGCAGCCGACGCACACATTAAGGTCAATCACGAGCGCCAGCTGCGTCATTGTGCGCCTCGGCTTCCGGCAATGGCGAGCGCCGAATTGTGAATTGTGAATTGTGAATGTTGGATTGAGGTGCGCGCGGGGCGCGCTCCTTCATCCAACACTAAGCGCTCAACATTCAACATTGTTCAGTTCCCCACGATCTTGCCGGCGACATAGGCCATCCACGAGCGCTTGCGTGGCGGCTCGCCCGGCACCGGCTTGAGCGCTGGGAACTGCGGATAGCTCTCCTTCGGTTCCGCGTGGTGCGCCTTGTAGATGCGCACGCGCACGTCGTACCAGCCGGCCTGGCCGGTGACGGGATCTGAGTTCGACAGGTGCTCGCCGTCGGCCGCGGGCGGCAGCTCCTCGGAGATCACGTGGTTCAGAAGAAATCCCTTGCGCGCCTCGTTGGCCTCCGGCGCGAGGTTCCAGGCGCCGGACTGCTTGCCGATCGCGTTCCAGGTCCACACCGTGCCGGGCTCAGTGGCCTCGGAGTAGCGGCACAGGCAGCGCACCCTGCCCCACATGCTCTCGACCCAGATCCAGTCGCCGTCGCCGATGCCCTGGGCCTGCGCGGTCTGCGGATTCACATAGAGATAGTTATAGGTGTGGATCTGGCGCAGCCAGGCGTTCTGCGAGTCCCAGGAGTGATACATCGCCATGGGGCGCTGCGTCACGGCGTTGAGCGGGTACTTCTGCCGGTCGGTGACCTGCGACTCGAGTGGCTCGTAGTAAAACGGCAGCGGATCGAAATAGGTGGCGACGCGCTTGCGCAGCCGCTCCGGCGGCTGGCGCGTGAGGCCCTTGCCGTGCGCGGCGAGGCGGAATTTCTGCAAGACTTCGGAATAGATGTGGATCAGAATCGGCTCGGCGTAGCGCGTCAGGCGATGGCGCTGCGCCCACTCGAGATAACCCTGATTCCAGTTGCGCATGTACTGGTAGCTCCTGGGCAGCTCGTAGTGGAACACGCAGTTGTTCTTGGCGTACATCTGCCACTGGTTCGGGTTGGGCTCACCCTTCATGAACTTCTCGCCGCCGCGCCCGCGCCAGCCGGCGAGAAAGCCGATGCCCGAGCCGGGCTCGATCTCGTAGTTCACGATGAAGTCCGGATAGTCGCGAAACTTGCGCGCGCCGTCCTGGGTGGTGAAGGCCGGCAGCTTGAGGCGCGAGCCGAGCTCGATCAGCACTTCCTGGAACGGTTTGCACTCGCCCTTGGGCGGCACCACCGGGATGCGCACCGCATCGACCGGCCCGTCGAATTCCGAGATCGGCCGGTCGAGCATGCTCATCACGTCGTAGCGCTCGAGGTAGGTGGTATCGGGCAGCACCAGATCGGCGTACGCCACCATCTCCGACTGGAACGCGTCGCACACGACGATGAACGGGATCTTGTGCTCGCCGTGCTCGTCCTTGTCGTTGAGCATCTTGCGCACCTCGACCGTGTTCATGGTCGAGTTCCACGCCATGTTGGCCATGAAAATGAGCAGCGTGTCGATCTTGTATGGGTCGCCGCGCCAGGCATTGGTGATGACGTTGTGCATGAGCCCGTGCACCGAGAGCGGATACTCCCAGGAGAAGGCCTTGTCGATGCGCACCGGATTGCCGTCGGCGTCGACGAACAGGTCGTCGGGATCGGCCGGCCAGCCGAGCGCCATGCCGTCGAGCGGCCGGTTGGGCCGCACGGCGTAGGGGCTGGTCGGGGTCTTGGCGCACGGCGGGATCGGGCGCGGGAACGGTGCCTTGTGCCGAAACCCGCCCGGCCGGTCGATCGTGCCAAGGAGGCTCATCAAGATGGCGAGTGCGCGGATCGTGTGAAAGCCGTTGGAGTGTGCGGCTAAGCCCCGCATGGCGTGGAACGCCACCGGGTTGCCGGTCACGGTCTCGTGCTCTCTGCCCCAGGTGTCGGTCCAGGCGATGGGCAGCTCGATCTTCTGGTCGCGCGCGGTGACGCCCATCTCGTAGGCGAGGCGCTTGATGGTTTCGACCGGGATGCCGGTAATGCTGCTCGCCCACTGCGGCGTGTAGTCCTTGACGCGCTCGACCAGCAGCTGGAAGGCCGGCTTGACCGGCGTGCCGTCGGCGAGGCGAAACTCACCCAGCAGGCGCGGATCGGCGCCTTCGGTGTGGGTGATCACGGCCTTGTCCTTCAAGCGATCCCACCACAGCTTGTTCTGCGGATCGAAGCAGCCCTCCTCCACCGGCACCTCGGCACGCACGAACATGCCGAATTCCGAGGACTGCTCGTTCATGTTCACGAGCTCCGCGGCGTTGCTGTAGCGCACGAGAAAATCGCGGTCGAACAGGCCCTGGTGGATGATCTCGTGGATGAGCGCGAGCAGCAACGCCCCATCGGTGCCGGGCTTGATCGGCACCCACTCATCGGCGATCGCCGAGTAGCCGGTGCGCACCGGGTTGATCGAGATGAAGCGCCCGCCGCTGCGCTTGAACCTGGAGATCGCGATCTTCAGGGGGTTGCTGTGATGGTCCTCGGCGGTGCCGATCATGACGAAGAGCTTGGCGCGCTCCAGATCCGGCCCGCCGAACTCCCAGAACGAGCCGCCGATCGTATAGATCATGCCGGCCGCCATGTTGACCGAGCAGAACCCGCCATGCGCGGCGTAGTTGGGCGTACCGAATTGTTTGGCGAAGAGGCCGGTGAGCGCCTGCATCTGATCGCGTCCGGTGAAGAGCGCGAATTTCTTCGGATCGGTGGCGCGGATCTTGGCGAGGCGTTCCTCGAGCAGGGCGAACGCCTCGTCCCAGGAGATCGCCTCGAACTCGTTCGCGCCGCGCTCCGCGCCCGCCTTGCGCTTCAAGGGCTTCGTGAGCCGTGCCGGGGAGTACTGCTTCATGATGCCGGAGGCACCCTTGGCGCAGATCACGCCTTGGTTGAGCGGATGCTCCGGGTTGCCCTCAATGTAGCGAATCTCGCCGTCGCGCAGGTGCACGCGGATGCCGCAGCGGCACGCGCACATGTAGCAGGTGGTGGTCTTGATCTCGGTACGGCCGCCTTCACTGGCGGCAACGGGCGCAGACACGGGGAACGGTCTCGGGGACGGAAGTTCGCTCAATATAGGGACCGCCACGGCGTGGCGCCAATTAGGTTTGTTAACAGGTCTATAAGAAGCCGCGGATATTTCCCGAATGGACGTGCGCCTACGCACGATTCGATCGATGCGCGCCGGCGCGATCTCAAGGCGACGCGGCGCGCGCTCACGCCGCTTATTCGCCGCTGCGCACACGGGCAGGCCGGCAGCGGCGCGATCGTGCAATCGCTGTGGCCGCTAAGTCCGGCAGCGCCGGGTCATGCCGTGCGCACGGCGGTGGCCCGCACCTGCTCGAGCGCCTCGGCTTCACACTCGGGATAACCGAAGTAGTAGCCCTGGCCCCAGCTCACGCCCATGTCGCGCAACAGATTGGCGGTGACGCCGTCCTCGATGCTTTCGGCAATGGTGGTGATGCCCTGATCGCGTGCGAGTTGCACGATGCTTTGCACCATACTGCGCACCTTCAGATCCGATTGCAGGTTGCGCACCATCCAGCCCTCGATCTTGAGGTAGCTGATCGGCAACGAGGCGAGATACAAGAACGACGAGTAGCCGCTGCCGAAGTCATCGAGCGCGAGCCGGAAGCCGAACTCGAGCAACGGCTCGAGGTCGCGCCTGAGGTCCTGGAAGTTGCTGAGCAGCTGGCGTTCCGTGATCTCGAGCACTACCGGCTTGACCGGCCCGAAGTCGACCCGGTGGTGCTCACAGTAACGCCGCGCCTCGTGCATGAGATGGTGCACCAGCTCCTTGCGCGCGAGAAACTGCGCCGACAGGTTGATGAAGTGCACCCTGTCCGGTCCGCCTTGGCGCCCGGCGAGCCGGCGGACGGCGCGCGCCATAGCGGCGCGCGCAATCGCCTGGTCCACGACATGGATGAGATTGATGCCCTCGGCCGCCTCGATGAATTCTGCCGCCGGCAGCACCTTCCCGTCCGGCTCGATCAGGCGCGCGAGCGCCTCGTCCGCCACCACCGCGCCGGTGGAGAGATCCACCATCACCTGGTAGGCCGGTGCCAGGCGCTGCTCGGCGAGCGCGTGCTGCAGCATCCCGGCCTTCCACAACGTGCTGTGCCGCGTGCGTTCGCTCGCCACGACACAGTCGCGCCCGCTGCGCTTGGCCTCGTACAGACAGCCATCGGCCTCCGATAGCACCTGCGCGAAGTCCTCGTCGCCGCCTCGATACACGCCCACACCCACGCTGGTGGTAATGGCGAGCGGACCATGGCTGGTCTGCACCGGCTGCGCGCGGATCGCCTCGCGCAGCCGCTCCATCGTGGCGTAGGCGGTGTCGGCGTTGGCGTTGTGCAGGAACACGATGAACTCCTCCCCGCCCCAGCGCGCCACCCAGTCGCCTTCGCGCAGCACGTCCTTCATGGTGCGCGCCACCTGCAGCAGCACAGCGTCGCCAACGTCGTGGCCATAGTGATCGTTGACGAGCTTGAAGCGGTCGAGATCGCAGATCGCCACGGCGAAGCTTCCGCCCTCCCGCTTGGCGCGGGCGAATTCATCGGCAAAGCGCCATTCGGCGGCGCGCCGGTTGGGCAGGCGCGTGAGCGCATCGGTGAGGGCCAGCGTCTCGAGCTCGGCGCGCTGGCGCAGCTCGAGCAGGGTCAGCCCGGCCCAGGAGGCCAGCAACTCCATGAACGCCTGGTCGTCCTCGCTGAATCCGCCGGAGGTGGCGGCGCGGCGCAGGAACACCATCGTGCCGTACAGGCTTGTGCCCGTCCACAGCGGGACGCTGACATAAGTGCTGACCCCCAGTCGCGCGCACAGCGGGTGCGCGCGCCAGCGTTCATCGGCCCGCAGGTCCGGCACCACCAGGCTGCCGCGCTGCTCGATGGTGGCGCGGCACAGACTGTCGGCCAGCGCGAACTGCTCACCGACCCGCAACAGCCCGAGGTTGTCCGCGAGGTAGCGAACCGTGAACTGCTCGTCCTCGAGGTGGCTGACGGCCACGGCATCCATGCCGAGCGTGTCGAGCGCGAGCCGCAGCATGAGGGCGAGCTTCTCCGGGTCAGAGGTCTCGCGGCTGGCGGCAAGCTGCCACAGCGCCTGCAGGCGCTGCGACTGGGTGTTGACGGTTGCGAGCAGCTGCTCGCGCTCGGTGACGTCTATCGCCATTCCGTAGCGCCTGGCCGTTCCGTCGGCCGCCGCACCGCGATACTCCGCCACGGACAGAAAGCGCGGCGTTCCGTCAGGACGGCGGAACTGCAGCACGCGCCGTGTCATCTCCGGCGCCGCCGTCTCCGGCCCGCTTCCCGCGACGAGAAATTCCGACCACGAATGCCCCAGCACCTCGCCCTCGGTGCGCCCCAGCATCGCGAGAAACTCGCGGTTCGCGCTGACGATCACGCCGTCGGCGGCGCGCACCTCATAGGTTCCGGCGTCTGCGGCGGCGAGCAGCAGCCGCTCGCGATTGAGCGCCGCCGCGCGCAGCCGCGCCTGCGACTCGGCGAGCGCCTCGACGAGCGTGTCGATCTCGCCCACGCCGCTCGACGGCAGCCGCTCGGCGGGAGCGGATTCCCGTCGCAGCTCGCTTTCGATGGCGAGCATGCGCGCGGCGAAGCGGCGCGCCAGCCACAGGTACACGCCGAAGCCCACCAGGTAGGAGGCGATCATCAGGGCGAGCGGCACCCGCACCTCCTGCCACCACACCCCGAGGTAGGTCGCGCGCGGGTAGGACAGAAAGACGGTGAGCGGGTAGCGCTCGAGGCGATGATAGCTGCCGATGCGCACCGACCCGTCGACGGTCACCCCCTCGTAGGTGCCCTGCTCCGAGCGGTTGCGCGTCGCGCGATAAAGCGCGCCTGCGGTCGTCGCTCGCGCATAGATGGCGCCGCTCGCATCGGCCGGGATGCGGCTAATCAGGTAACCGTCGTCGCGCAACAATCCCACCGCCGCATCACGCAGGAAGTTGAGGCGCGTCCACAGCAGTTGCTGGCGCTCGATCGGAATGCTGGTCTGCAGCAGGAAGCTCGGCCGGCCGTTGTCCCACACCGTGTAGCGCAGGATGATGATCCACTGCTTGAGCAGGTACCCGTATTGCGGCCGGTTGACGCTCAGGCCGCGCGTGCGCAGGTTCTGCTCGAAATCGTCGCGCCACTGCGGGTTGCTCAACACGTTCGGCAACCGTTCGTTCGAGGTGCGCGCGGTCGATGCCAGCATCTGGCCATCCACGCCGATGAGCGTTGCGCCGCCGAGCTCCGGATGCCGCGCGTGGAAACGCTGCAGCCGCGGCAATGCCGTCGCCGGATTGCGCAGCGCCCCGGCGCGCGCCAGTTCCTCCCCGAGCGCATCGAGATCCCGCGCGATGGTGTCGAAGTAGTTCTGCGCGTGCACCGCCAGCAGGTGGGTGGCCACACTCATGCGCTGCAGCTGCCCTTGCAGCGTGTTTTGCCACGCCATCCACAGCCACACGCCAATGACCACGACCGACACCAGCCCGAGCGCAACCAGCACGCGCCGGCCGATGCGGATGAGCGACGGTGCGCCGCCGGCCTGATGCTCAGCGTGCGGGGGTGTCATGGGCTCTGGTCGTACACGAAGGATCTTGGCGTGGCGCCGGCGCCGCCTGCCTGTGTTCTCGGTGCGCCGGTCGCCGCCGTGACAAAGATAGCCCAAATCTCGCCGACCGCCGCCCGCTACCGGTCTGGCGGATGCGCCGACAGCTCGCGCGTGCGCGAAATGTCAAGGACCCGGCTCTCAGTCCGCCCCGTAGAGATCGCGATAACTGCAATAGAGCATGCCGGCCGACACCGGCAGCAGGATGATCCAACCGAGCAGGAACGGCACTGAGGCGAGCACAGCCAGCACCAGATATAGAACACCGAACACCGTAAGCGGCAGCCAGTTGCTCAGGCAGGCGCGAAAGCTCGAACGCAGCGCCGCGCCCACGGCCAGGGTACGAAACATGAGCAGTGGTATCGCGTAGAGCAACGCCATGGCAACGCCGAGCTGGATGGCCAGAATCAGCAGGGCGCCGAACAGGGCGCCAAGGCCAATGGCCGGCGCGTGCGCAGGCCAGGCGTCACTGTGCATAACAGCCATCATCGAGCCGCCCAGCAGCGCAACCGCGATGATGCCGCTCACGACCGCAGCGCCGACCGATACTCCGCCCAGCGACAGCAGCGGCGTCACCCGCTCCCTGTCCTTGACGCCCTGAAACACCTGCATCACGTCGAGCGCGCGCCCGGCGTCGGCCTCGCGCGCCGCGTGCAACAGGCCGGCCATGAGCACCGGTGCCAGCAGCGCCAACGCCAACCCGCCCAGGAACGGAATGACTGACACCACCCCGACGACAGCGAGGAAGATCAACCCAAGGACGATCCACAGGCCCGGGTTGCGCATGAAAATGCGCCAGCCGCACGAAATCCAGCCGATGGCATCGGCCACCGTCACCGCCCTTGCCTGCATCGTTTCCCCTCCTGTCGTTGTCTGCCGCCGAGCGCTGGCGCGCCGCCAGTATATCCCGCTCGCTCCTGGGCCCGAACGCCACCCAACCGGAGATGGTGCAACTCGCCGCCGTTTCAAGCGGCGTCACGCCGGACGGTTTGTGGCCTGCCTACGGTTACTCGGTCGCCGTCGCCATCTCGGCAGCAAGCCTTGCGCTCAACGATCAAAGCCGCCGCTGCGGCTTGCGCACCGAGCGCGCCAGGCGCTGCAGCGGAACCAGGGTCTCGGTCGCAAGTGGCAACTCGGGCTGCAGGGTCACGTGCTCGATCCCATAGCGGTCGTGCAGCAGCGCGCGCATCTCGGTGAGCACCCGCGGCCACGGATTGAAGTCCCGCGCATGCTCGAGCACCACGTGGGCCGACAGCGCGAGCGTCCCCGAGGCCAGGGTCCAGATGTGCAGGTCGTGAACCGAGCGGACGCCCGGCACGCGCGCAAGGCTCGCACCGACCTCGGCGAGATCCAGGTGCAGCGGCACGCCCTCCATGAGCACGTGGGTGGCCTCGCGCAGCAGTTTCAGGGTCGAATACAGGATCAGCGCGCAGATCGCGAGCGACAGGAGCGGGTCGATCGGCATCCAGCCGGTGAAATAGACGACCGCGCCGGCAATGAGCGCCGCCACCGACCCGAGCAGATCGCCGAACACGTGCAGCAGCGCCGCGCGCGTGTTGAGCGTGGCCGCGCCGCGCGCGAGCATCAGCGCCACCACCACGTTCACCGCAAGACCCAGTGCCGCCACCACCGCCACCACCGCACCCTCGACCGCCGGGGCGACCGGCGCGGTCAGGCGCTCCACCGCCTCAACGGCGATCCACACCACCACGGCCAGCATGGCCAGGCCGTTGACGAGCGCCGCGATGACCTCGGCGCGCGCGAGCCCATAGGAGTGGCGCGCGGAGGGCGGGCGGCGTGCGAGCCAAGCCGCGCCGGCGGCGAGCCCGAGCGCCGTGGCATCGGAAAGCATGTGACCGGCGTCGCCGAACAGTGCGAGCGACCCGCTCCACCAGCCGGCAAGCGCCTCGATGCCGGCGAAGCTGAACGTCAGCCCCGCCGCCCACGACAGTGCGCCGGCGGCATGCGCCGGGTGGCGGTGATCGTGGCCGTGCTCGTGCGCCATGGCCGCTGATTATAACGACACCCGGCGGCGGCACCGCGCCGCGCGGCCGCGACGGGC
>CAYZVX010000072.1:0-12905 GCA_964482055.1 uncultured Acidiferrobacteraceae bacterium
TCGAGCGCGCGGCGCGCCGCACGCAGCTGCTCGCCACGGCCGACACCAGCCGGCAGGTCCTCACCGCGCACCCATCCCCATTCGACGAGCCGCTCCAGGCTGATGAGATCCGGGTTGATCGCGTGCGCCGACAGGCAATGGTAAGGCGAACGGTCCTCGTGCGTGGGTCCAAGCGGCAGCATCTGCCACACGGTGAAGCCGCAATCGGCGAGGAAGTCGAGGAAGCGCAGGGCGTCGGCGCCGAGGGTCCCGGACGGCAACGAGGTCGGATGCAGCAGCACCCCGGCGCGCCGCGTGCGCAACACGCGGTGCGGGTTACGCCGCTCGACCTTCGGGATCATGCTCTCCGTGTGCACGCGCGCGTCCTCGTCATGGGCGCCCTCAAGAACCCCTTCCCGCCGACCCGCGGCTACGATGCGCGCTCGCTGCCGGGGCGCATGACCCCACCGTGCAGCGGCTCGCCGCCGCCACGGGTAAAGACCTCGGTCAGGTACTCGGGCGGTTCGCGACCGAGCAGCTGATAGAGATTGGTCAGGTGCTGCCGGAAGAGCCGCTCGAAATCGGCCACCGTCGCCGCCGGGTTCAGATCGCCGAACCACCAGAACCAGTCGGAGCCCTCGCACACGGCGAGCTGGCGCTCGACGGCCGCGCGGTTCTCGGCGCTGAGCGCCGGGCTCACCTGGTCGAAGGCGCGCTTGGCCTCCCCGAGCATGTCCCAGCCGCGGTTCTTGCCCGGATCGCCGATCCAGGTCGAGAACGTCCCGTACACCCAGCTGCCGGCGGCGAGCGTGCGCAGGCGCTTTGCCGCGTGGCGCTCGAGATACTCCGAGAAGGTCGTGAGCCGGATGCGCGGGTGGTGCGCCAGCGTGCGGTACAGGCCGCTCAGAAAATAGTAGCCGTTCTCCGGGTAGTACTCCCAGGCGTTTTCGCCATCGAGAATGATCGGCACGATCCGGTCTGGATGGTCGCGGCAGGTGTCGGCGATGCGCTCGAGCTCCTGTACGAGGTTGGCGACCGCGTGGTCGGCGTGCCAGTTGGAGTAGACGAATCCGATCCGATCCGACAGCTCATCGTCACGAAAGAAGCAGGTCGGGCCGCCGCCGGCCACGGCATAGGCCCGATACAGCCACGCCTCCTTCATTGCGTGCGAGGCGTGGCCGGACTTGGCGAGACTGTGGCGCAGCACGCCCTCGCCGCTTGCGGCCCACACGAAACCGGCCTCGGCGAGCAGCGCGAGCGCCGCGGTGCTCACCGAGCCCTCCGCTGGCCAGCAGCCGCTCGGCTTGAATCCAAAATGCTGCTCAAAGGTGGCGATGCCCTCGCGAATGTGCCAGCGCGCGCGCTCCTCGCCGCCCGGATAGCGCGCGAGCAGCGGCAGCGTGACCTCGGGCATGGCGTCGCGCGCGCTGGCGAAATCGATCAACAGCGGCAGAATCGGATGGGCATAGGGCGTGACCGAAAGC
This sequence comes from uncultured Acidiferrobacteraceae bacterium, assembly GCA_964482055.1. GTDB lineage: Bacteria > Pseudomonadota > Gammaproteobacteria > Acidiferrobacterales > Sulfurifustaceae. The sequence continues at coordinate 1,464 of CAYZVX010000072.1, forward strand.
TCCAGCTGGCCAGACTGCGCCATGCGCCGGTAGCGCCCGATCACCCGCGCCAGCGCCTCGCCGATCACGGCGAGCAGCTCGCGCCGGTCGTGCAGCGTGTACTGCGCGCCCTTCTCCATCAGGCGCTGCACGCGCGCGTCGCTGCGCCGCACGGTTTCGCCGGTCCAGGCGAGGTGGTACCAGACCGTCAGGTCGGCGAGAAACTGGTCGCCGACGTAGGGCAGGACGTCGCGGTGATTGATCAGCCAGCGCGCCATCTCGACCAGGCGCTTGTAGGCCGGGAAGCGGTTGATGAGGCGTTCCTCGTTGGCGCGCAGACAGGCCTTGATGAGCGCCAGGCGCAGCTCGACATCAACCGGCTGCGCGGCGCTTCCCAGGGCGGCCAGTACCGGATCGCGGATGGCGAGCCCGTTGTTGAGAAAGCCGTCGACCTGGCGCGCGTAGTCGGCGATCTGCTCGAGCAGCAGTGGCGCAAAGTTGACCACGGCGCGCGCCTCCGGCACCGCCTCGAGGTGCCCGGCCATGTCGACGTAGTCCTTGATCGCGTGCAGATAGGCCCACGGCAGCGCGTACTGACCGCTGATGAGATCGCGGTACTGCGGCTGGTGCATGTGCCAGAGCAGCACGACGTTGAGGCGATTGTCAGTCGGCATGCCGCTCCTCGCTGGCGTGGCGATAGGCACGTGGTTCGTGACCGGCCCGCACGTCGGGCTCAGCGGACATAATGCAGTTCCTGGCCGAGCATCTCCGGCGTGACCAGCACCACGCCCTTCGGTGTCACGAAAAATCGCCGGGCATCGGCCTGCGGGTCCTCGCCGATCACGGTACCCTCGGGGATGTCGCAGCCGCGCTCGACCACGACCCGCCGCAGCCGGCAGTGCCGGCCGATATCGACGTCGGGCAGGATCACCGAGCTCTCGATCCGGCAGTAGGAGTTGACGCGCACGTTCGAGAACAGTAGCGAGTGGCGCACCAGCGCGCCGGAGATGATGCATCCGCCCGACACGATCGAATCGACCGCCATGCCGCGCCGGTCATCGTCATCGAACACGAACTTCGCGGACGGCAGCTGCTCCTGGTAGGTCCAGATCGGCCAGCGCGTGTCGTACATGTTGAGCTCGGGCGTCACATCGACGAGCTCGATGTTCGCCTGCCAGTAGGCATCGACCGTTCCGACGTCGCGCCAGTAGCCCTGCTTGCCGGTTTCGTGGTCGCGGAACGGATAGGCCATCACGCGGTAGGTCTTGATGGCGCCCGGGATGATGTCCTTGCCGAAGTCGTGCGTGGACGTGCGCGTGTCGGCGTCGCGGATGAGCTGCTCGTAGAGAAACTGCGTATTGAAAACGTAAATGCCCATCGAGGCGAGCGCTACGCCCGGACGCCCCGGAATGCATTGCGGTTGCTCGGGCTTTTCCTGGAACTCCACCACGCGTCCTTCGGCGTTCACCGTCATGACGCCGAAACCGCGCGCGGTCTCTTCGTCGACCTCAATGCAGCCCACCGTCATGTCGGCGTTGTGCTCGACGTGAAAGGCGAGCATCGGACCGTAGTCCATCTTGTAGATGTGATCGCCGGCGAGGATCAGCACGTAGCGCGGGTCGTGGTTGCGGATGATGTCGAGATTCTGGAACACGGCGTCGGCGGTGCCGAGATACCAGGAGGTCTCGATGCGCTGCTGCGCCGGCAGGAGCTCGACGAACTCACCGAACTCCCCGCGCAGGAAACCCCAGCCCTTCTGCACGTGCTGGATCAGGGAATGAGCCTTGTACTGGGTGAGCACGCCGATGCGGCGAATCCCCGAGTTGATGCAGTTCGACAGCGGAAAGTCAATGATGCGGAACTTGCCGCCGAACGGCACCGCCGGCTTGGCGCGCCACAAGGTCAGGTGCTTGAGCCGTGAGCCACGGCCACCGGCCAGGATGAGCGCGAGCGTGTCCCGCGTCAGACGGCTGACGAATCGAGTCGACTGTAGCGATTTCATGCGGACGTCTCTCCCTGTGCGAGTAGCCGGCCACTACCCTGCTGCGCGAGCGCTCCCAATTCGGAATTCTCCGCAGCCGCTTGTAATTTTAATGACAGCGCAGCCGCGTGAGCCAATCTTTGATAAGCGTCAATTTATTTCTCTTGCCACGCCTTGACAGACGGGCGCATCGGCGTGCCGGTCTGAACTCGGCACGATAGCATCCGCACCCGTGCCTCGCCGCTTGCCACGCGGGCATAGGTTTCCGACACTAGCCACCATGCATCGCGTCTTATTCGTCGCCTCCGAGGCCTACCCGCTGATCAAGACCGGCGGCCTGGGCGATGTATGCGGCAGCCTGCCGCCGGCGCTCGCCGCCCTCGGCGTCGACGTGCGGCTCCTGCTGCCGGCGTACCGCGACGCGCTGGCGCGCCTCGCGGCCGTGCAGCGACTCACCGACATCTATGTGCCGGAGGTGAACCTCAATGTGTCGCTGCTGCAGGCCACGCTGCCCGGTACGCGTGCCCCCGTGTGGCTGCTCGACTGCCCGCCGGCCTACGATCGTCCCGGCAATCCCTACCTCGATGCGCACGGCCAGCCGTGGGGCGATAACGCGGAACGCTTTGCGTTGCTGGCGCGCGTTGCCACCCGTATTGCTCTTGGCGACGTCGACCTCGGCTGGCGACCCGACGTCGTTCACTGCCACGACTGGCAGGCGGGCCTGGTGCCGGCGCTGCTCGCCCAGCACACGCCGCGTCCGGCGACCGTCTTCACCATCCACAACCTCGCCTACCAGGGCCTGTTCCCGCGCAGCACGTTCGTGGCGCTGCAGCTGCCCGAGCCGCTGTGGTCAATCGACGGCCTCGAATTCCACGGCCAGCTGTCGTTCATCAAGGGCGGGATCGCCTTCGCCGACTGTATCACGACCGTGAGCCCGACCTATGCCCGCGAGATCCAGACCCCGGCCTTCGGTTGCGGGCTGGATGGCCTGCTGCGCCACCGCGCCGCCGCCGCGCGCACGCACGCGCCCACGCTGGTGGGCATCTTGAACGGAATCGATACCGAGGAGTGGAACCCGCAGGACGACCGCCACCTGGTCATGGGCTACACGGCCGAGCGCCTCGACGACAAGCTTGCCAACAAACGCGCGTTGCAGGAACAGCTCGGCCTGCCGCGCGAGGCGCGCACCGCGCTCATCGGCAATGTTGGACGCCTGGTCGAGCAGAAGGGCGTCGACCTGCTGCTCGCCGCCTTGCCGCCGCTGCTGCAACTGCCGCTGCAGCTCGTGGTCCTCGGCACGGGTGAGGCGCGCTTCGCGCATGCCTTGCGCGCCGCCGCCGCCCGCCATCCCGAACGTCTCGCCGTAATCATCGGTTACGATGAGCATCTCGCCCACCGCATCGAGGCCGGGGCCGACATGTTTCTGATGCCTTCGCGCTTCGAACCGTGCGGCCTCAACCAGCTCTACAGCCTGCGCTACGGCACCGTGCCGATCGTGCATCGTGTCGGCGGGCTCGCCGACACGGTCGTGGACAGCGCCCCCGCGAACCTCGCCGCCGACACCGCAACCGGCGTCGTATTCGAGGAGCCGACCGTGGCCGCGCTCGTTGCCGCGGTGGAACGGGCGCTCGCGCTCTACCGGCAACCGGCGCTGTGGCGTGCGATTCAGCGTGCCGGCATGCGCCAGGACTTCAGCTGGCGTCACAGCGCCGCCGAGTACCTGAAGCTGTATCGCGCCCTGCGGACCTGACCCGGAGACCCGAATGGCGGCACCCGAAAGCAGCCAGCAGGCCGATCGAACCGAAGCCGTCAGCGAGCGGCTGTGCGGCATCCTGCAGGCGCTCACCGCCGAGCTGCACCCGCATCTGCGCGGTCGCCGCGTGGTGTCGCTCGACTCCCATCTGGTGCGCGATCTTGGCATCGACAGCCTGGGCCGCATGGAGCTGCTGGCGCGTCTGGAACAGGCCTTCGGCGTCAGCATCCCCGAACAGGCCCTGTTCGCCACGCAGACCGTGCACGAAGTGCTCGCCGTTGTGCGCGCCGCGGCGCCGGGGGGTCTGGTCCTGGCCACGCGCCCCGCAGCGCCGCCGACCGCCCTTGCCCTTCCCGCCCCGACGCACGCCGTCACGCTGACCGAGGTGCTCGACTGGTATGCCGCGCGCGCAGCGGACCACGCGCACATCTACCTGCACACCGGCAACGGCCTCGAGGAGATGATCACTTTCCAGTCGTTGCGCACCCAAGCCGGCGCCGTCGCGGCGGGGCTCGCTGCCCAGGGCCTCGCACCCGGCACACCGGTCGCCATCATGCTGCCGACCGGCCGCGAGTACTTCTTCTGCTTCTTCGGCGTGCTGCTCGCGGGCGGCGTGCCGGTGCCGATCTATCCGCCGATCGGTCGGGCCCAGCTCGCCGAGCATGTGGCGCGCCACGCGCGCATCCTGGCCAATGCCGAAACACCGCTGCTCATCACCGTGGCGGAGGCCAAGCCGCTGGCGCAGTGGCTGCGCGCGCAGGCCCCGGGCCTGCGCACCATCGCGACGGTTGCGGAGCTCGCCGCCGGTGGCGTCGCCAGCACACCGGCAGCGCGCCAGGGCTCGGACCTGGCGCTGCTGCAATACACCTCGGGCAGCACCGGCAACCCGAAGGGCGTCATGCTCACGCATGCCGACCTGCTCGCCAACATCCGCGCCATGGGCGAGGTCACGGGGGCAAGCAGCGCGGACGTGTTCGTAAGCTGGATGCCGCTGTATCACGACATGGGCCTGATCGGCGCCTGGCTGGGCAGCCTCTACTTCGGCATGCCGCTCGCCGTGATGTCGCCGCTTACCTTCCTCGCGCACCCCGAGCGCTGGCTGTGGACGATCCACCGGCATCGCGCCACGCTGTCCGGCGCACCCAACTTTGGCTACGAGCTGTGCCTTAAGCGCATCGACGACCGCCGCCTCCAGGGCCTCGACCTGAGCTCCTGGCGCATGGCGTTCAACGGCGCCGAACCGGTGAGCCCCGACACGCTCGAACGCTTCCACGCGCGCTTCGCGCCCTACGGTCTGAAACGCGAGGCGCTCGCCCCAGTCTACGGACTGGCCGAGTGCGCCCTCGGGCTCACCTTCCCGCCGCCCAACCGCGGCCCGCTCATCGATCGCATCCAGCGCGAGGCGTTCATGCGCACGCGCCGCGCCATTGCCGCCGAGCCCGGCGACGGCACGGCGCTGCGCTTTGTGGCGTGCGGCCGGCCCTTGCCCGGTTATGGGGTGCGGATCGTGGATGACGCTGGGCGCGAACTCGGCGAGCGCATGGAAGGTCGCCTGGAGTTCACCGGTCCGTCGGTGACGCGCGGCTACTACCGCAATCCGAAAGAGACGGCCAAGCTGATCCGCGACGGCTGGCTCGACTCCGGCGACCTCGCCTATGTCGCCGACGGCGAGGTGTACATCACTGGGCGCGTGAAAGACGTCATCATCCGTGCCGGCCGCAACATCTATCCGCACGAGCTCGAAGAGGCGATCGGCAACATCAGCGGCATCCGCAAGGGCTGCGTTGCCGCGTTCGGCACGCGCGACCGCCGCAATGGCACCGAACGGCTGGTGATCGTGGCCGAAACCTACAGCACCGACAGCGCGACGCTCGAGCAGCTGCGCAGCGAGATCCAGGCGCTCAGCCTGCAGCTCATCGGCATGCCGCCCGATGACATCGTGCTGGCGCCGCCGCATACGGTGCTCAAGACCTCGAGCGGCAAGCTGCGCCGGTCCGCCAGCCGCGCGCTCTACGAGAGCGGCGAGCTAGGACGACCCGCGGCACAGTGGCGCCAATGGCTGCCGCTCGCTGCTCGCAGCGCCGGGCACACGCTGCGCCGGCTGCGCCGCGGCGCGGCCGGGCTGTTGTACGCCGGCTACGCGTGGTGCGCTTTCCTGCTGCTCGGGCTGCCAACGTGGCTGCTGGTCATGGTCCTGCCGGGGCCGCGCTGGTGCCTGCCACTCATACGGCGCGCGGCACGTCTGGCCGCGGCGCTGTGCCTGATCCGCCTGCGCGTGCGCGGCCTCGAGCATCTGCCGAGCGGACCGTGCGTGATCGTCGCCAACCACGCGAGCTACATCGACGGCATCGTCCTTACGGCACTCCTGCCCGGCATCTACAGCTTCATCGCCAAGCGCGAATTCACGCGTCAATTCGTGGTGGGAAGGTTCCTGCGCAACATCGGCGCGGTGTTCGTCGAGCGCTTCGACCCGCACAAGAGCCTCGCCGATGCGCGCGCTCTCGGTGCCGCGGCGCGCGCCGGCCAGCGGCTCGTCTACTTCCCGGAAGGCACCTTTACCGAGGCGCCGGGACTGCTGCCGTTTCGCATGGGCGCATTCGTCGCCGCCGCTGAAGCGCGCGTACCGGTCGTGCCGGTCGCGCTGCGCGGCACGCGCGCCATCCTGCGCGGCGAGCGCTGGTTCCCGCACCGCGGCGACGTGGAGATGGTGGTGAGCGAGCCCCTCGTACCGGCGGCTGAAGGCTGGAACGAGGCGTTGCGGCTGCGAGATGCAGCGCGCGCCGCCATCCTGCGCGACTGCGGCGAGCCGGATCTGGCCTACACGCCGCGCGCGCTCTGAGCTAGGTGTCAGCCACGCGCGTGGTTCTTGACCTCGCCGCGCTGGCGGCGCGCAAAATCCTCGAGCTGCCGGACGATGGCATCGAAGGCGTCGCGAATCGCCACGTAGACGTCTTCGTTCTGGGCGTGATTGGCCACCAGCTCCGCGCCCGGCACCGTGAGATCGATGCGCACGCGGTGCAGCTTGCCCTGATGCTTGTGACGCTGATCCATCTCAACCACCACGCGGCAGCCCATGATCCGGTCGTAATAGCGGTTGAGCTTGTCGGCCTTCTCGCGTATGCGTGCTTCAACCGCATCCGAGTGCGGCATGTCGCGCAGGGTGACCTGAAGCGGGATCTGCATTACGTCTCTCCTCTGGGGACTGCTTGAAGTTGTATTCGGGCACGTCATTGTGCCATGCGCGTTTGCGGCCTGGCCAATGTCGCCGGCGCGATACAGCGCATAACACTCAGACGCGTAAAGACTTTTCCCGGTACTGCGGGTCGACCCAGCAACGCGGCAGGGACTCGCCGGACGGGAACACGAGCTCGGCCTTGGAAAACAGGGCCGGGTCCTGCAGCTCTTCACCAGCATGAAACCGCCCCTGCAGCTGGGTCTGGAACGGATCGAACAGCGAGGCAAGATCGAGAATCTCGACGAGGTCATTGGAAGGCTTGTGGCGCAGATACATGTGGGCTCCTTGTGGCTGCGAATCGCCCCTTGGCGCGCTTGCGCTACGCAGTGCAGCGGGCGTCTTGAAACAACCCGAGGATGGCGCGCCGCCATGCGGTAGGCCTTGATAAAGGTCAAACCCCGGTTCTGGGCGCGGTGCCGCTGCCGGTCGTGCAACCAGACGATCGCCCCACCACGTAGCGCGTGTGGATATCGTTCGGGACGCATACGCGCGAATGCGTCAGCGCCCGAGGTACGTGTCCTCGCGAAACGTGGTCACCCAGCGGGGGTGGTACACGACGAGATAGGACAAACCCGCCCCGGTGACGAAGGCCTCCGGAAAAGTGACAAGCAGCGCATAGGGCAGATAGTCGTTCGCCAGCCGATCCCAGTCGTAGGCCCCGCTTGCCAACAACAGGCTTGTGCCTACTGCTGCGGCGGCGATGATCGCCGCGGCGGCGTTGAAAAATCCGCTCCCGAACAGGTACACGAACAGCTGTCGTGGCAACCATCGCTCGACCAACCGATGCAACGCGTAGCTCGTCGACACCGGCGTCAGGACCAGGACCAGGGCGTTGAGGCCGAAAGCGGCCCAGCCGCTCGTACCGGTGATCGTGCTGCCGATGAGGACCATGCTCATTCCCAGCACGGCCAACGGCCAACCGAAGACCAGCGTGAACCATGTTGCCCCGAGCAGGTGCAGGTCGAGCCCCGGGGCGATTCCGGCCCTGAGCACCCACAGCACCATCAACCCGACACAGCTGCCGAGGAACAGATGCACGGTTGTGTTGTCCCGCAACCGCGACCACGGCGCCCGCCATAACGCCACGGCCAGCACCGGCAGATAAATCGCGTAGCCGACCGAAAGCCAGGCCGTGTTGAACAGCTCATCCTGGAAATTCACGGTTTACCCCACCGCGTGCGGTCCGTCACGCCGGCAAGCGGCTCGCTACCAGCGCCGCGCCCAGCAATCCGACTTTCTCATTGAGCACAACGTATACCGGTATGGCGGCGACGTAATGCGACATGTTCGCCTTGTTGCGGAACGCATTAATGAAGCCGCCGGCCCGCAGCCGGTCGAGAATCTTGGGCGCGATCCCGCCGGCCACGTACACCCCGCCGGTCGCCCCGGCGGTCAGGGCGAGATTGCCGGCCTGCGCGCCGTAGATGCGCACGAACAAGTCGAGCGTCTGGTTGGCGAGCGCGTCGTTCGCCGCAAGCGCCGCCTGTGTGATCGCCGCCGCCGCATCGCCCTCGCGCATGGCGCGCGCGAGCGCCGGCGATTCGGCAACCGCACCCCGCGCCCGCAGGAACCTGTACAACCGCACCAGGCCATGGCCGGATAGCACGAGCTCGTAGGAGGCGTGCCCTTCGGTGGCCAACAGGTAGCGCGCGAGCTCGAGCTGCAGCTCATCCGTCGGCCCAAACTCCGCGTGGCCACCCTCGGTGGCGATTGCCTCGTAGTGATCGCCGACCCAAATAAGTATCCCCTGCCCCAGACCGGTGCCGGCGCCGATAACAGCACGCGGACCGTGTGGTACCGCTTCGCCCGGCTGCAACACCGCGAGATCATTGTCACCGAGCGTCTCGATACCGTAACCGATGGCCTGGAAGTCGTTGATCAGCCGAATGCGCGGCAACCCGACTGTGCGCGCAAGCTCGGCGCTGTCGACTTCCCACGGCAGGTTCGTGACCTTCACGTACTCGCCACCGTCGCGACGCTGCACCGGTCCGGCGATGCCGAAGCAGGCGGCATCGGGATGCGCGCCACCTTCCTCCGCCAGGAACTCGCGCAGGATCGGCGCAAGCCCTGCGTAGCGGCGGCTTTCGAAGCGTTGCTCGCGTACGATGTTGCATGCATGGCCCGCGCACTCGCCGATGCTCAAGCGAGTGTTAGTGCCCCCGATGTCCCCCGCCAGTACCTTCACGAGCGCGCTTCGGTCCGTCCTGCCTTGGTATCGTGATGATGACGTTGCTATACTGGTCAACGCAATGCCGGGGTGGCGGAACTGGTAGACGCGCCAGACTCAAAATCTGGTGGGCGCAAGCCCGTGTCGGTTCGATTCCGACCCTCGGTACCAGAAAACCCACGGGGCCGCGTTGCGGCCCCGTCTTTTTTCGGGAAGCCAGGGAGCGAATGCGCGAGGATTGTTACACTCGCCGGTTGCGCGGTGCACCGACGAGCTGTGACGCTGCGATTCCGGTGCGATCGGCCGTCACGTGGCAGTGCGCCTTGTGATTGGCAACATCGAACCCGTTGGCGTTGTGAAACGGTCGCAGGTTCTCCACGCGGTCCGCGCCGCCCGCCGAGACGTTCTGAATCTTCCAGCCAAATTCGGATTCGCTGTTGCCGTAGTGCACGCGATACATCCACGCACCGCACTCATCGGTGCGCCACTGCGCCGCAGGCTGATCGGGCGCGACCCTGCCTTTCTCCCACACCTTCTGGATCGTGTCCTCGTCCCATGCCATAAGAGCCCCCTCGGCCTGCCGATCTGCACGCGCGTTGTCGTTGTTCACGCCTTTGCGAGGCATGGTCGCGCAAGTCCTCCATCCGTCGCATTGATACGTATCAAAATCCAAACCCGCCCGCGTGCGCTAGCCTGCCTCTACGACACGGCCAGCGGCATCAACCCCGCGAGGCGTGGGGGGGACGCTGCTTCCCCTGTCACCGATCAGCACGAAACGCCATGCACATCGAGTTCCACGGCGCCACCCGGGAAGTAACGGGTTCCTGTTATCTCATCCACGCGAACGGACAGCGCGTGCTGGTCGAGTGCGGCCTCGTCCAGGGGAGCCCGGATCACGAACGCCATAACCGCGAACCCTTTCCGTTCAAGCCATCGGACATCGATGCCGTCGTCCTCACGCACGCGCACCTCGACCACTCCGGACGCCTGCCGTTGCTTGCGACGCGCGGCTACGACGGGCCCGTCTATGCCCATGCCGCGACCGTCGATCTGTGCGCGATCCTCCTCGAAGACGCGGCCTATCTCAACGAAAAAGACGCCGAGTGGGAAAACCGCAAGCGCGAGCGCAAGGGTCTCGCCCTGGCAGAACCGCTGTACACGCGCGAGGCGGTGCATCAGACGCAGCGGCTATTCAGGCCGCTGGAGTATGACAGACCGGTCGCGATCCTCAACGGCGTGCAGCTTACGCTGCGCGACGCCGGGCACATTCTCGGGTCGGCGATCGCCGAACTCGAGCTGTCGGAGCGCGGGCAGCGGCGCACGCTCGTCGTCAGCGGCGATCTCGGCCACCGGGGCGCACCGATCCTGCGTGATCCGGCAATCGTTACGCACGCCGATCTGGTCGTGATGGAAAGCACCTATGGCGACCGCCAACATCGCGCCTGGGCGGAAACCTGGAAGGAGATGGGCGAGATCATTTCCGGCGCGCGCAGCGACCGGGGCAACATCCTGATCCCGGCATTTGCGGTCGGCCGCACCCAGGAGCTCCTGTACGTGTTCAGCCAGCACTACGACCAATGGGGGCTCGCCGACTGGCAGATCTTTCTCGACAGCCCCATGGCGATCGAGGCGACCGACGTCTATGCCCGGCACGCGCGTGTCTACGATGCGCGCGCCCGCAGCTGGTACGCGCACGACCGCAACGCCTTCATGCTGCCGAACCTGCGCATCAGCCGCAGCAACGAGGATTCCATGCTCATCAACCGCATCCGCTCCGGCGCCATCATCATTGCCGGCAGCGGCATGTGCAGCGGCGGGCGCATCACTCACCACCTCAAGCACAACGTCTGGCGGCGCGAGGCCCATGTCATGATCGTTGGCTTTCAAGCGGCCGGTACGCTCGGACGCGCGCTCGTCGACGGGGCCCGTCAGATCAGCTTGTGGGGCGAGACCATCGCGGTGAACGCGGCCATCCACACCGTCGGCGGCCTGTCGGCGCACGCCGACCAGGACGGCCTGGTCGACTGGTATCGCGGGATTGCCAATCGTCCGCCGGTCGCGCTGGTGCACGGCGAGCCCGAGGCGATGGGCCCGCTCGCGCAGCGCCTGCACCGCGAGCTGGGCGCGCGCGTGACGCAACCAACCTTCGGACAGTCGATCGACTTGTGAGGGCCCTGCGCGCGGCGCGCCGCTAACGCACGACGAGCGCCGCACAACGCAGCGACTCGAGTAGGCGCTCGCCGCCGGGGTCCGCCAGCAACGATTGCCCGGCCGGCAGCACGACGACTCCGGGCGCGCAGGCGCGCAAGGCGCGCGCCAGCGCAACG
>CAYZVX010000073.1:0-12285 GCA_964482055.1 uncultured Acidiferrobacteraceae bacterium
GGCCGCACCGCCGCGCGCGGCCGGGACAGCGGGCGGGGAGTGGCCGGCGCGCATCCGTGCCGCGCTCGAGAAAGACGGTTTCCAGCTGACCTATCAGCCGATCATCAACCTGCACGGCGAGGCCGCCGAGATGTTCGAGGTGCTGGTGCGCATGGCCGGCGAGGGCGATGCGCTCATCGCCGCCGGGGCCTTCATGGCGGCGGCCGAGGCCTGCGGGCTGTCGAAGGACATCGACCGCTGGGTCGTACGCCAGGCGATCGTGGCGCTCGGTGAGCTGCATCGCGAGAAGCGCGTGGCCAGCTTTTTCGTCAACCTGTCGCCGTCGGCCTTCGGCGACGCGGACCTGATCCCGCTCATTATCCAGGGCGTGCGCGCCGTGGGTGTACGGCCCGATCACCTCGTGTTCGAGATCGACGAAGCCGTCCTGGCCGCGCACCCGGCCGAAGCCAAGACCCTGATCTGGGCGATCACCAAGATCGGCTGCCGCTTCGCCATCGACAACTTCGGGCGCGACGTGGGCTCGCTCAATCATGTGCGCGACCTGCCCATCGAGTTCCTCAAGCTCGATGGCGCGCTGGTGCGCAATCTCGCCGACCCCGTCACCCAGGCGGCGGTCAAGGCGGCGGTGGGCGTCGCCAAGGCGATCGAGAAGAAGGTCATTGCCAAGTCGGTCGAGGCCGCCGACAATCTCGCCACGCTCTGGAACCTCGGCATCGACTACGTGCAAGGCAACTACTTCCAGCAGGCCGACGGCGAGCCGGGCTACGAATTCGTCGGCGAGACCACGCTCTCCGAAGTCACCGCCCCGAGCTGGGCGACCGGCGGCCGCCGCTGATCGATTGCTTTCGATCAGTCGCGGTCCCATCCATAATCCGTTGTTCCACTAATCGCACCCAGGGCCATCATGTCAGGTCAGTTCATCTACACCATGCACCGGGTGGGCAAGATCGTGCCCCCCAAGCGCGAGATCCTGCGCGATATCTCCTTGTCCTTCTTTCCCGGCGCCAAGATCGGCGTGCTCGGCTTGAACGGCTCGGGCAAATCGACGCTGCTCAGGATCATGGCCGGGGTCGACACCAACTACGAAGGGGAGGCGCGCCCGCAGCCCGGCATCAGGGTCGGCTTCCTCCCACAGGAACCGCAACTCGATCCCAACAAGGACGTGCGCGGGAACGTCGAGGAGGCGGTCGCCGAGACCAAGAAGCTGCTCGATGACTTCAATGCCATCGCGGAGAAATTCGCCGAGCCGATGGACGACGAGCAGATGAACAAGCTGCTCGAGAAACAAGCCCAGCTCCAGGAGAAGATGGACGCCGCCGGCGCCTGGGACCTGGACCGCAAGCTCGAAATCGCCGCCGACGCCCTGCGCCTGCCGCCGTGGGACGCGGATGTCACCAAGCTCTCGGGCGGCGAGCGCCGCCGGGTGGCACTGTGCCGGCTGCTGCTATCTCAGCCCGACATGTTGCTCCTCGATGAGCCGACCAACCACCTCGATGCCGAATCGGTGGCGTGGCTCGAGCGCTACCTGCACGACTACCCGGGCACCGTGGTGGCGGTAACCCACGACCGCTACTTCCTCGACAATGTGGCCGGCTGGATTCTGGAGCTCGACCGCGGCCACGGCATCCCGTGGAAGGGCAACTACTCCTCGTGGCTCGAGCAGAAGGAAAAGCGCCTGGAGCAGGAGGAAAAGCAGGAAACCGCGCGCATCAAGGCGATGAAGGAAGAGCTCGAGTGGGTGCGCAGCAACCCCAAGGGCCGGCACGCCAAGAGCAAGGCGCGCCTTGCCCGCTACGAGGAACTCGCCTCGCAGGAATACCAGAAGCGCAATGAGACCAAGGAGATCTTCATCCCGCCCGGGCCGCGGCTCGGCGATCTGGTGGTCGAGGCCAAGGGCTTGAGCAAGAGCTTCGGCGATCGCCTGCTCATCGACGACCTTAGTTTCTCCCTGCCGCGCGGCGGCATTGTCGGCGTCATCGGGCCGAATGGCGCCGGCAAGACCACGCTGTTTCGCATGATCGTGGGGCAGGAAAAGCCCGACGCCGGGGAGTTGCGCATCGGGCCAACGGTGAAAATCGCCTATGTCGACCAGTCGCGCGATGCGCTCGACGGCAAGAAGACCGTGTGGGAGGAAATCTCCGGCGGGCACGACAACATCCTGCTCGGCAAGACCGAAGTGCCCTCACGCGCCTACTGCGGGCGCTTCAACTTCAGGGGCAGCGACCAGCAGAAGCTGGTGAAGGACCTCTCCGGCGGCGAGCGCAACCGCCTGCATCTCGCCAAGCTCTTGAAGAGCGGCGGCAACCTGCTGCTGCTCGACGAGCCGACCAACGACCTCGACGTCGAAACCCTGCGCGCGCTCGAAGAAGCGCTGCTCGATTTCGGCGGCTGTGCGGTGGTGATCTCGCACGATCGCTGGTTCCTCGACCGCATCGCCACCCACATCCTCGCCTTCGAGGGCGAATCCAAGGTGGTCTGGTTCGAGGGCAATTTCGCCGACTACGAGGCCGACAAGAAGCGCCGCCTCGGTCAGGACGCCGACCAGCCGCACCGCATCAAGTACAAGAAGCTCGTGCACTGACGCCGGCAGCGCCGGCGCGCGCACGCTTGCCGCAAGCGCCCGGCGCGGATAGACGACGCCAAGCAACAGTCCTGACAGCGCGCCGCAGAGGTGAGCGCTCGCAATCGTGCGCCCGCCGATGTCCACGGCCGCAGCACCGCCCACCCCGTAGTACTCCAGCAAGAGTTTGATACCCACCGCGAGCAACAGCAGCAGCGCCCCCGGCGCCGGGACCCCCGGCAGTGGCTTTCCGGGCCGGAGGTATCCGAGTGGATCGTGGGCGGTCCGGTCAGAACGAGCAACGGCACGGCGCACCCGCACCTTGCCGCCTATTTTCACGTGCGCGCCTATGGCAGCGGCGGCGTGGTCGATCGCGTGCGCTGCGATGCGGCAGTCGAGAACGGCTGGACGCTGGTTGCGAACCCGGCACCCGTCACGTACACGCCGACGATTACGGTCGGGGGCGCCACGATTTACAACACCGCACTGACGCATTACGCGCACACCCGCTGGCACCAGACCGGGTGGTGGGGCGGCAACCCGCAGGTCTATGTGAAGCACGACGTCACCGACCTGCAAGACAGCAAGGCGATTCCCAAGTACGAAACGCTCACGCCCACCGAAGCGTTTCTCAACAGCGTGCGTCAAAGCACCCCGCCGATGGACAACGGCGATCAGACCGACGACAGGGACAACACGGGCGCTCAAGACGGCATCGGTCCCTTGCCGCGTTGGGACGCCGTGTATGCGGTGCGCGCGGACCCACGGGCTTTCAACTCTATGAAGGCCAATGCCCAGGGCGGCGCCGTGTACCCGATCCACTTCCGCGACGAGGCCACCGGCGATCCGGTGACGATCGACCGCTTTCCGAACGCCACGCTGGCCGATCCGGTCGCCAGCAACCCGAGAATTCCGTGGACGACGACGGGCAACCCGAATAAGCCGGGCAGCGGCTCATCGCATCAACCCTCGATCGGCTACACCGCCTACCTGGTGACGGGCGATTACTACTACCGCGAAGAAATGCAATTCTGGAGCGCCTCTAACCTGATTTGGCCTGGCCCTTCCGCCCGCGCCGGACAGGCAGGCTTCGGCGGCGACGGTTCAGCCGGCTTGTGGTACACCGGATCGATTCGCGGCCAGGCCTGGGCCTACCGCAATCTGGCGCAAGCGGCCTACATCGCGCCCGACGCCCACGCCTTGAAGAACCATTTCACCGGCAAGCTGCTCAATAATCTTGCCTACGACACCTGGCAGTACGTCGACGGGCACAGCATTCACGCGAATGCCTTGGGCGCGATGTATTCGGGTGAAAAATGGAACACCAATGAATATCGGGGTTCTTCGACAACTTCATGTCGGGGACCATCCAATACATCGTCGATCTGGGATTCAGCGAGGCCATCCCATGCCGCAACTACAAACTCAAAATGCCGATCGGTCTGATGGGCCTGGCCGCGAATGAATTTTGCTTCCAGTTCGCGCCTACAACTGGGTGCTGGGTCCGACGGCCGATACCTGGTACGCCACGTTCAAGGAGGTGTACGACGCCCAGATCCCCGGCGCGGCCGCGCATGTCTGCGGCACCCAGAACATGGCGGATCACATGACTGCCCGTTACGGCCGGACCTATGTGATGAACGAAATGATCGGCAGCCAAACGTCGCCGACTTATTGCTTTGCGAACATGCAAATTGCACTGGCGGCCGCGGCGGATTCCGGCCTTGCGGGTGGAAGCGACGCCTGGGCGCGCTCGCAATGGTCCGGCCTGCACCCGGATTAACGCGATGCGCCGACCTACGCACTGGTGCCGCGCGCGGGCACCGCGGGCGCACCCGCCGTAACGCTCGCCGCCTCGCCGACGACCGTGACCCCGGGTGGTTCCTCGATCCTGAGCTGGTCGAGCCGCGGTGCAACGAGTTGCACCGCCTCGAGTGGCTGGAATGGCGGCAAGCCAACCAGCGGCCCCGAGACGCTGAACAACATCAGCGCCACCCGCACCTGCACCTTAAGCTGCACGGGCAGCGCCACCACGGCCCGCTCCGTGACCGTGACGGTCGGGAGCGATTCGGGTGGCGGTTCAGGGGGTGGTTCGGGCGGCGGCAGTCCCCCGGCAGCGCGGCATCGAGCGGCGGAGGCGGGAGTAGCAGCTGGCTTTCCGTCGTGTTGCTCGCGCTGCTGCGCGCGGCGAGCGGGATGTGTCTACGCGAGTCCACTTGGCGGCCGCGCCCCGCCCATATCAAAGAACCAGCGCATTAGTCCCGATTTCGTGCGCTCGGACCAGCCGGCCGTCGCGTTCGCCGCGACCAGCGCGCTGGCCCTGGCGTCCCTGTCTGTTACAGTAGCCGCGCCGGGACACCTGCCGGGATGCAAGCGGCAGTGCGATGCACGACTTTATGGATGAAGTAGGTAGCGCGACGCACGGAGCCAAACCCGCGGATGCCCGAAGCAACGCCGAAAGGGATGTAAGATTTCTGCTTCTGATGCGACAGACTAGAAGGCACCTCCAACCGGGGAATCTCTCGGCGCCAGCGCGGTCTATCCGCTGCGGTGGCCCAGCGATCCCGGCAGCGGCCGCCTGATATGCAACCCTAACCAAAGAAGCAAGGAGACCTCTCGAGATGAACGCCAAGACACTTTCCGGTATCGCCCTCGCCACGGCCGCCGCCGGCCTGTTCGCCACCGCCGGCATGGCCCCGGCCATCGCCGCCAAGCACGAAGGCAAGGTGCACTGCCTGGGCGTCAACGCCTGCAAGGGCAAGAGCGACTGCGCCACCGCCAGCAACGCCTGCAAGGGCCAGAACGCCTGCAAGGGCAAGGGTTGGGTCGAGATGACCGCCGCCGACTGCAAGGCCAAGGGCGGCAAGATCGAGGAGAAGAAGTAGCAGCGGGCAAGCATCCGGGCGCCAAGGGAAGCCGCGGCGCCCGGTTCTTGTCCTACTCGCAATGTCAGCCACCCGTCCGCTCACCCGCCCGCCTCTCGGTTTCGGGCTCGGCCTGCGCCCCGCGCACTATGAGGACATCCTTTCCGGACCGCGGCGCGTCGATTGGTTCGAGATCCTTTCCGAAAACTACATGGTGCCGGGCGGCAAGCCGCTGCACTACCTCGATCGCATCCGTGCCGATTACCCGCTCGTGATGCACGGGGTGTCATTGTCGATCGGCTCGACCGATCCGCTCAACGAAGACTACCTGCGCGCCCTGGTACAGCTTGCCGATCGCGTGCAGCCGGCCTGGATCTCGGATCATCTGTGCTGGACCGGCGTAGCGGGCAGGAACATGCACGACCTGCTGCCCCTGCCCTACGACGGAGAAACGCTTGCGCACGTGGTCGGACGCGTTCAACAGGTCCAGGACGTGCTCGGACGCCGCATCCTGCTCGAAAACGTCTCGAGCTACCTGACGTACAAGCGTTCCGACATGACCGAATGGGATTTCCTGCGCGCGGTCGCCGAACGCGCCGACTGCCTGATCCTGCTCGATGTCAACAACATCTACGTCTCGAGCGTCAATCACGGTTTCGATCCGATCGAATACCTCGACGCCGTGCCGGGCGAACGCGTGCAGCAGATCCATCTTGCCGGTCACCGCAATCTCGACACCCACATCATCGACACGCACGACGAGCCGGTCGCCGATCCGGTATGGGATCTGTACGCCGAGGCGCTGCGCCGATTCGGACCGGTGTCCACGATGATCGAGCGCGACGACAACATCCCGCCGTTCGCGGACCTCGTCGGCGAGCTCGATCACGCGCGCGCCGTCGCCACTGCAGCGCTCGCACCCACGCAGGCCGTCTCGGCATGAACCGACCGGCCCACGCGCCGGCGCTCGCGCGCCTGCAGGAGGATTTTCAGACCTACCTGCTGTCGCTCGCCGGACCGATGGAGCAGGAAATCGTGAGTGACGCGCTCGATGCACGCACGCGTCTTGGCATCTACGCCGATGCCTACCGGCTGCGGCTGCTCGAGGCGCTCGAGACCGACTTTGTGGCGCTGCGCGCACTGCTGGGACCGGAGGCGTTCGAGCGGCTGGGCCGCGCCTACATCGATGCCCACCCGTCCGATCACTATTCGCTGCGCTACTTCGGCCGGCACCTGAGCGGCTTTCTCGCGCAGGCCGCGCCGTATCGCGACAACCCGCTGCTCGCGGAGATGGCGCGCTTCGAATGGGCGCTGACCGACGCCTTCGATGCGCCGGACGCCGGCGTGGCGGCCGTCGAAGACATGGCGCGCATTCCGCCCGAAGACTGGCCGGGGCTACGCTTTGCGTTTCACCCTTCCCTGCAACGGCTCGAGCTGCAGTGGAATGCACCGGCCATCTGGAACGCGGTCGACGGCAATGAGCCGCTGCCGCAACCGCAAGCCGCGCAGTACCCGGTGGGCTGGATGGTGTGGCGTCAGGACCTGCAAATCTACTTCCGCTCGCTGTCGGTCGACCAGGCCTGGATGCTCGACGCCCTGCGCGGCGGTCAGACCTTCGCTGCCGTGTGCGAGGGCCTCACCGAGTGGATCGACGCGCAACACGTGGCGCTGCACGCCGCGGGCCTGCTCAGGCAGTGGCTCGAAGACGGCTTGATTGCGCAGATCCGCCTGGCCTGAGCTATCTGCAGCAGTCGCCGTCTCCGCCGCGACCTGCTGCAACGGACTGCCGATTGACCACGTTCCCGCCCTGTTGCGATTATTCGCTCGCGTGAGACCGCCGGGTCCTGCCCGGCTCCAAGACACCTGCAGGAAGAAGAATATCATGCGCAAACGATCTGTTGCCGCAGCGCCAACAGTGCTTGCCCTTCTCGCCACCGCCTTGCCGGCGCTGGCCGTCGACGTCACGCCGCCGCGGCGAGATGAACCCGGCGTCTTTGGCGTGTCCGTCGGCGCCGAGTACAGCAGCGGCGACTATGGCACGTCGTCTGATACCGATATCTGGTATTTCCCGTTCAGTCTGCGCTACGAGCGCAACGACTGGTTCTTCCGCCTGACCGTCCCGTACCTCGTCGTGAGCGGGCCCGGCAACGTGGTGATCAAGGGCGGCTCGGGCATGGGCAGCCATCAACCGGGTATGGGCGCCGGTGGTGGCAGCGCCCCCACGGCCGCGAGCCGCACCGAGTCCGGCTTGGGCGACATCATCGGCACCGTGAGCTATACGTTGCAGCGCGCCGCAGGCGGGCGTCCCGCCGTCGACCTCACCGGCAAGGTTTACCTTGGCACGGCGAGCGAAATCAAAGGCCTCGGCACAGGAGAAAATGACTACGCCGTGCAGCTCGACATCGCCCAGGACGTCGGCGGCGTCACGCTGTTCGGTAGCGGCGGCTATCGCATCACCGGCGATCCGCCCGGCACCGATTATAGGGATGTATTGTACGGAACGGCCGGCGTCGAGCGCGGTTTTGCAGCCAACACGTTGGGTGCGGCGCTTGACGTGCAACAGGCCATCGTGCCCAGCGGCGATGCGCTTGCGCAACTGACCGGCTACCTCACCGTGCGCCCCGCCAACAGCACCAAGCTTACCGCCTACCTGTTGCTGGGCCTGAGCGATGCGGCGCCGGACCTCGGCGTGGGCCTGACCTACACCTGGTTTTACTGAGCGCCGTTGGCTTGGGCAATGCCGGGCCGGCATGAGCTTGCCGCGCGAGGCCGTGAGGCCGCTTAGTCGAACGCCACCGGCTCGAAGCGCGCGCGATCCGGCGGGCCGGCGGCAAACAGAAGCCGCGGCCGGCATCCCGGGCCCGGGTAGCGCGGCAACGCCAGCAGCTGGCTACACACCGTGCCGAAGCCGTCCGGCAGCTCGAGCGTCATGGCGGCGTAAGGGCCGTCGCGCTCCGAATAGGCACGGCTCGCGAGCAGCGATTGCCAGCCGGCCCAATCGCCGGCCGCCGGATCGGGCGCGGGCGCAGCGCGAAACCGCGGCAGGTGAACGCGGATGCGCGCCATGCCAAGGTCGTCGAGATCGCGCGCCGTCAGCATGTGCAGGCCGGGCGGCACCTCGAACACCTCGACTTGGGCGGGCGCTCCGTCCTCCCCGCGGTGGCGCAGCCAGAAGGCGGCGAGCGGATCGGCCACGAACAGATTGAAGGCGCGATAGGCGCGCGGGTCGAGATCGGCGAGCGCTCGCGCGGCCTGCGCGGCCTCGGCATGGTCGAGCGCCTCGAGCACGAGCTCGCCGCGGCTGCGCTTGTTGGCCTGCGGCCCGAGCGTGCCCACGCGATTCATCACCACCGCCACCACGCCGTGGTCGTTGACGCCGAACCAGCTGCCGCCGGCCAACTGGTCCAGTCCCGCCACCACCGCGGGCCGGTCCGGCCAATGGCGGGCGGGCGCGAGCCACGGCCGGTCGCGCTGCTCGTCGCGATTGCCCGCGATGAGCAGCGGCCAGGCGTGGTCCGGGCGCCGCAGCATTACAAGACTGCACATGGTTCTGCCTCGCGATCACCGTCGAGCAGCGCACATCGCGTTACCAGCGCGAGCACAGCTACAGGATTCGTGCTGGTAACCGACGCCGGCCGACGCGCCGGTCGCCGCTTGGAATGTGTGCTTTCCAAATGATAGCGCGGTCGGTCTGCAGTAGACTCATGGGTGATGAGCCCGGCGCGCCTTCGCCTCACTGGCGCCCTGTATGTAATGGAGGTGACCCATGCAACTGCAGCTTTCCAACGAAGAGGCCAGCGTCCTGGGCCATGCGCTGGAAGTCTACTTGTCCGACCTGCGTGCGGAGATCGTCAACACCGAGCGCCACGAGTGGAAGGTGGACCTGCACAACGAGGAGGAAGTGCTCAAGGCCGTCATCGCGCGTCTTGACTGACGCGCGCTGGCGCCGCACCGCGGTGCAGTGCTGGCCCGCTCGGCGCCGCGCCGGCCGTGCGCCGGCGCCGAGCGGGGGCGCGAGCTTCAGGCCGCCTTGCCTATCCGCGGCCGGCCGACTTCGGTGGCCTGCTTGATCTCGCTCAGCTTGCCGCTGCGCACATCGTACATATAGCCGTAGATCGCGATGTCCTGCGGCACGAGCGGATGCATGCGAAGGTGACGCACATCATCGATCACGCTCTCCTCCTGGTTGGAGATCGTGAGCCAGTCGATGAAGTCGCCGTCCGGGCGACCCTCGTTGGTGCCAGGATCGACCCACTTGCCGGCCTTGAGCTCGGCGGCGCGCAGGCTGCGGCGCAGCAGATCGCGCATGACCTCGTCGGTAAAGGTCTCCATGCCGCAGTCGGTGTGATGGATGACGAACCACTCGCGCGTGCCGAGCAACTTGTACGAGATGATGAGCGAGCGGATGGCGTCGTCGCTGGCGCGCCCGCCGGCGTTGCGGATGACGTGCGCGTCGCCCTCCGCGAGCCCCGCGAACTTCGCCGGATCGAGCCGCGCGTCCATGCACGTGAGAATGGCGAACTTGCGCCGTGGCGGCATGCTGAGCTTGCCCTTGTCGCCGAAGCCGGCGGTATAGGCGGCATTGGCCATGAGAACTTCGTCCAGTACCTTGGTCATGATATGGCCTCCTTCGTAGTGCCGAACGTCCCGGTCAGGCCCGTTGCGGCGGCCCCTTGGGCGAGAGGCCGCGAGCCCTCTTCCTCCCTGATTCGCTGTCGGCATGTTCTTCGGGAAAAGACACGAATGCGCTGGCAGATTACGGCGCCACGCGTGAAAAAAACCTACACCCACGATCCGTTCGGGATCAAGCCGCGCTCGTGCCGTTCATCGTGATCGCCATGACCGCAAGGATAATAAAGATTCGATTGGCGCGAACGCTCCGGCACTCACAACTCCCGCTCCTCTTCGCCGGCGTCGCCGAGCAGCGCCAGGTCCCGCTCGTCCAGGATCGCCGAGCGACGCCGGTAGTGCTTGAACTCGAGCAAGTTGTGAAACGGGTCTTCGAGGAAAAAGGTGTCATGCTCGATCGGCAGGCCGGCGAAACGCCGGTGCGGCGCCTGGTAGAAGCGCAGGCCCTGCGCGCGCACGCGCGCGGCGAGCGCGAGCCAGTCGCCGCGCGCGAGGAACACCAGGCCGAAATGGCGTGGATAGATCCCGGCCTGCACCTCGGGCGGGCGCTCGCTCAGGTGCGCCACGAGCTGGTGCCCGGCGAGCCCGAGCGTGAGCGCGCTGCCCGAGCGCCGACCGAGCGTGCAGCCGAGGCCATCGACGTAGTAGCGGCGTGCCTGCTCGAGATCACCGACTGGAAACGCGAGGTGAAACAGGGTGCGACCGCGCGCGCGCATCGGCACTGCCCGCCGGCGAGCACGCGGGGACAGGCGGCGCGGCGCGCGCTCAGGCTGCAAGGCCGGCACGATAGATGTCATCGAGTGCATCGCTGATGCGCTCCACTGCCCAATCGATCTGCTCGCGCTCGATCACCAGCGCCGGCGCCAGGCGCAGCACCGTCGCGCGCGTGTCCTTGGTGAGGATGCCGTGGCGCAGCAACGTCTCGCAGGCCACGCGTGCGCTCACCGCCCGCGCGTCGAGCTCGAGGCCCACGAATAGCCCGCGCCCGCGCACCGCGCGCACCAGCGGATTGGTGAGGCGGCGCAGCTGGCGCAGCAGGTGCTCACCGAGCTCGGCGGCGCGCGCGGCAAGGCGCTCTTCGGTGAGCAACTCGAGTGCGGCGAGCCCCACCGCGCAGGCGAGCGGGTTGCCGCCGAAGGTCGAGCCATGGTCGCCCGGCGTGAACACCTCCATGACCGCGCGGCGCGCCAGAAAAGCCGAAACCGGCACGAGCCCGCCACCCAGGGCCTTGCCGAGAATGAGGCCGTCGGGGACCACGCCGTCGTGCTCAGCGGCGAGCATGCGCCCGGTGCGGCCGAGACCGGTCTGCACCTCATCGAGGATGAGCAGCACGTCGTGACGCCGGCAGATCTCGGCGCAGGCCGCGAGGTATCCGGCCGGCGGCACGATGACGCCGCCCTCGCCCTGCACCGGCTCGACCAGGAAGGCCGCCGTCTGCGGGGTGATCGCGGCCTCGAGCGCGGCGCAATCGGCGTAGGGGATGCGCACGAAACCGGGGGCGAACGGACCGAAGCCGTCGCGGTACTGCGGCTCAGAGGACATGCCGATCACGGCGATCGTGCGCCCGTGGAAGTTTCCGTCGCAGACGATGATCTCGGCGCGGTCGGCGGACACGCCTTTGACCTTGTACGCCCACTTGCGCGCGGCCTTGAGCGCGGTCTCCACCGCCTCGGTACCGGTGTTCATCGGCAGCATGCGCTCCTGACCGGTGAGCTCGCACAGCCGCTGCGCGAACGGCGCGAGCTTGTCGCTGTGAAAGGCGCGCGACACCACGGCGAGCTCGCGGGCCTGTGCCACGAGCGCTGCCAGCAGGCGCGGATGGCCGTGGCCGAAGCTCACCGCCGAGTAGGCGGTCATCATGTCAAGGTAACGCTGCCCGGCGCTGTCCCAGACGTAAACGCCTTCGCCGCGGGTCAGCACCACCGGCAGGGGATCGTAGTTGCGGGCGCAGTAGCGCCGCTCGAGCTCGACGATGCTGGGCATGTCTCGCACCTCGTGCGCGGTCCAGGCATCGATCAGCTCGCACACCCGCGCCGCGCTCTTGCCCTTTTCATCGAGGTGCGGATTGAGCTCGGCGATTTCAACACCAAGGAGCTGAGGGTCATCGCGCAACGCCCGCAGCGCCTTGGCGAGGCCGTGCGCGCCGAGACCACCCGGGGCCGGCGTGGCCACCGCCGGCGCCTCGCGCGGGTCGAGGGCATCGAGATCGATACTCAGGCCGTAGGCGGCGCT
>CAYZVX010000074.1:0-12105 GCA_964482055.1 uncultured Acidiferrobacteraceae bacterium
AGCGCCGGCGCCGGCCCGGGCGGTGTCGCGCCCCAGCATCAGCCTGCGCGAGCTGACCGAGCACCTGCGCCAGGGCCTCAAGGTGCTGGCGGCCAACAAGGTGCGCACGGCGCTTTCGGCGCTCGGCATCCTGATCGGCGTGGCCGCCGTGGTGTCGATGCTCGCCATCGGGGAGGGCGCCAAGCGCGAAATCGAGGTGCGCCTCGCCTCGCTCGGTTCCAACCTGCTGGTGCTGCGCAAGGGCCCGGCGCGCGTCGGCGGCGTGGTGATGGAAACGGCCGCGGCGCGCATCACGCTCGAGGACGCCGAGGCGATTGTCGAGCGCATCCCGCAGGTCAAGGAAGTGGCGCCGAACGTGAGCGGCCGCGTGCAGGTGAGCTTCGGCAACCGCAACTGGAACACCTCGATCGTGGGCGCCGTGCCGGCTTATGCGCGCATGCGCGCCGCCGAGCCGCCGGTCGGCCGCTTCTTGACGCATGAGGAAAACCGCAAGCGGGCGCGGGTGGCGGTGATCGGGCTGACCGTGGCGCGCGAGCTGTTCCAGGGCCAGGATCCGATCGGCGAGACGATCAAGGTCAATCGCGCCAATTTCCAGGTCATTGGCATCCTGCCGGAGAAGGGCGCGACCGCCTGGCGCGACCAGGACGACCTGATCGTGGTGCCGTTGTCGACCGCGATGTACCGCGTGATGGGCAAGGAATACGTGGACTATGTCGATATCGAGGTATGGTCGGCCGGCGAGATCGAGGCCGCGCAGCGGGCGGTCCAGGACCTGATGCTGGCGCGGCACCGCGTGCCGCCCGCGGAACAGGCCGGTGCCTACGAGGTCCGCAACATGGCGGAGATCCAGGCCGCGCTGTCCGAGACCAGCCGCACCATGTCGACTCTGATCGCCGTGATTGCCGCCATCTCGCTGCTGGTCGGCGGCATTGGCATCATGAACATCATGCTGGTGTCGGTGACCGAGCGCACGCGCGAGATCGGGCTGCGCAAGGCGGTGGGTGCGCGCAAGCGCGACGTGCTCGTGCAGTTCCTCGCCGAGACCGTGGTGGTGAGCATGGCCGGCGGCCTCGCTGGCATCGTGGTCGGTTGGATCATCACCCTCGTGCTCACCGCGTTCGCGGGCTGGACGGCGACGGTCTCCGCGAGTGCCGTGCTGCTGGCGTTCGCCTTCTCCGTCGGCATCGGTATGGTGTTTGGCATCTATCCGGCGCGCAAGGCGGCGGGGCTCAACCCGATCGAGGCGCTGCGCTTCGAGTGACCGCACCCCGATTGGCGGGGCGGCGCTTTTACCGCACAATGGCGCGGCGGTGACAACAACCAAGAAACTCCAGGCATGAATCTGCACGAGTATCAGGCCAAGGCGCTGTTTCGCGAGTACGCGATCCCGGTGCCGCCGGGCCAGGCGGCGGGGAGCGTGGCGGAGGCGATCGCGGCGGCGCAGGCACTGGGCGGGGAGACCTGGATCGTCAAGGCCCAGGTGCACGCCGGCGGGCGCGGCAAGGCCGGCGGCGTGAAGAAGGTGAGCGGACGCGCGGCGCTCGAGGCCGCGGTAAAGGGTCTGCTCGGCACGCGGCTGGTCACGCACCAGACCAGCGCGGACGGCCAACCCGTCAACCAGGTGCTGATCGAGGCGCCGAGCAGCATCGCGCGCGAGCTGTATCTCGCGTGCCTCATCGACCGGGCGCTCGAGCGCATCGTGTTCGTTGTCTCGGCGGCTGGCGGCATGGACATCGAGGAGATCGCGGCCCGCCACCCAGAGCAGATCCTCAAGGCCGTGGCCGATCCGATCGCGGGGCTGCAGCCCTACCAGTGCCGCGAGCTCGGCTTTGCCCTCGGCCTCAACGACAAGCAGGTGGCGCAGCTTTCGAAGATCATGCTGGCGATATTCCACATGTTCAACGCGCGCGACCTGGCATTAGTCGAGATCAATCCGCTGGCGGTCACCGCTGACGGCAATCTGCTCGCGCTCGATGCCAAGGTGCAGGTCGACGACAACGCGCTGTTCCGCCAGGGCGCGCTCGCCGCGCAGCGCGACGAATCCCAGGACGATCCGAAGGAACGCGCCGCGCGCGCGCACGACCTCAATTACGTCGCGCTCGACGGTAACATCGGCTGCATGGTCAATGGCGCCGGGCTCGCCATGGCGACCATGGACTTGATCAAGCTGCACGGCGGGGCGCCGGCCAATTTCCTTGATGTCGGCGGCGGCGCCACCGCCGAGCGTGTGGCCGAGGCCTTCAAGATCATCCTGTCGGATCACAAGGTGAGAGCGATCCTGGTCAACATCTTCGGCGGCATCGTGCGTTGCGACCTGATCGCCGACGGCATCATCAAGGCTGTGCGCGACGTGCATGTCGGCGTGCCGGTGGTGGTGCGCCTCGAAGGCACCAATGTCGAGAAGGGCCGCGAGCTGCTCGCCGCGAGCGGGCTCGAGATCGTGAGCGCCGCGAGCCTCACCGAGGCCGCCGAGCAGGTGGTGGCGGCGGCCAGGCAACCTTGAGTCTCAAGTGAGCGATGAGCGTCCTCGTCAACAAACACACCCGCGTCATCTGCCAGGGCTTCACCGGCAAGCAGGGTACGTTCCATTCCGAGCAGGCGATCGCCTACGGCACGCGCATGGTGGGCGGCGTGACCCCCGGCAAGGGCGGGCAGAAGCATCTGGCGCTGCCGGTGTTCAACACCGTGCGCGAGGCGGTGGCCGCGACCGGCGCGGACGCAACCATGATCTATGTGCCGGCAGCGTACGCGGCCGACTCGATCATGGAGGCGGCGGCGGCCGGCATCCGGGTCATCGTCTGCATCACCGAGGGCATCCCGGTGCGCGACATGCGGCGCGTGAAGAACTCGCTGCGCCAGTACTACCCGCAGGTTTCGCTCATCGGACCGAACTGCCCCGGCATCATCACGCCTGGGGAGTGCAAGATCGGCATTATGCCGGGTTTCATTCACAGGCCCGGGAAAATCGGCATCGTGTCGCGTTCCGGCACGCTCACCTACGAGGCGGTCTTCCAGACCACCAACGAGGGTCTCGGTCAGAGCACCTGCATCGGCATCGGCGGCGATCCGATCCAAGGGCTCAACTTCGTCGATTGCCTGAAGCTCTTTGAAGCCGATCCGCAGACCGAGGGCATCGTCCTGGTCGGGGAGATCGGCGGGCAGGCCGAGGAAGATGCCGCCGCCTACATCAAGGACCACGTGACCAAGCCGGTGGTCGCCTACATCGCCGGTGTCACCGCGCCCAAGGGTAAGCGCATGGGCCATGCCGGTGCGGTGATCGCCGGCGGCAAGGGCACGGCGCAGGAGAAGTTCCGCGCGCTCGAGGCGGCCGGCGTGCACACCGTGCGCGCCCCGACCGACATCGGCCGGCGCATGCGCGAGGTGCTGGGCCGCTAGATGGCTGGGCGGCTGCGCATCGTGCTCGGCCAGCTGAACCTGCTGGTCGGGGACATCTCGGGCAACGTCGCGAAGATGGTGCGCGCCGCGCAGCGCGCCCGTGATGAGCTCGGCGCACACGCCATCGTTTTCCCGGAGCTCGCGCTGACCGGCTATCCGCCGGAGGACCTGCTGCTGCGTCCGGACCTGACCGGCCGGGTCGAAGCGGGCCTGGGCGAGCTCATGCGCGCCACCTGCGGTATCGACGTGATCGTCGGCTACCCGCGCCGCCAGCACGGCCGGCTGTACAACGCGGCGGTGCTGCTGCGCGACGGCCGGTTCACCGCCAGCTACTACAAGCACTGCCTGCCCAACTATCTCGTGTTCGACGAGAAGCGCTACTTCG
Organism: uncultured Acidiferrobacteraceae bacterium; assembly: GCA_964482055.1. Classification (GTDB taxonomy): domain Bacteria; phylum Pseudomonadota; class Gammaproteobacteria; order Acidiferrobacterales; family Sulfurifustaceae. The sequence goes on from CAYZVX010000074.1 coordinate 3,782, forward strand.
CCGAGGGGCGCGAGCCGTGCGTCATCGACATGCGCGGAGTGCCGGTGGGGCTGACCGTGTGCGAGGACGTGTGGGAAGGCTACCCGGTCGATGAGGCGGTGCGCGCCGGGGCGCGGCTCATCGTCAACATCAACGCCTCGCCGTATCACCGCAACAAGCACATGGAGCGCTTTGCGGTTGTCGGCGAGGCGGCGCGGCGCAATCGCGTGCCGGTGCTGTACGTGAACCTGGTCGGCGGCCAGGATGAGCTCGTCTTCGACGGCGATTCCTTCGTGGTCGATGCCGACGGCGCCATCACCCAGCAGGCGCCGGCGTTCGAGGAGGGCCTGTACCTGGTCGAGCTCGAAGCCAACGACCCCGTGCGCCCGATTCCGGGACCGTGCGCGCTCGAGCTGCCCGAGGAACAAAGCGTCTATTCGGCGCTGGTGCTCGGCGTGCGCGACTACGTCGGCAAGAACGGCTTTCCTGGCGTGGTGATCGGGCTGTCCGGCGGCATCGACTCGGCGTTGACGCTCTGCATCGCGGTCGATGCGCTCGGCGCCGAGCGCGTCGCGGCGGTGATGATGCCGTCGCGCTATACCGCCGCCATGAGCCGGGAGGACGCGCAGGCGCAGGCCCGCGCGCTCGGCGTGAAGTACAGCGTGATCCCGATCGAGCCGATATTCGAGGCCTTCCTCGCCGCGCTCAAAGACGAATTCGCCGGTCTGCCGCGCGATGTGACGGAAGAAAACATCCAGGCGCGCGTGCGCGGCACGCTGCTCATGGCGATCTCGAACAAGACCGGCCGCCTGGTGCTCACCACCGGCAACAAGAGCGAGATGGCGGTGGGTTATGCCACGCTCTATGGCGACATGGCGGGGGGCTTTGCCGCCATCAAGGACGTGCCCAAGACGCTGGTATACCGGCTCGCGCGCTACCGCAATGCGATTGCCGCAGTCATCCCGCAACGCGTGCTCGAGCGCCCGCCGTCGGCCGAGCTCGCCCCCGGCCAGAAGGACACCGACACCCTGCCGCCGTACGACGTGCTCGATCCCATCCTCGAGCGCTACGTGGAGCGCGACGAATCGGCCGAGGACATCATCGCGGCCGGCTTCGATGCGGCAACGGTGAAGCGGGTGCTGCGCATGGTCGACCGCAACGAGTACAAGCGCCGCCAGGCTCCGCCCGGCGTACGCATCACGCCGCGCGCCTTCGGGCGCGACCGCCGTTATCCGATTACCTCGGGCTACGGGCGCAATGGGCAGTGAAGGGTGGGCGGTGAGCGGTGAGTCGAAACTCGAAACCGGGCCGTATCAGCCTGTATCGTCCGGCGCTTCGAGCGTCTCGACCTCGGTGAAGTAGCGGCTGTCCGGGAAGTTCATGCGCAGGATGCGCAGCGTGTCGCCCATCAGGTCGTGCAGGCCCATCATCTTGTAGGCCATGGCCTGCAGCCCGAGGGCGTCCTCGACCAACGGCGTGCGCGGGTAGTTCCGCAGCGCGTACTGACACCGGTTCACCGTCGCCACGTAGGCGCCGCGGTCGAAGTAGTAGCGCGCCACCATGATCTCGTAACGCGCCTGTGATTCCACGAGGTAGGCCATGCGTTGCGCGGCATCCGGCGCGTAGCGGCTGTTCGGGAAACGCGTCACCAGTTCCTGGAAGGCGGCGTAGGCCTCGCGCGTGGCGCGCGGGTCGCGGTCGATGTGGTCATCGGGCCCGCCGATGATCCATTCGAGGATGCCGCGCTCGCCCTTGAAGTTGGTTAGCCCCTTGAGGTAGTAGGCGTAGTCGACGTTCGGGTGGGTCGGATACTGGCGGATGAAGCGGTCGGCGGCCGCCACCGCGAGCGCCGGTTCGTTGTTCTTGTAGTAGGCATAGGCGATCTCGAGCTGCGCCTGCTCGGCGTGGCGGCCGTAGGGGTAGCGCGCCTGGATCTTCTCGAAGTGCTGGATCGCGGTCTGGTAGTCGCCGTCGTTGAGGCGCGCCTTGCCTTCGTTGTAAAGCTGCTCGGCGCTCCAGTCGCGCGTCGGGTCCTCCAGGCTGGCGCAGGACGAGAGCAGCGTGGCGAGGAAGAACAGGGCAAGGAGGCGACGCATACGCAGAATTGGAGAAGTGATTGCCGCGGACGGGCGGCAAGCTTACCCTTATCCGCCGGCTGCGAAAAGCCGCACGCATGACCTCCGCCTCCCCTGCCCCGACAACCCTCACGCTCACCGTTCCGCCCGCGTGCGCCGGGCGCCGGCTCGACCAGGCGCTCGCTGAGCTCGTGACCGACGTCACGCGCGCCCAGGTGCAGCAGTGGATCGCCGACGGGCGCGTGCGGCTCGACGGCGTCATTCCGCGTAAGCGCGACAGGCTGGCCGGCGGCGAGAAGGTCGAGATCGACGTGCCTGCAGCGCGCGACACCGCGCACCGCGCGCAGCCGATCGCGCTCGACATCGTGCACGAGGACGACGCCATCTTGGTCATCAACAAGCCGCCCGGGCTGGTGGTACACCCGGGGGCCGGAAATCCCGAAGGCACGCTGCTCAATGCGCTGCTGCACCACCTGCCGCGGCTCGCGCGCCTGCCGCGCGCCGGCATCGTGCACCGCCTCGACAAGGACACCTCCGGGCTCTTGGTGGTGGCGAAGACCGAGGCCGCCCGCCAGAACCTGATCGCGCAGCTCGCTCGACGCCGCGTCGAGCGCGAGTATGTCGCAATCGTCAACGGCGTGATGGTGGCGGGCACCACCATCGAGGCGCCGATCGGGCGCCACCGTGTCGACCGCAAGCGCATGGCCGTGACCGGCGCGGGCAAGGAGGCGGTGAGCCACGTGCGCGTGCTCAAGCGATACCGTGCTCACACCCTCGTGCAGGTGAAGCTCGAATCCGGCCGCACCCACCAGATCCGCGTGCACCTGGCGCACATCGGTTTTCCCGTCGTGGGCGATCCCGTCTACGGCCGGCGCCTCGCTCTGCCCAAAGGGGCGAGCGAGGAGCTCATTGCGCGGCTGCGCGGCTTCCGCCGCCAGGCGCTGCACGCGGTCAAGCTCTCGCTCGTGCATCCGCAGAGCGGGGAGCCCATGCGGTGGGCGAGCGCGGTTCCAAAGGATATGGGGGAGTTGATGGAGGCGTTGGCGGCGGATGTGAAGGCGCACGGGGTTTAGCCGGCGGGCTTGGCCTTCAGTCCGGCGCAGAGTGAAATCTTCGGGGGCGGCCTTCGGCCGCGTTCAAAGGCTAATTGCGGGGTGCTCCGCCCCCTGCACCCCCGGGTCCCTTTTCTTTGCGCGGCCAAAGAAAAGGGACGAAAAGAAAGGCCGCCCCGATGGCGCGACTGCCCCGCTCGCATCCGCGGCTTTGGGACCGGCGCTGTCCCAACGCGATATCCCTATCGCGTGGGCCAGTCGCGTGCGTCCTGCACGCGACCCTTCGGGCGCTCGCCCAAAGCCTTGCGGTACTCGGGCGCGCCATATGGGGCCAATGTCAGGTTATCCGACGGAACACGCTTCGCTACTCCAGCCTATGCACTGCGGCACATCTGGTTGTCGCTACTCCCCTTCAAAGTAATCGGAATCGATTCTCTTGAGTTCGTAAACCCCGACGGGGGCAACACCGACATTGTGATCGACCATTAATGCCGCGAGACTCTCACCGTCAATCAGGATGATCTTTGAGCTTATTACGCTTGCGTATTCTTCGGCCTCGCGAGAAAATTCTGATGTCGTAATGAAAACACCCTTGTTCGGGCGCTGACCTTGAAGTGCGCCTGCGAACTTCTGTATCTCCGGGCGGCCAACGGTGGCATCCCAACGTTTGGCCTGAACATAGATGACGTCTAGGCCGAGTCGATCCTCCTTGATTATTCCGTCAATTCCACCGTCGCCGCTACGTCCAATGGCGCGCCCCGCGTCTTGTCGTGAACCGCCATAGCCCATCGACACTAACAAGTCTATTAGGAGGCGTTCGAAGAACGCTGGAGAGGCAGCCTTAACCTGATCGAGAAGGTCAGCTTCCAAATTCTTTCGGAGTTTGACGTAAGCAGCAGCCAACGCATCTTCGGGTGTCTGATTCGCTATCGGTTCCGGTTCCTGTGGGCTAATTGTCGTCTCAGCGCGCTCGCGTCGACGAGAGCGAAATGCCCGAAACTCCTCGTACTGGTCAAGAAGCCCGACATCAATGTGTCTCGGGCTCTTGGCAAGCAGCTGCTGGCCACGCTCAGTAATCTGAAACATTCCTCGCTTCGTGGAGCGTACGAGTCTGGCTTGCTTCAAATAGGTTCGGGCCCAACCGACACGATTGTCGAAAACTGGTGCGGTGCCGCTTGGTAGAAGCTGAGCTCGCTCTCCGTCGGTTAGCCCAAATTCGTCCGCGAGTGTCTCAACGGCGTCACGGAAGCGGTGTTCCTGCCCATCACTGGCCAAGCGGAGGATCGGTAGCATGATGGATTGGTAATCCGGAATTGGCATATGCGCACCCGTGTCAAGGTGGTTGTGGCCTAACCTAAAGTTAGCAGCATGGTGCGGCGCACGAAATGGTGGGGCGTATTCCATTGGTTGGTCTTGCCGTTGAGCCCCCGTAGCCGCCGCCCGAGCATCGCAGCCGAAGGCGGATCAGGCCCGAAGGGTGCGCGCCGGGAGCGTGCACGCGCATGCGGCACAGGGATGTGCCGTCATGCGCGCCCCGCCTTCGGCGAGAAGCGCAGGAGATGTCGGCGGCTCTCGGGGTGTCCTTTCTTTTGGTGACTTTTCTTTGGACAAGCAAAGAAAAGTCACCCAGGGTGCAGGGGCGGAGCCACCCGCAAATAGCCGTTCGGCGTCCGCGAAGCGGACTCGACCAGATTCTCCAGCCCGACGTTGGCCGGAACGGCCAATCCGCTCCTGCGCCACACATAACTGCTAACATCGCGCCCGTGGTGCAACTCCAATACATCACCCCCACCTGGCCCGCCCCGCCCAATGTCCGCGCGCTGACCACGACCCGCATCGGCGGCGTGAGCCGCGGCCCGTACGAATCCCTCAACCTCGGCGATCACGTGGGCGACGATCCAGAGGCCGTGCAGCGCAACCGCGCGCGGCTGCGCGAGATACTGAATCTTCCCGCCGAGCCGCTGTGGCTCAAGCAGGTGCACGGCACGCACGTCGTGGACGCGGCGAGCGCGCCGCCCGGTGCGACGGCCGACGGCGCTTACACGGACAAGCCGGGCATCGTGCTCGCGGTGCTTACCGCCGACTGCCTGCCGGTGTTTCTGTGCGACCGCGCCGGCGCGAAGATCGCGCTGCTGCACGCCGGGTGGCGCGGGCTCGCGAGTGGTGTGATCGAGGCGGGCGTGGCCAAGCTCGGGGCTCCTGCAGCGGAACTGTTGGCATGGTTGGGTCCGGCCATCGGTCCGGTTTCCTATGAAGTGGGCGAGGAGGTACGCGCGGTGTTCTGCTCCCACGACACTGCGGCCGCGGTAGCGTTCCGGTCAAGCGGGCCGGGGCGCTGGTGGGCCGACATATATGAGCTCGCTCGCCAGCGGCTGCGCGACTGCGGTGTGCGCGCGATATTTGGCGGCGAACACTGCACGCTGCGCGAACAGGACCGGTTTTTCTCCTACCGCCGCGATGGCCAGTGCGGGCGCATGGCGTCGCTGCTGTGGCTCCTTTAGGACAAGGTACCCAGCGCGTGGCGCTCATATTATGATGCGCGGCTCCCCGGCCTGACGATAACAACGCGCGTGGATCCGCTACTCGTCTGGATCATTGCCTTTACTGCGCTCGGAGGCGGCCTCAGTGTGCTGGCCGCATCCGGCGTGCTGCTGCTCCCACCCGGAGTGCTCGGACGCGCGTTGACGCCACTCGTGAGCTTCGCGATTGGTGCCATGCTCGGCGCGGCGTTCCTGGGGCTGTTGCCCCATGCGCTGGAAGGGGCGGGGAACGGCGCGGCGCACGCGGTCACACTTACCGTACTGCTCGGGCTGCTGGTGTTTTTTCTGCTCGAGAAGATGGTCATCTGGCGCCACTGTCACATCAACGAATGCGAGGTGCACGGCATCGATATCGAGCATGTGCAGCAGAAGGCGGCAGGACAGCTGGTCCTCATCGGCGACGCGATCCACAACCTCGTCGATGGCGTGCTGATCGCCGCGGCGTTCCTCACCGACGTGCATCTGGGCGTGGTCACCGCCGTAGCCGTCATTGCCCACGAGGTGCCGCAGGAGCTGGGCGACTTCGCGATTTTGCTGCACAGCGGCTTCAGCAAGACTAAGGCGCTGCTCTTCAACCTGCTGGTGAGCGTCACGACCATCGTCGGCGGCGTGGTTGCGTACTTCTCGCTCGCGCTGGCGCAAGCCGCTGTGCCGTACGTGCTGGCGATCGCGGCGTCGAGCTTCATCTATATCGCGGTCGCCGACCTGATACCCGGCCTGCACAAGCGTCCCGAAGTCAGCGCGACGTTTCAGCAGGTTACCCTGATCGCTTTCGGCATCGCTGTAATCTACGTGATGCATTCGACGTTGCACTAGGGCATCAGGTGCGGTTTGCGCTGGACCGACGGTAGAGAAGTTCGCTTGACACCCTTCAGGGGCCTACCTATTCTTGCCGTCGCAGTCAGGCAGTTCCATCCCAAACCCTTGTGGAGGATTCCTCACTCATGAATAAGAAGCTCGTCTGTGCCGCTGTGATCGCGATGTTGCCCGCCGCCGCCTTTGCGAAGGGCGAGAACAACGTGGGTTCCTGCGGCTGGGGTTCGAAGCTGTTCGACGGTCAGAGCGGTGTCGCCCCGCAGGTGCTGGCCGCCACGACCAATGGCACCTCCGGCAACCAGACCTTCGGCGTCACCACCGGCACCTCGGGCTGCACCCAGGACGGCACGGTGAAATCGAACTGGAAGACCGCGATGTTCATCGATGGCAACAAGGAGAAGCTGGCGCGCGACATGTCCGCTGGCCAGGGCGAGGCCTTGGAGTCCCTTGCCGCGGTGATGGGTGTGCGCGATGAGCACAAGCCGGCATTCTTCCGTGTGACCAAGGAGAACTTCGCCAAGATCTTCTCCGATGCGAATGTCTCGACCGGTATGGTGCTCGTGTCGCTCAAGGAAGTGCTGGCAGCCAACGCTGAGCTGGCGCAGTACACCGCCGCGATCTAACGATCCAGACCAACGTGTCATACGGCACCCCATGGTTTCCATGGGGTGCCGTTTTTCTATGCACACCCGGAAAACGTCCTTTCGGCGGCGAGCCGCGATCGCGCTGCTCGGGCTGTGGCTGCAGTCCGGTTTAGCCGCCACGGATTCGGCCTACCTCGCCGAGCTGACCGAACGGGCCCGGCAGTTGCGCCTCGCCGAGCGCATCGAGTGGATGAACCTGCTGCACTACAAGCCCAACTGGCTTGCGCGCGGGGTGCACAGCCTGGCGGACGCTGCACGCTTTTTCAACGCGCCAGACGGCAAGACCAACCCGCAGGCTGAGCTCGAGGCCACGCTCGCGAGCTTCTTCTCCGACCTGCCGGAGACCGATACCCAGCAGAATCCGCAGTGCCAATTCATCGCGCGCTACCGCTGGCTCAAGCGCGAGCTCGATTTCGACCCCAAGCGCCTACCGGAACGCGAGTGCCGGCGCTACGAGCAATGGCGCGCGGCGCTCAATCCGCACGAGATCACGCTCGTCTTTCCGGCCGCCTACCTCAACAATCCGGCCTCGATGTACGGGCACACGCTGCTGCGCATCGACGCCGCCGACCAGGACGAGCGCACGCGCCTGCTCGCTTATGCCATCAACTACGCCGCCAATACCGACGAGACGAGCGGGCTGGTGTTCGCCGTGAAGGGCCTGCTCGGCGGCTATCCGGGGCAGTTCTCGATCGCACCGTACTATCTCAAGGTGCAGGAGTACAACGACATCGAGAACCGCGATATCTGGGAGTACCGGCTCGATTTCACGCCGCCCGAGATCGACCGGCTGCTCGAGCACGCCTGGGAGCTCGGCCCGGTCTACTTCGATTACTACTTCTTCGACGAGAATTGCTCGTACTATCTGCTCGCGCTGTTCGAGGTCGCGCGCCCGACGCTCAAGCTTACTGACCAGTTCCGCTGGTGGGCGATCCCGAGCGACACGGTGCGCGCGGTGACCGAGCAACCGGGCTTGCTCAAGGAAGCGATCTACCGTCCCGCGCGCGCCACGCAGATCCGTCACCGGCTGCAGCACCTGCCACCGGCGGAGCGCACGCTCGCCAAGGATCTGGCCGAGCGCCGCGCCGGGGTTGCCGATGCGCGCCTGGCGCAGCTCGCGCCGAGCGCACAGGCGGCGGTGCTCGAGCTCGCGCACGAGTACGCCGCCTACCTGCGCGTCACCGGACGTGGCGGTGACGCGGTGGAAGGCGCGCGCCA
>CAYZVX010000075.1:0-7365 GCA_964482055.1 uncultured Acidiferrobacteraceae bacterium
GCCCACGTTCAGGTGCGGTTTGGTGCGTTCGAATTTTTCCTTGGACATGCCGAATGCCTCGTGCTGGGGATGTCGTTTAGCCTATCTGTCTGCCAGCATCCAACCGCGTCAGCTGGCCTTCTTCATCACGCCTTCGGCCACATTGGCCGGTACCGGCGAATACTTCTTGAACTCCATCGTATAGGTCGCGCGACCCTGGGTCGCCGAGCGCAGCGCCGTGGAGTAGCCGAACATGTTGGCGAGCGGCACTTCGGCGCGAATCACCTTCACACCGCCATGGCCGTCCTCCTGACTCATGATGATGCCGCGCCGCGAGTTGAGATCGCCCATCACGTTGCCGAGATAGTCGGGCGGGGTGGTGACCTCGACGTCCATGATCGGCTCGAGCAGGACCGGGTCGCCTTTCGGGCCGGCTTCCTTCCAGCACATGATCGCCGCCATCTTGAACGCGTTCTCGTTCGAATCCACGTCGTGGTAGGAGCCGAAGTGCAGGGTTGCCTTGACGTCCACCACCGGGTAGCCGAACTTGATGCCGCGCTGCATCGCCTCTTCCACGCCCTTGCGTACCGCCGGGATGAACTCGCGCGGGATGACGCCACCCTTGATCGCGTCCACGAACTCGAAGCCTTTGCCGGCCTCGTTCGGCTCGAACTTGATGGTGACGTGGCCGTACTGGCCGCGGCCACCGGACTGCTTGACGAACCGGTAATCCTGGTCGACCGGCCGGCGGATGGTCTCGCGATAGGCCACCTGGGGCTTGCCGACATTGGCCTCGACGCCGAACTCGCGCTTCATGCGGTCGACGATGATCTCGAGATGCAGCTCGCCCATGCCGGAGATGATGGTCTGGCCCGACTCCTCGTCGGTCGACACGCGGAACGAGGGATCCTCCTGGGCCAGGCGGTTGAGTGCCAGGCCCATCTTCTCCTGGTCGGCCTTGGATTTCGGCTCCACGGCCTGCGAGATCACCGGCTCCGGGAACTCCATGCGCTCCAAGGTGATGACATGGTTCGGGTCGCAGAGCGTATCACCCGTGGTGACGTCCTTGAGGCCGACGCACGCCGCGATGTCGCCGGCGCGCACTTCCTTGATCTCGTTGCGCTCGTTGGCGTGCATCTGCAGCAACCGTCCGATGCGCTCCTTCTTGCCCTTGACCGGGTTGTACACGGTGTCGCCCGAGGTGAGCACGCCGGAGTACACGCGAATGTAGGTGAGCGCGCCGACGAACGGATCGGTGGCGATCTTGAACGCGAGCGCCGCAAACGGCTCGTCGTCGGAGGCATGGCGCTCGGCCTCGGTCTGGGCGGCATCGTCCAGGTGCCCCTTGATCGCCGGACGGTCCACCGGCGAGGGCAGCAACTCGATCACGGCATCGAGCGCGGCCTGCACGCCCTTGTTCTTGAAGGCGCTCCCGCACAGCACCGGCACGATCTCGAGCTTCAAGTTGCGCTCGCGCAGGCCCTGCTTGATCTCGGCGTCGGTGAGCGGCTCGCCGCCGAGGTACTTTTCCATGAGCTTCTCATTGGCCTCGGCCGCGGCCTCGACCATCTGCTCGCGGTACGTCTTGCACTGCTCGAGCATCTCGGCGGGGACCTCATGCTCCTCGAACTTCATGCCCTGGGTGGCGTCGTCCCAGTAGATCGCCTTCATCTTGATGAGGTCGACCACGCCCTTGAAGCTGTCCTCGGCGCCGATTGGCAGCTGCAGCGGCACCGGATTCGCCCCGAGACGTTCCTTGAGCTGCTTGACGACACTGAGGAAGTTGGCACCGGCGCGATCCATCTTGTTGACGAACGCGATTCTAGGCACCTTGTACTTGTTGGCCTGGCGCCACACGGTCTCGGACTGCGGCTGCACGCCGCCCACGGCGCACAGCACGAAGATCGCACCGTCGAGCACGCGCAAGCTGCGCTCCACCTCGATTGTGAAGTCGACGTGGCCGGGGGTATCGATGATGTTGAAGCGGTGCTGGTCGAAGCGGTTGTCCATGCCCTTCCAGAAGCAGGTCGTGGCCGCCGAGGTGATGGTGATGCCGCGTTCCTGTTCCTGCTCCATCCAATCCATGATGGCCGCACCGTCGTGCACCTCGCCGATCTTGTGCGAGACGCCGGTATAGAAAAGGATGCGCTCCGTGGTCGTGGTCTTGCCGGCATCGATGTGGGCCATGATGCCGAAGTTACGGTAGCGCTCGATGGGTGTAGTGCGGGGCACGACTCAATTCCTCGGGATTCAGTTACCAGCGGTAGTGCGAGAAGGCCTTGTTGGCCTCCGCCATGCGGTGCACGTCCTCGCGCTTCTTGATGGCGTTGCCGCGCTTCTCGGCGGCGTCCATGAGCTCGTCGGCCAGGCGCGCGCCCATCGATTTGCCGGCGCGCGTGCGCGCGGCTTCCGTGATCCAGCGCATGGCGAGCGCCATCTGGCGCGCGGGACGGACCTCGACGGGGACCTGATAGGTGGCACCGCCAACGCGGCGGCTCTTGACCTCGACCAGGGGACGTACGTTCTCGAGCGCCTGGTTGAACAGCTCCAGGGGATCTTTCTTGGCGCGCGAGTTGATGAGATCGAACGCACCGTAGACGATGCGCTCGGCCGTCGACTTCTTGCCGCTCTCCATCAAGACGTTGACGAATTTCGCCACCGTCTCGCTCTTGAACTTCGGGTCCGGAATGATCGGACGTTTCGGAACTTCGCGTCTTCTCGGCATACGTACGTGCCCTGATTTTTAAAGAAACGAAACGCCGCGCCATGCATGCGCGGCGCGGTCAAAGATCGACTACGACTTCGGGCGCTTGGCGCCGTACTTCGAGCGGCCCTGTTTGCGGTCCGCCACTCCGGCGGTATCAAGCGTGCCGCGCACCGTGTGGTAGCGCACACCCGGCAGGTCCTTCACACGACCGCCGCGGATCAGCACCACCGAGTGTTCCTGCAGGTTATGGCCTTCGCCACCTATATAGGTAATGACCTCGTACCCGTTGGTCAGGCGCACCTTGGCGACCTTGCGCAGCGCCGAGTTCGGCTTCTTCGGCGTGGTGGTGTACACGCGCGTGCACACACCCCGCTTCTGCGGGCAACCTTGCAGGGCTGGCACCTTGCTCTTGCTCTGCAGGCGCTTGCGCCCCTTGGCGACCAACTGGTTGATTGTAGGCATAAATTCCTGGTCCTGAAACAAAACACAGGCCGGCGTTCCACCGGCCTGTGTGAGGGGCGCGATTCTAGGGAGGCGCCCCTGATGTGTCAAGCCGTCGGCGGCGATTTTTCAATGCCGACGGCGCCTTCCGGACGAAACCTAAGCGGCGCTGCAGCTCAGGTCCCGACCGCCTCTTCGCCACTGCGACTGGCCTTGCCGGTGCCAGCGAGCGCCTGCTCGAGCTCGATGGCCTCCCGCCTGGCCTCACCGCGCCGGCGTTTGCGCTCCAGGTGGTGGGCGAGCCCCGTGCCGCCGGGAATGAGGCGCCCGACGATGACGTTTTCCTTCAAGCCCCGCAGCAGATCGCGCTTGCCGGTGATTGCGGCCTCGGTGAGCACGCGCGTGGTCTCCTGGAACGACGCCGCCGAGATGAACGACTCGGTGGTGAGTGAGGCCTTGGTGATTCCGAGCAGCACCGGTTCCCAGGTCGCGGGCTTCTTGCCCTCAGCCTCGGCCTTGTCGTTGGCCTCGTACAGCTGGGTCCGCTCGATCTGCTCGCCGGGCAGCAGCAGCGTGTCACCGGCGTCGAGCACCTTCACCTTGCGCAGCATCTGCCGCACGATCACCTCGATGTGCTTGTCGTTGATGCGCACGCCCTGCAGGCGGTAGACGTCCTGCACCTCGTCGACAATGTAGTTAGTCACCGCCTCCACGCCCAGCAGGCGCAGGATGTCGGCCGCCACCGGCGCCCCCTCGACCACCGTGTCGCCCTGCTCCACGGTCTCGCCCTCGAACACGGTGATGTGCCGGCCCTTGGGGATCATGTACTCGTGCTCGACCCCCTCCTTGTCGGTGATGATCAGCCGCTGCTTGCCCTTGGTTTCCTTACCAAAGGACACCACCCCGCTGGTCTCGGCGAGAATGGCGTGGTCCTTGGGCTTGCGCGCCTCGAACAGCTCGGCGACACGCGGCAGACCGCCGGTGATGTCACGCGTCTTGAGCGATTCCTGCGGGATACGCGCCAGCACATCGCCCACCCCGACCTTGTCACCGTCGTTGACGGTGATGATCGCGCCCGGCGGCAGCATGTACTTGGCCGGGATCTCGGTGCCCGGAATGGTCACCGGCTTGCCCTTGGCATCGACCAGCGTGATCACCGGACGGATATCCTTGGCGCCGGCGCGATGCTTGGCATCGAGCACCGTATAGCTGGACAGGCCCGTGATCTCGTCGGTCTTCGTTTCAACCGTGACGCCCTCGATGAAATCGGCGAAGGTCGCCTTGCCGGCCACTTCGGTGATGATCGGATGGGTATGCGGATCCCAGTTGGCGACCACCGCCCCGGCCTTGACCTTGGCGCCGTCGCCCACCGTGAGCACCGCGCCGAACGGCACCTTGTAGCGCTCGCGGTTGCGCCCCTGCTCGTCCTGCACGATCAGCTCGCCGGAGCGCGACACCGCCACCAGATTGCCGCTCGCGTGCTTGACGACCTTGAGGTTCTTGAGCCGCGCGGTGCCACTCGTCTTGACCTCGATCTTCGACACCGCCGCGGCGCGCGACGCGGCGCCGCCGATGTGGAAGGTGCGCATCGTGAGCTGGGTACCCGGCTCGCCGATCGACTGCGCGGCCATGACACCCACCGCCTCGCCCATGTTGACGAGGTGCCCGCGCCCGAGATCGCGCCCGTAGCACTTGCGGCACACCCCGTAGCGCGTCTGGCAGGTCACGGCCGAACGCACCAGCACCTGATCGATGTGCTTCTCTTCGAGCAGCGCGATGTGCTTCTCCTCGATCTGCGCACCGTCCGGCACCAGCACCACCTTGTCGTCTCCGGGGTCGCGCACATCGCCGATCACGACGCGCCCAAGGATGCGATCGCGCAGCGGGATCACCACCTCGCCGCCCTCGACGAGCGCCGATTTAGTCACGCCCTCGGTGGTGCCGCAGTCGTCCTCGGTAACCACCAGGTCCTGGCAGACGTCCACCAGGCGGCGCGTGAGGTAACCCGAGTTCGCGGTCTTGAGCGCGGTGTCGGCCAGGCCCTTGCGCGCACCGTGCGTGGAGATGAAGTACTGCAGCACGTTCAGGCCTTCGCGGAAGTTCGCCGTGATCGGCGTCTCGATGATCGAGCCGTCGGGCTTGGCCATCAGGCCGCGCATGCCGGCGAGCTGGCGGATCTGGGCGGCGGAGCCGCGCGCGCCGGAGTCGGCCATCATATAGATCGAGTTGAACGACGGCTGGCGCACCTTCTCGCCCTTGGCGGTCGTCACCTCCTCGGTGCCGAGCTTTTCCATCAGCGCCTTGGCGACGCGCTCGGAGGTGTGCGTCCAGATGTCCACCACCTTGTTGTAGCGCTCACCGTCGGTGAGCAGACCCGAGGCGTACTGGTTCTGGATGTTCTTCACCTCGGCTTCGGCCTGGGCAAGGATGTCAGCCTTCTCGGTCGGCACCTGCATGTCGTCCATGCCGAACGACACGGCGGCGCGCGTGGAGTAGGCAAACCCGGTGTACATCAAGTGGTCGGCGAACACGACGCTCGCCTTGAGGCCCACCCGCCGGTAGCAGGTGTTGATGAGCTCCGAGATCGCCTTCTTCTTGAGGTCGCGATTGATGTACTCGAACGGCATCCCCTCCGGCAGGATCTCGCTCAGCAGCGCCCGGCCGACGGTGGTGTCGTAGACCTTGAACGTCTCGGTCTTGGTGCCGTCCTCACCGAGGCTCACCTCGCGGATGCGCACCTTGACCTTGGCCTGCAGCGCCACGGCGCCGGTCGCGTAGGCGCGGTGCACTTCCGCCACGTCGGCGAAGGCCTTGCCCTCGCCCTTGGCGTTGATGCGCTCGCGCGTCATGTAGTACAGGCCGAGCACCACGTCCTGCGACGGCACGATGATGGGATCGCCGTTCGCGGGCGACAGCACGTTGTTGGTCGACATCATCAGGACCCGGGCCTCGAGCTGGGCCTCGACCGACAGCGGGATGTGCACCGCCATCTGGTCGCCGTCGAAGTCCGCGTTGTACGCCGTACACACCAGCGGATGCAGCTGGATGGCCTTGCCCTCGACCAGTTGCGGTTCGAAGGCCTGGATGCCGAGGCGGTGCAGCGTCGGCGCGCGGTTCAAGAGCACCGGATGCTCGCGAATCACCTCTTCCAGGATGTCCCACACCTCGGGGCCAGCCTGCTCGACCATCTTCTTGGCGGCCTTGATGGTGGTGGCGAGACCCTTGGACTCGAGTTTCGAGAAGATGAACGGCTTGAAAAGTTCGAGCGCCATCTTCTTCGGCAGCCCGCACCGGCGCAGCCTGAGCGTGGGTCCCCCCACGATCACGGAGCGCCCGGAGTAGTCCACGCGCTTGCCAAGCAGGTTCTGGCGGAAGCGACCCTGCTTGCCCTTGATCATGTCGGCGAGCGACTTCAACTGCCGCTTGTTCGCACCGGTAATGGCCTTGCCGCGGCGACCGTTGTCGAGCAGCGCGTCGACCGCCTCCTGCAACATACGCTTCTCGTTGCGCACGATGATGTCCGGGGCGTTCAAGTCGAGCAGGCGCTTCAAACGGTTGTTGCGGTTGATGACGCGCCGGTACAGATCGTTCAGGTCCGAGGTCGCAAAGCGCCCGCCATCGAGCGGCACCAGCGGACGCAATTCGGGAGGCAGCACCGGCAGGATCTCGAGCACCATCCACTCCGGGCGGTTGCCGGACTGCAGGAAGGCCTCGAGCACCTTCAGGCGCTTGGTGAACTTCTTGATCTTGGTCTCGGACTCGGTACCGGCCAGCTCCTCGCGCAGGCGGCTGGCCTCTTCCTGCAGGTTGATGCTCTTGAGCAGCGCGCGGATCGCCTCCGCGCCCATGCGCGCGTCGAACTCATCGCCGTACTGCTCGATGGCGTTGAGGTAAGCCTCCTCCGACAACAGCTGGCCGCGCTCGAGCGGAGTCATCCCCGGGTCGATCACCACGTAGGCCTCGAAGTAGAGCACCCGCTCGATGTCGCGCAGCGTCATGTCGAGCACCAGCCCCATGCGCGAGGGCAGCGACTTGAGGAACCAGATGTGCGCCACCGGCGAGGCCAGGTCGATATGGCCCATGCGCTCGCGACGCACCTTGCTGAGCGTCACTTCCACCCCGCACTTCTCGCAGATCACGCCGCGGTGCTTCAAGCGCTTGTACTTGCCGCACAGGCACTCGTAGTCTTTCACCGGTCCGAAGATCTTGGCGCAGAACAGGCCATCGCGCTCGGGCTT
>CAYZVX010000075.1:7384-12066 GCA_964482055.1 uncultured Acidiferrobacteraceae bacterium
TCGGGCTTCTTGACCTCGCCGGAGGACCAGGAACGGATCTTCTCGGGCGAGGCGAGGCCGATGCGAATGGCATCGAAGTCCTCGGTCTTGCCGGCCTGCTTGAAGAGATTGAACAGTTCTTTCAAGGTCGTTTCCTCACCAATCTAATAAGTTGCGCTTGGTCTAGCCGCCGCACTGGGCGCTAGTCCTGCTCGAGCTCGATGTCGATGCCGAGCGCGCGAATTTCCTTGACCAGCACGTTGAAGGACTCGGGCATGCCGGCCTCCATGCGATGATCGCCCTTGACGATGTTCTCGAACATCTTGGTGCGACCCTGCACGTCGTCGGACTTGACCGTGAGCATCTCCTGTAGCGTGTAGGCGGCGCCGTAGGCCTCGAGCGCCCACACCTCCATTTCGCCGAAACGCTGGCCGCCGAACTGGGCCTTGCCGCCCAAGGGCTGCTGGGTAACGAGCGAGTACGGCCCGGTGGAGCGCGCGTGCATCTTGTCGTCGACCAGGTGGTTGAGCTTCAACATGTACATGTAACCGACCGTCACGGGACGCTCGAAGGCCTCGCCGGTACGCCCGTCGTAGAGCGTGGTCTGGCCGGAACGCGGCAGCCCGGCGAGATCCAGCATCTCGCGGATCTCCTCCTCGCTCGCCCCGTCGAACACCGGGGTCGCCACCGGCACGCCGTTGCGCAGGTTGCGGGCGAGCTCGATGAGCTCCTCGTCGGAAAGCGACTTGAGGTCCTCCTTCTGCCCGCCCTTGCCCACGTGGTTGTAGATCTTCTCGAGGAAGCGGCGCAGCTCCTCGACCTTGCGCTCCTCATCGAGCATCTTGCCGATCCTGGCGCCGAGCTCGCGAGCCGCCCAGCCCAGGTGGGTCTCGAGCACCTGGCCGACGTTCATGCGCGACGGCACGCCCAGGGGATTCAGCACGATGTCCATCGGGGTGCCGTCGGCCGTGTGCGGCATGTCCTCGACCGGTACGATGCGCGAGATCACGCCCTTGTTGCCGTGCCGTCCCGCCATCTTGTCGCCGGGCTGCAATCTGCGCTTGACCGCGACGAACACCTTGACCATCTTGAGCACCCCCGGGGCGAGATCGTCGCCCGAAGTGAGCTTCGCCTTCTTCTCGGTGAAGCGCTGGTCGAACTGCTCGCGCTGGCGGGCGAGATAGGCCTTGGTCTGCTCGAGCGCCTGCGAGGCCTCCTCGTTCTTGAGGCGGATATCGAACCACTTGCTGCGCGGCAGCTCCTCTAAATAGCCCTTGGTGATCTTGTCACCGGCCTTGAGCCCGGCCGGCCCGCCGTCGGCGACCTTGCCGATCAGCACGCGCTCGAGGCGCTGGTAGGCGTCGTTCTCGACGATGCGATGCTGGTCGTCGAGATCCTTCTTGACCGCGGCGAGCTCGGACTCCTCGATGGCCTTGGCGCGCGCGTCCTTCTCCACCCCTTCGCGCGTGAACACCTGCACGTCGATGACCGTGCCGGAGATGCCCTGCGGCACCCTGAGGCTCGTGTCTTTTACGTCCGAGGCCTTCTCGCCGAAGATCGCGCGCAGCAGCTTCTCCTCTGGCGTCAACTGAGTCTCGCCCTTGGGCGTGACCTTGCCGACCAGGATGTCGCCGGCGTCGACCTCGGCGCCGATGTAGACGATGCCCGACTCGTCGAGCTTGGCGAGCGCCGCCTCGCCGACGTTCGGGATGTCGCGCGTGATCTCCTCCGGCCCGAGCTTGGTATCGCGCGCCACCGTCTGCAGCTCCTCGATGTGAATGGTGGTGTACACATCGTTGTCCACGATGCGCTCGGAGATGAGGATCGAGTCCTCGAAGTTGTAACCGTTCCACGGCATGAACGCGACCAGCACGTTCTTGCCGAGCGCGAGCTCACCCATGTCGGTCGACTGGCCGTCGGCGAGCACGTCGCCCTTGGCGATCACATCACCGACCTTCACCAGCGGACGCTGATTGATGTTGGTGTTCTGGTTGGAGCGCTGGTACTTGGTGAGGTTGTAGATGTCGACGCCCACCTCACCGGGCCTGGTCTCCTCGTCGTTCACGCGCACTACGATGCGCGAGGCATCGACCGAGTCGACCACGCCGCCGCGCTTGGCCACGAGCGTGGCGCCGGAGTCGATCGCGCAGATCCGCTCCATGCCGGTTCCAACCAGCGGCTTTTCGGTTCTGAGCGTCGGCACCGCCTGGCGCTGCATGTTCGAGCCCATGAGCGCACGGTTGGCGTCGTCGTGCTCGAGGAACGGAATGAGCGAGGCCGCGACCGACACGATCTGCGAGGGCGCAACATCGATGTAAGCGACCTTGTCCGGTGTCGACAGCATGAACTCGTTCATGTAACGGCACGACACGAGCTCGTCGGTCAGCCGCCCATGGCCGTCGACGGTGGCGTTCGCCTGGGCGATGACGAACTTGCTCTCCTCGATGGCCGACAGGTAGTGAACTTCGTCGGTGACCTTGCCGTTGACGACCTTGCGATACGGTGTTTCGAGGAAGCCGTATTCGTTGGTGCGCGCATACACCGCAAGCGAGTTGATGAGGCCGATGTTCGGACCTTCCGGGGTTTCGATCGGACACACGCGCCCGTAGTGGGTCGGATGCACGTCGCGCACCTCGAATCCGGCGCGCTCGCGCGTCAGCCCTCCGGGGCCGAGCGCCGACACGCGGCGCTTGTGCGTCACCTCGGACAAGGGGTTCGTCTGGTCCATGAACTGCGAAAGTTGCGAAGAGCCGAAGAACTCCTTGACCACCGCGGACACGGGCTTGGCGTTGATCAGCTCCTGCGGCATCAGGCCCTCGGACTCGGCCAGGCTCAGGCGCTCCTTGACGGCGCGCTCGACGCGCACCAGGCCGACCCGGAACTGGTTCTCGGCGAGCTCGCCCACGGAACGCACGCGGCGGTTGCCGAGATGGTCGATGTCATCGACCTCACCCCGGCCGTTGCGCAGATCGACGAGGATCTTCAGGGCGTCAATGATGTCCTCTTTGGTAAGGATGCCCGGGCCTTCGTCCGAGCTGCGTCCGACGCGGCGGTTGAACTTCATGCGCCCGACCGCCGACAGGTCGTAGCGCTCGGGCGTGAAGAACAGGTTGTTGAACAGCGCCTGCGCGGCGTCGCGCGTCGGCGGCTCCCCGGGGCGCATCATGCGATAGATCTCGATCTGCGCCTCGAGCGCGTCGCGCGTCGGATCCAGGCGCAGCGTGTCGGAAATGAACGGCCCGCGATCAAGCTCGTTCGTGTAGATGGTCTTGATGGACTCGATGCCGGCGGCGAGGCAGCGGTCGATGATGTCCTGCGTGACCGAATCGTTGGCGGCTGCGATGAGCTCGCCGGTCGAGGCGCTGATCAGGTCCTCGCCCAGCGCCCGGCCGATCAACAGCGTTGCCGGCACCGTCAGGTACTTGAGACGCGACTGCTCGAGCGCGCGCACGTGCCGCCCGGTAATGCGGCGTCCGGCCTCGACGATGACCTCGCCCTTGGGCGTGGCGATCTCGAAATCGAGCTGCATGCCGCGCAGTCGCTGCGGGATGAGCTCGAGGCGAATACCCTCCTTGCCGAGATGGAACGTGTCCATCTCGAAAAACGTCCTCAGGATGTCCTGCGTGCTCATGCCGAGCGCACGCAGCAGGATGGTGGCCGGGAGCTTTCGGCGCCTGTCAATGCGCACGTACACGTAGTCCTTCGGGTCGAACTCGAAGTCGAGCCACGAGCCGCGATAGGGGATGATGCGCGCGGAGTACAGGAGCTTCCCGGAGGAGTGGGTCTTGCCGAAGTCGTGCTCGAAGAACACGCCGGGCGAGCGGTGCAACTGGGAAACGATGACGCGCTCGGTACCGTTGATAATGAAGGTGCCGTGGTCGGTCATGAGCGGGATCTCGCCCATGTACACTTCCTGCTCCTTGATGTCGCGCACGCTCTTGGCGCCGGTGGCCTCGTCCTTGCTGAACACCACCAGGCGCACCAGCACGCGCAACGGCGCGGCGTAGATCAGCCCGCGCTGAATGCATTCCTTGACGTCGAAGGGCGGCGTGCCGAGACGGTAACTCACGAACTCGAGCGCGGCGTTGCCATTATAGGACTCGATCGGGAACACCGTCTTGAACGCCGCTTGCAGGCCCTGGTCGATGCGCTGTTCCGGCGGAACCTCGGCCTGCAGGAACTGCCGGTACGATTCCTTCTGGATTTCCAGCAAATAAGGAACCTTCAAGACGCTGGGGCGCTTGCCGAAGTTCTTGCGGATGAGTTTCTTCTCGGTAAATGAGTAGGTCATGCTCGTCCTCAGGTGTCGCGATTCAGCCGGCCAATCCGCCGGCCTGATCAAAAACCGAAACGCGGGACGAGGCCGGCAGCATCCTGCCGCCGGCCTCCCGCGCTGTTACTGCCAGTGCTGCGGGCCGGTGCGCCCGCGGCATGTCGTAGGCCTCGACAACGTCGTGGCTTACTTGAGCTCCACTTTGGCGCCGGCCGCCTCGAGCTCCTTCTTCATCTTCTCGGCGTCAGCCTTCGGCACGCCTTCCTTCACGACTTGCGGCGCGCCCTCGACCAGGTCCTTGGCCTCCTTCAGACCCAGCGTGGTCACGGCGCGCACCGCCTTGATGACGGCGACCTTGTTGTCGCCGGCAGCGGTGAGCACGACGTCGAAGCTGTCCTTGGCCTCGGCCGGGGCCGCGGCAGCAGCGCCA
>CAYZVX010000076.1:0-12013 GCA_964482055.1 uncultured Acidiferrobacteraceae bacterium
CGGCGCGCCGCGCTGCCGGGGGCGGCTCCAACGACGGAGCGCGAGCGCATCCGCGCCGAGATCCGTGCGGCCGTCGAGCGCGTGCGGGCCCGAAAGCGCGGCGCATGAACGCGGCTACGCGCCGGCGGATCTTCGAGCGGCTCAAGCGCGCGAATCCGAGGCCCACCACCGAGCTTCGGTATTCCAGCCCCTTCGAGCTGCTCATCGCGGTCATGCTGTCGGCCCAGGCGACCGACAAGAGCGTCAACAAGGCGACCGCGCAGCTCTTCCGGGTCGCCAACACGCCACAGGCGATCATCGAGCTCGGCCTGCGCGGGCTGAAGCGTCACATCAAGACGATCGGCCTCTACAACACCAAGGCCGCCAACATCATGAAGACCTGCCGGCTGCTCCTCGAGCGCCACCACGGCCGGGTGCCGCACACCCGCGAGGCCCTCGAGGCGCTGCCGGGCGTGGGGCGCAAGACCGCGAACGTGATCCTCAACACCGCGTTCGGCCACCCGACGATCGCGGTCGACACCCACATTTTTCGCGTGGCGAATCGCACCGGGCTCGCGCCCGGCAAGAATGTGCGCATCGTGGAGGAAAAGCTTAACAAGCTCGTGCCCGACCGCTTTAAGAAGGACGCCCATCACTGGCTGATCCTGCACGGCCGCTACGTCTGCACCGCGCGCAAACCGCACTGTCCCGACTGCCCGATCGTTGATCTTTGCGAGTATCGGCATAAAGTAGCGGCATGAGCCACGTTGCCACGGGTTTGAGCCACGGGGGCCGCGCGCACGCCGAGCATGCCGCCCGCGCTGTGCGCCTGGCGCTCAAACGTGCCGGCATCGACCGCGCCAACGCAGTACTGCTGTTCCTCAGCTCCGACTATGCGCCCGATCCGGAACCGGCGTTGCGCGCCGCAGCGCGCGCCGCCGGCACGCTGCAGGTTATCGGCGGCACCGGAAGCGGGATCCTCACCGAGGAGGAGTGGGTGCTCGACAGCGCGGGCGCCGCCGCCATGGTGTTCGGCGACCCGATCCACCTCGCGCTGGCCGATACCCGTCCGCGTTTCGACGAGGCCATCCGCCTGTCGTTCTGCACGCCCGCCGGGCTCACCGCCGAGTGGCTCGATGCGACCGCGCCGCGCATCGGCGCGGTCTCGGGCGACGTCTTCGGTCACGGGCCATTCCGCGTCTGGAGCGGCGGCCGCATCAGCGAGGGCGGCTGCGTGGAAGCGGTGCTGACCGGTGTGCGCGGGGCGATCGCCGCCTCGCAGGGCGTGCGCGCGCTCACCGCGCCGATCGAGATTGCCGAGGCGCACGGCTATGAGCTCAAACGGCTCGGCGGATACCCCGCGTTCAGCGTGCTCATGCAGGCCCTGCCGGCGGCGGTGCGCAAGATGGAGAGAATTCCGCTGCACATGCTGATGGGCGCGGTGACCTTCGGCGATCCGGCCACCGCGATTCGCGATGGCCGCTACCGCCTGAACCACATCGTGGCGGCCAATCCCCACGAACAGACGATCACGCTGTCGGGACCGCTCAATCGCGGCGAACGCCTGTTCTGGGCGATGCGCGATGCGCTCGCCGCCGAACGCGACATGCGTGCCTGCCTGGAGCGCACGCGCAACGAGCTTGGGCGGCATCCGGATTTCGCGCTGCTGTTTCCGTGCATGGGCCGCGGTCCGCATTTCTTCGGCAACCGCGACCGCGACCTCGACCTGGTGAAGACCCGATTTCCGCACCTGCCGGTGATCGGTTTCTACGGCAACGGCGAGATCGGACCGCTCGACGGGGCCAATCATCTGTACCAGTATTCGGCGGTGCTCGGCCTGTTCGGCGTCGCGCCGCTCTGATCATGTTCGCCGCCGACAACCGCGAGGCGCTGCGCGCGGTGTTCTTTCGCGCCTGGCAGCGTCATCAACAGGGCCAACCAATCGAAGGCATCGAGCGCCTGGTCGTGGACGTGGCGCTGCGCCACCCCGAATACCACGCCCTGCTCGCTGACCCCAACGGCTATCGGGATCGCGACTATCTGCCCGAGATGGGCGAAACGAATCCTTTCTTGCACATGGCCATGCACATCTCGATCGAGGAGCAACTGGCGCTCGACCAGCCGGCCGGCGTGCGCGCGCACTATCAGCGCCTGCTCAAGCGGCTGCCGGACGAGCATGCCGTGCAGCACCAGATGATGGAATGCCTGGGTGAAATGCTGTGGCAGGCCGCGCGCAACGCTGGCGCCCCGCAGGAATCCGTTTACCTCGACTGTCTCGCGCGCTTTGCCTAGCCGGCCACGCCCCGGCGTGAAGAACCTTGCGCCCACCCCTCCGCGCGTGTGTAATCCGCGCGTGGCCGAGCCCGACCCAAGGTTTCACGACGCGCACACCTGGCTCGATGAGCACGGCGATGCGCTGTACCGCTATGCGTTGGTGCGCGTGCGCAATGCGGCGGCCGCCGAGGACCTCGTGCAGGAAACCCTGCTCGCCGCGCTGACGGCGCGCGAACGCTTTGCCGGGGAGTCCTCGCTGCGCACCTGGCTCATTGCCATTCTCAGGAACAAGCTCGCCGATCATTTCCGCCGTCTTGCCCGCGAGGCGCCGCTCGCCGACGATCCGGACGATGATGCCGTCGAGGCCATGTTCGACGACACCGCGGACCAGCACTGGCGCTCGCCGCCGAGCATCTGGGCCAATCCCGGCGGCGCGCTCGAACAGCGCCAGTTCTGGCAGGCGTTCACCGACTGCCTCAAGCAGTTGCCGCCGCGCCAGGCGCAGGTCTTCGGATTGTGCGAGCTCGACGGGCTCGGCGGCGAGGAGGCGTGTAAGGTTCTGGGGCTCAGTCCGTCTAACCTGTGGGTTCTGATGCACCGGGCGCGATTGCGCTTGCGCCAGTGTCTCGAGACCCGCTGGTTCAGCCAGGCGCCGGACTGAAGCCAATGCTGACGTGCAAAGAGGCAAGCGAGCTCGTCTCGCAGTCGTACGAGCGGCACCTGTCCTGGGGCGAGCGCTTGGGACTGCGACTGCACCTCGCGATTTGCGCGGCCTGCACGCAGTTTGCCCGGCAGCTGCGCTTGCTGCGTGCCGCCGCGCGCGCTTTCGGCACGACCGGCACGGAGCTCGGCACGACCGAGCGGCTGCCGCCCGAGGCGAAACAGCGGATTGCGGACAGCCTCAAGCGCGAATCGTGACCGCATCGGTCCCGGCGCCTATCAACTGCACTTGAGGAGACACTACCGATGAAACCGATCAATGCCCTCGTCACGAGCGCCATCACCAGCCTCATCAGCCTGGGCGCGATCGCCGCGCACGCGGCTGAGCCGCTCGTGCATTGCGCAGCGCACGAGCGCTGCTACGGGGTGACGAAGGCCGGCAAGAACGACAGCTCGACGGCCAGCTCCGCCTGCGCCGGCACGGCCAAGCAGGATTTTCAGAAGGATGCCTGGATCTACGTGCCCAAGGGCACGTGCCTCCGGCTTGCCGGCGGCTCGCTCGTCGGCGAAACGCAGGCAGACGCCCGGTAACCGAACCTCTCAACCGTCACGCTCAGGAGCATTGCCCATGAAAAACACGCACACGCTCGCCGCTACCGCCATCAGCAGCCTCATCGCCATCGGGTTGTCGGGAACGGCGGCCGCCGCGGAGGCGCCAAAAATGGAAAAGTGCTACGGCATCGTGAAGGCCGGAAAGAACGACTGCCAGACCGCCACCAGCGCCTGCGCCGGCACTTCCAAGACCGACGGCCAGAAGGACGCCTGGATCTACCTGCCGAAGGGTACCTGCGAGAAGATCGTGGGCGGCTCGACCAAGAAGGGTTGAGTGCTGGCGCCGTCGCCATTTCACGCGCCGCGCGTGGCGGCGCCGATCCCGGCCGGGGCGGCCGGAATCGGGTTGCGCGCGCCGCACTACCGGGCGTTGCTCGATGAACGACCCGACGTCAGCTTTCTCGAGGTGCACAGCGAAAACTATTTCGGCGCCGGCGGCACGCCGCACTACTACCTCGAGCGGGCACGCGCGCTGTATCCCCTGAGCCTGCACGGCGTGGGCCTGTCGCTCGGCTCCGCCGATCCCCTCGATCGCCGCCACCTCGCAAACCTCAGGCGGCTTATCGAACGCTACGAGCCGGCACTCGTTTCCGATCACCTGAGCTGGAGCTCCGTCGATGGGCGCTACCTCAACGACCTGCTGCCGCTGCCGTACACGGACGAGGCGCTCACGCATTTCGTGCAGCGCGTCTGCGAGGCGCAAGACTACCTCGGGTGCGAGCTGCTCATCGAGAACCCGTCGAGCTATCTGCAGTTCCGGGCGTCGACCATCCCGGAGTGGGAGTTCCTGGCCGAGGTCGCGAGGCACAGTGGCTGCGGCATCCTGCTCGACATCAACAACGTCTACGTGAGCGCCTGCAACCACGGTTTCTCGGCGGATGACTATCTCGCGGCCATTCCGAGGGCCGCAGTCAAGGAGATGCACCTCGCCGGCCACACCGTCAAGCGCCACCCCGAAGGCGAGCTCCTCATCGATACCCACAACGCACCCGTCATTGGCGCGGTGTGGGCGCTGTACGAAACCGCGGTCGCACACTTCGGGCCGGTGCCGACCCTGATCGAGTGGGACACGGATCTGCCGCAGCTCGCCGTGCTGGTGGACGAAGCGCACAAGGCGCAGCGCCTCCTGCGCGAAGCCTCACAGCTTCGGCGACTTGAAACGCACGAGCTTCACGTACAGGAGCGTTTGTGACCGGGGCTCTGCGCGACCTGCAACGCGGATTTGCCGAGGCTGTTTTCACGCGCAACCTCGACGGCTTCGCGCACGCCATCGTTCCCGGACGCTTCACGCCCGCGCAGCATCTTCAGGTGTACCGCAACAACGTGGCGATCAGCCTCACCGAGGCGCTCGCCGCCGTGTACCCGGTGGTGGCGCGCCTGGTAGGCGCGGACTTCTTCGCGCACACGGCTGATCAGTTCATCCGCCGCCATCCGCCGGCAAGCGGCAACCTGCACGACTTCGGCGCCGAGCTCGCTGAATTCCTCGCGGATTTCAAACCGGCCGCCGGGCTCGCCTACCTGCCGGACGTCGCACGGCTGGAGTGGGCCTGGCACGAGGCGTTCCACGCCGCCGACCACGCGCCGTTCGATCTGGCACGCCTGGCTGACGTTACGGCCGGCCGCTACGAGATGCTGCGCTTCACGTTACATCCATCGGCACGGTTGATCGCCTCGCCCTATCCGATCCATCGCATCTGGCAGGCCAACCAGCCCGACCAGTCCGGCGAGGAAACAATCGATCTCGCGGCCGGCCCCGCGCGGCTGCTCGTGGTCCGTCGTGGCCTTGATGTCGAGGTCGAAGCACTCGCGCTCGCCGAGTTCGTGTTTCTGTCGGCCGTGGCGGAACACGCGCCACTCGGCGCCGCCTGCGCGCGGGCAGTCGCGGCCGAACCGGCCTTCGACGTCACGCAGGCGCTTCGGGACCACGTGCGGCGCGGCACCGTGGTCGACTTTGACTGAGCAACCGCGATCCCAGCGGCCGTCCCGGCCTGAAAGGAGCAGCCATGAACCCGATTGCCCGCGCCATCCGCCTCGCCCAACCAATCGGTAAGCGGCTCGATTTTCTGAGCCCGCTGCTCGATCTGGGCGTGCGCCTGTACTTGGCCAACATCTTCTGGAAGTCCGGCCTCAACAAGCTACAAAGCTGGGACACGACGGTCGCGCTGTTTGAAAACGAATACCAGGTGCCGCTGCTGTCGCCCTACGCCGCGGCACTGCTCGGGACCGGCGCGGAGCTGGTGCTGCCGGTGCTGCTGGCCGCCGGGCTCGCCGGGCGGCTCGCGGCGCTGGCGCTGTTCGTGTTCAACATCGTGGCGGTCATCTCCTACCCCGATCTCAGCGAGGCCGGCCTCAAGGATCACTTCTACTGGGGCATCCTGCTGCTGGTGCCGCTATTCCACGGACCGGGCAAGCTGTCGCTCGATGGCTGGCTGGTGCGCCGCTGGGGACGCTGAGCAGAGCGCGCCGGCACGTGCCCGGCACCGGACGCCCGGCTTGTCAGACTGCCTTCAGGCGATTGAGAAAATCCTTGAGCGCCTCGGACTGCTGCGAGGCGAGCCACAGGTCGGTGGCGGTCGCAATCGGACGCAGGCAAGCAAGCACATCGAACTCGATGCCGGCCTGCGCGGCCTCGGTCATCACGGCGTCGAAGGCGCGCCGGCCGCTGCGCGCGAGGCTGCGCGTGATTTCCGGCTGCGGCTGCGCAAGACCGAGGAACCAGATGCCACCGGCTTCGGTCGGGCCGAGCACCCAACGGCCGCGCGCCAGCAGATGGTTGGCGTCATCGAGAACATCCCAGGGACAGTGCGGCACCTCGCACGTCATGGCCGCGCCCGCCACCCCAGGCGCGACCAGTCCGTCCAGCGCCGCCGCCATGCGCGCGCCGATGTCGCCGTTGGCCTGGGGCCTCACCGTGACATCGAATTCTTCGGCGAGCGCGGTGAACAGCGGATGGTCGAAGTCCGGTGCTGCACAAACATGCACCGGTCCCGGCCAGCTCGACGTGGCGAGCTCGACGGTGGCGCGAATCAGGTATTCGCCGATGGCGAGGCGTTGGGCCGGCGAGTACTCGCCCTGCAGGCCGGGCATGACAGCGCCCGCCGTCGCATCCGGCATCGGGCGGTCCGCCAGCACTGCAAGGCTTATGTGCCGCATGCGCGGCAATCATACCAGCGATGCGCAGAGGCGCAGGTGATACCCAAGCACAGCGCTGGGGACCCCGTGCGCCCGACGATACCGGCAATAAAGCCGATTGCACGCATTGCTCCCATAACCAGGCGCAAGTTGCTTTGTGGCGCGGTGGCCTGCCACCAGTCAACCGGGCCACGCTCAATCATTCACAGACTGGGCATCACCGTAATCGAACATCACCGCGCTTGGCAGCAATGCCCTGCGTTTCGGGCGGACCGCTTGCGGCCACCAATATCCTATCCGCCTGCCGAGTTGAGCGCAGGACATCTCGTTTTGGAGCTGTTTTAAAACAAGTTCTAGACGTATTCTGGAATTGGAATCAGAGTCCAGAGCTATTGACAAAATGCGGCATGCGGCAGAGCGGTCCCAACATGTTTTTGTGGGGTCGCGGCGCGCCGGGACGCTGTGAAATCAATCGGCAGCTGCAGTCCGGATTGCGGCCGTGCGGCGCTTTCGCAACATCACCCAGCGGGATACGTGACGCAAATCGCTACCCTGCGCGGCACGTTTCTTGCTACTGTCACGAGGCTGGTGCCGGCGCCTGCGCGGTAAGGGCAGAGCACGGCGCGCCTCCGTGGCATGCAACCCGAGGTTTACTAGAGTTCCTGTATGCCGGTCAGCACCAGGCGCTACAACGGCGGGGGTCCCATGAGAGCCATTTGCAGAATACCGGATCGATACGCGGCGCGCTGCGCGTTGGCGTTATGCACGACGTTGTGGATCAGCGGCGGCACACATGCCGCTGACGATTACTTGAGCGCGATTGAAGCAGAAGGCAATCGCATCGAGTTCCTGAGCAAGGCGCGCCAGGAGGAAGCCGCGGTGCGTCGTCAGCAACAGTCCAATGGAGCCGCCGCGTCGACTCCACCTTCGCCAGTCCAGACCTCAGCCAACCCGACCAGCATGCGCGGCTTCGAGGATGAGCTCCGTGCCCAGTTTCCCGGCAGCTTTGCGCTCTATTCGCTGATGGGCCAGAAGGAACGCGAGATGGTCTACGCCGAGTTCGGCAACTCGAAAGCGACGGGCGCGGCACGCTTCCTGCCGGTCATATCCAGGATCATCGCCATCACCACCCAGAAACGTGCCAAAGGCAAATGAAGGAGACGCACCCATGTGCAGACTGATTGTTTCACTCTCCGCCGTCGCCCTGCTTGCCGCCGCCGTCGGCGCCGCCGCGGCGAAGGAAGTGCGCATCACCGAGTTCCTGCCCGAGGTAAAGGTCAACGTGCAGGGCAAGATCTACACGATCGAGCGCATCCAGGACCAGAACAACGACATCAGCGGCGCCTTCGCCAAGACCTCGCGCAAGTGCCCGCCCTTCTGCATCCACCCGATGGAGGCAGCCCCCGGTGTCACGACGGTCGGTGAGATCGAGCTGCTCGAGTTCCTGAAGAACAAGGTGGAGCGAGGCAGCGGTCTGCTCGTCGATGCGCGCGTCGAGTCGTGGTACCTGAAGGGCACGATCCCGGGCTCCGTCAACATTCCGTTTACGGCCTTCACGGGCGAGGACAAGAATGCGGCGGCGCTGGCCGATGCACTGGCGCGGCTCGGCGTGCGCAAAGGCACGACGGTAAACTGGTCGGACTCCATGCACCGTGGCACCGATGAGTTCGGCGCGCATGCGCGCGCTTACGACTGGGACTTCTCGGGAGCCAAGGACGTGCTGCTGTTCTGCAACGGCCCGTGGTGCGACCAGTCGCCGCGCGCGATTCGCGCCCTGGTCAAGCTCGGCTATCCGGTCAACAAGATCTTCTACTACCGCGGCGGCATGCAGGACTGGCTGCAGCTCGGCCTGACCGTCACTGTTCCTCCCCCGCCGCTCAAGCCCGCGGCCGCGCCGCCGGCGCCGCCGGCCGTGAAAAGCCGCTGACCGTTTCCCTGACCGTGCCGGTGGCGTGGGTAGCGACCTGGCGCAGAGAAACCCTCGAGCACTCGCCGCGACGATCCGGCCGGGCGCGCCCGGCCGGCCGCGGTTCGATCACGAGCCAAAGTGGCAGATGTAATCGAGCAGGTCGATCACTTCAATCTCGAAGTGCGAGTTGCCGGGCACCGCGAAGCTCTGGCCGGCCTGGTAGTCGACCCACTGCTGCTCGTTGGCGAGCTTCACCCGGCAGTGCCCCTGCGTAATGTCGATGCGCTCCGGCGCCTGCGTGCTGAAGCGGTAGGTGCCGGGCAGCATTACCCCGAGCGTCTTCATCTCGCCTTGCGGCGTGAGGATCGTGCGGCTAGTGACACGGCCCTCGTGGTAGACGTTGGCCTTTGTTTTCACCTCGACGTTCTTGAAGCTCATGGCGACCCTCGCTTGTCAGGTTCCGCGCCGCGCGCGGTGAGAATGCCGGCGAGCACGAACGCGCCGCCCAGCACGGTGAGCGCGCCCAGCGCCTCGCCGAGCAACGCCCAGGCCAGCAGTGCCGCCGCGACCGGCTGCCACAGCAGCCCCACCGCGCCGAACGCCGCGCGCAGATGCTTGAGCGCCCAGGTGATCAGTCCCTGGCCGGCAACGTGCGAAAGCGCGGCCAGCGCCAGCAGCACGAGCCAGCCTTCGGCGCGCGCAGGCCAAAGATTCTCGCCGGAAACGAGCGCCAGCGGCAACAGCGCGGCGGCGCTGACCGCTGCGCTCGCCAGCATGATGGTCGCTGTCGAGGTATCGGCGCGCAACCGCGCCACGCCGATGATGTAGCCGGCGTAGAAAACGGCGGTAAGCACACCGAGCGCATCGCCAAGCCAGCCCCGCGCTCCGGGGGCGAGTCCGCCAGCCATCAATGTCGCCGCACCCGCCAGGGCCAGCGCGAGCCCCATGAAGAAGCGCGCGCCGTAACGCTCACCGAACAACAGCAGCCCGGCCAGCGTCACGAACAGCGGCGCGAGGTTGGCGAGAAACGTGGCGTTCGCCACGCTCGTGAGGCGGATCGACCAGTGCCACACCGCGAGATCGGCGGCGAAGAACAGCCCGGCGCCCAGTAGCCAACCCCAGCGTCGCACCGCGCGTTGCGGCGTCGGGTCACGGCGGCGTTCGTGCCACCACCACAGCGCGAGCAAGGGCAGCGCGAGGAACAGTCGATGGAAGGCGGTCGCGAGGGGGCCGAGCTCCGACAGGCGCACCAGGATCGGCGCAAACCCGATCGCGGTGGCGCCGGCGAGCAGTGCGGCGAGCGCGGCGCGCGCCTCGCCCGGCATGGACGGCCGGACCTATTTCTTGCGACGGCGCCGCGCCAGGATGCGCAGGCGCAGCGCGTTCAGCTTGATGAAGCCCTCGGCGTCCTTCTGGTTGTAGGCGCCGCGGTCCTCCTCGAAGGTCGCGATCGTCGGATCGAAGAGCGAGTCGGATTCCGACTTGCGGCCGACCACGGTGACGTTGCCCTTGTAGAGCTTGACGCGCACCACGCCGTTCACGCTCACCTGCGAGGCGTCGATCATCTGCTGCAGCATCTGCCGCTCCGGGCTGTACCAGTAGCCGTTGTAGATGAGCGCGGCGTAGCGCGGCATGAGCTCGTCCTTCAAGTGCGCCACCTCGCGGTCGAGGGTGAGCGATTCCATGGCGCGGTGCGCCTTGAGCAGGATGGTGCCGCCCGGTGTCTCGTAGGCGCCGCGCGACTTCATGCCGACGTAGCGGTTCTCGACGATGTCGGCGCGGCCGATGCCGTTGGCGCCACCGAGCTTGTTGAGCGTGGCGAGCACCGTCGCCGGGCTCATGGCCTTGTCGTCGAGCGCCACGCAGTCACCCTTGCGGAACGTGAGCTCGACATAAGTCGGCTTGTTCGGGGCCTTCTCGGGCGCCACGGTCCAGCGCCACATCGAGGCTTCCGGCTCGGCCCACGGGTCCTCGAGCACGCCGCCCTCGTAGGAGATGTGCAGCAGGTTGGCGTCCATCGAATACGGCGACTTCTTGCCCTTCTTGAACTCGACCGGGATCCGGTGCTGCTCGGCGTACTTGAGCAGCGTCTCGCGCGAGGTGAGGCTCCACTCGCGCCACGGCGCGATGACCTTGATGCCGGGCTTGAGCGCATACGCGGTGAGCTCGAAACGCACCTGGTCGTTGCCCTTGCCGGTCGCACCGTGCGCGATCGCATCCGCCCCGGTCTTGTTGGCGATCTCGACCAGGTACTTGCCGATCAAGGGACGCGCGATCGAGGTACCGAGCAGGTACTCGCCCTCGTAGAGCGTGTTGGCGCGAAACATCGGGAACACGAAGTCGCGCACGAATTCCTCTTTCAGATCGAGGATGAAGATCTCCCTTACCCCCATCTGCTTGGCCTTGGCGCGCGCCGGCTCGAGCTCCTCGCCCTGACCGATGTCGGCGGTGAAGGTCACGACCTCGCAGCCGTAGGTCTCCTGCAGCCACTTGAGAATGACCGAGGTGTCGAGACCGCCGGAGTACGCGAGTACGACTTTCTTGATCTTTGCCATGTAAAACCTCGATTGAATCGAACCGCCGCCCGCCAAGTGCGCCAGAACTCTCAAGTCGAAAAGTCCTTCTTGGCGCTCAGTGTCATTTCTTGCGCGCCGGCAGCAGGTCGGTGCACACCCCTTCGAACACCTCGCCGGCGAGGCCTACGGTCTCGCACAGGGTCGGGTGCGGATGGATGGTGCGCCCGATGTCTTGCGGGTCCGCGCCCATCTCGATGGCGAGCGCGAGCTCGCCGATGAGATCGCCGGCATGCGTGCCGACGATGCCCGCGCCGATCACGCGGTGCGTCTGCTCATCGACGATGAGCTTGGTGAAGCCCTCGTCGCGCCCGTTGGCGATGGCACGCCCCGAGGCGGTCCACGGGAAGCGGGCCTTGCCGATGGCGC
Source organism: uncultured Acidiferrobacteraceae bacterium (assembly GCA_964482055.1). Taxonomy (GTDB): domain Bacteria; phylum Pseudomonadota; class Gammaproteobacteria; order Acidiferrobacterales; family Sulfurifustaceae. The sequence goes on from CAYZVX010000076.1 coordinate 11,509, forward strand.
GACCCGATTTCTTCGCCTCGTCCTCGGTGACGCCGACCCAGGCGATCTCGGGATCGGTGTAGGCGACCGACGGGATCACGCTCGCATCGAAATACGACTTCTGGCCAGCCGCGGCCTCCGCCGCGACATGGCCCTCGTGCGTGGCCTTGTGCGCGAGCATCGGCTGGCCGACGATGTCGCCGATCGCGAAGATGTGCGCGACGTTGGTGCGCATCTGCGCGTCGACCGGGATGAAGCCGCGCTCGTTGACCGCGATGCCGGCCTTGTCGGCGCCGATCTTGCGCCCGTTCGGGCTGCGGCCCACCGCCTGCAGCACGAGGTCGTACAGCTGTGCTTCCTTCGGCGCACCCTCGCCTTCGAACCTCACGAGGATGCCGTCGGCGGTCGCCTCGGCGCCGACCGTCTTCGTCTTCAGCATCACGTGGTCGAAGCGCCGCGCGTTCATCTTCTGCCAGACCTTGACGAGGTCGCGGTCGGCGCCCTGCATCAGGCCGTCGAGCATCTC
>CAYZVX010000077.1:0-11954 GCA_964482055.1 uncultured Acidiferrobacteraceae bacterium
CACCAGGCGCACCGCCGCGTGCAGGCTGATGCCGGCGTGCGCGGGCAGTTTCATCACCGAGGGCAGGAGCGCCGCCGGCGAGTAGTCGCCGCACAGGCAGTCGGCGCCACCGGCGCGAATGGCATCGAGTGCGCGCATCGAGCCGGACTGCGATTTGCCGCGCAATACATTGGGGGCGCCGAACAGCGTGGCCAGCCCGCGTGCCTGCGCCGCCTGCGCGGTTTCGAGGTTCACCGGGAACTCCGAGATAGTCGCACCCAGCTCTCGCATGACCTCGATCTTTTCCGGGCTGTCGTCGTCGTGGCTCGCGATCGACACTCCGCGCGCGCGGGCCAGCTGCGCGAGCGCGCGCATGCGCTCGACCGCGCCTTCGGCGGCGGCGAGCTTGGCCTGCAGGATGGCGTCGAGCTCGGCCGGCGCCTTCCTGTAGGTGCGGGCGAGAAAGCCGCGATAAGCATCGATGTCCTTGAACTGTCCCTGCCCGGGGGTGTGGTCCATGAACGACAGCAGGTGCAGCTCGTCGCATTCGAGCAGCTCGGCAAGCACCTTGGGTGCCGTCGGGTCGGTAACCTCGTAGCGCGCGTGCACGCGGTTGTCGACCAGCGCGTGCGATCGCCAGGCGTGTACCGCGCGCGCGACCTCGGCGGCGAAGGCGTTGTTGCGCACCCCGAGCTCGGCGTTAGCGAACGACAGGGCGTGGTACACGGTGGTGATGCCGGCGGCGGCATTGCGCTTGTCGGCCTGGGCGCAGGCGAAGTCGAGCGGGAAGTGCACGTTCGGGCGCGGCTCGACCTCCTTTTCGAGTGCGTCGCAGTGCAGGTCAATCATTCCCGGCAGCAGCGTGCGCCCGGCGAGATCCGTCGTGCGTGCACCGCGCGCGCCGTCCGGATTGATGGCGGCAATCACCCCGTCCTCGATGAGAAGCGCGGCCTCGCGCAGGGTTTCGTCGCGCAGCACCACGCGCGCGCCGGTCAGGTACTGTCGTTGCGTGTTCATGCCAGCTCCTCGATCAGGTCGGCGGCCACCACCGGCGTGGGGAGCGCCACCACGTCGTCGGCCAGACGCTCGACCAGGTCCGGGTGGTGAAAAATGGCGAGCATGCCGACGCCCTCTTGTTTCAGCTCTTCGAGCAGCGCGACTGCCCGGTCGGTGGTCGCCGGATCGAGGCTCGCGGTTGGCTCATCGAGCAGCAGCAGGCGCGGGCGGGCAATCAGCCCGCGCGCCAGATTCACACGCTGCTTCTCGCCGCCCGAGAAGGTCGCCGGCGGCACGTTCCACAGCCGCCGCGGCACCGCCAGACGCGCGAGCAGTTCGCCGGCGCGTGCGCGCGCTTCGTCGCGCGGAATACCACGCGCGAGCAGCGGCTCGGCGACCACGTCGAGCGCCCCCTGGCGCGGCAGGCAGTGCAGGAACTGGGTGATGAAGGCGATCTCGCGCCGGCGCAGTTCCAGTACCTGGTGCTCGCAGGCGAGCGCCAGGTCGATCAGGTGGCCGTGGGCGTCGCGGTACAGCAGCCGCCCCGCGGACGGCAGGTAGGTGCGGTAGATGCCCTTCAGCACGGAGGACTTGCCGGCGCCGGTGGGGCCCACGAGCGCCGTGAGCCGCCCGGCGCGCACCGTGAGGTTCACGTTCGCCGCCGAGGGAATGAGCTTGGCGCGCGCGTGCAGCTCGAACTGCTTGGTGTAACCCTCGACGCGCAGGATCGTGTCCATGGCTACGCTCACAGCGCTGCCGACACCAGCCGCTGGCTGTAGGGGTGTTGCGGGTCCTCGAGAATCTGGTCCGTGAGCCCGGACTCGATGACCCGGCCGTGTTTCATGACGAGCGTGCGTGCGGCCAGCAGCCGCACCACGCCCAGATCGTGGGTGACGACGATCATGGCGGTGCCAAGCTCGTGCTGGATCTCGCGGATGAGATCGAGGATGGCGGCCTGCACCGACAGATCGAGCCCGCTCGTGACCTCGTCGAGGAACAGCAGCGGCGGGCGCGTGGCGAGCGCCTTGGCGATCTGCACGCGCTGCTGCATGCCGCCGGAAAATTGCCGCGGGTTCTCGTCCATGCGCGCCGCGGCCACCTCGGTGCGCGCGAGCAGTTCCCGCGCGCGCGCGCGGATCGCGCCGTAGTGGGCGACATCGCTTACCAAGAGGCGTTCGGCGATGTTGCCACCGGCGGAGACGTTGAAGTTCAACCCAAGGTGTGGGTTCTGGTAGACCATGCCGAAGCGGTTGTTGCGCAGCCAGCGCTGGCGCGCGGCGTCGAGCGCGAACAGCTCGTACTGCCGGTCGTGATCGAAAAAGATTGCCTCGCCGGCGCTTGGCACATCATCGAAGTATAGGGTCTTCACCACCGTCGACTTGCCGCTGCCGGACTCGCCGATGATGCCGAGGATCTCGCCGCGATACAGGTCGAAGGACACATCATGCGCCGCCACCACAGAGCCGCAATGCGGGCAGATGTTGGTATCGGACTCAGGTCCGGTGGCCTCGATGCAGAGCGCGCAACCCCGCCCGTGGATGCGCGTGAGGCCACGCACCTCCAGGATCTTGCTCATGCCGCCACCTCCGCGCGTTCGGCAAGACGTTCCGTGCAGTACGCCGAATCCGAGCACTGATAGACCTTGCCGCCGGCCTGGTCGATGAATTCGTCCAGAAAAGAATCCATGGCGCCGCAGCGCGCGCAAGCGCGCCGGTTGCCGGCGGCGTCGCGGAAGTCCTCGACGCGGAACGGTTGATCCTCGAACGCGAGCGGCACGGCATCGGTATAGGGCGGCACGGCGTAGATTCTCTTCTCGCGCCCGGCGCCGAGCAGAATGAGCGCGGGCGAGCGGTGCAAGCGCGGCACGTCCCAGCGCGGGATCGGCGAGGGGTCAATGACGTAGTGGCCGTTGATGCGCGTGGGGTAGCGGTGGGAAATCGTGATCTCGTCGAACTTCACGATGTCCTCGTAGAGCTTGACCAGCAGGCGCGCGTAGTCGGCCTCCCCGTGCATGATTTTGCGCCTGGCCTCGGAGGGTTCGACCACCACCAGCGGATCGGGGTAGGGGACCTGCAGCACCAGGATCTGATCGGCGCGCAATGGCTTCTCCGGGATGCGGTGGCGCGACTGGATGAGGCTCGCCGCCTCGGTGCGTTCGGTCAGCGCCACCCCCGGGCAGGTGCGGCGCACGAACTCGCGCAGATTGACCGCGTTGACCGAGTCGTCCGATCCCTGGTCGATGACCTTGAGCGTGTCGTCGGGTCCGATCAGGGACAACGTCACTTGCAGGCCGCCGGTGCCGAAGCCGCGACCGATGGGCATCTCGCGCGAGGCGTAAGGCGTCTGGTAGCCGGGGATCGACACCGCCTTGAGGATCGCGCGGCGGATTTCCTTCTTGGCGTACTCGTCGAGGAAGCCGAAGTTATAGTCGGCTTCGTCGCGCGGCAGCTCATAGTTTGGCATCATGACGCGTTCTCCGCGGCCTTGCGCCGGGTGGCGCGCAGCCGGTCCATGTCGGACTGGAAGGTGACGTAGTGCGGCATCTTGTAGTGCGCACAAAAGCCCATCGAATCGACGCCATCGACGTGCAGCAACACGAACTCCGGGTCTTCCGCCGGGTGCGCCGGCCCGTCGCGCTTGCCCTTCTGCAGGGCGCGGTCGAGGATCGCCATGCTGATCGCCTTGGTCTCGTTGTGACCGAAGCAGGCGCCGTAGCCGAGCGTGAAGGTCGGAGGCGCCTTGGTATCGGCGCCGGCCGCTCCCGGCGTCTTGCCTCTCGCGGCAGCTGAACGTCCCTGTTCGTCGTACATCGCCACCACCTCGCACTCGGTCATCAGCACCTCGCCGGCCTCCAGCGGCTCGCCGGTCGCCGGGTGCGGGAGCAACACCGGCAAATAGCCGACGCGCAGCTCCGCCACCGTCGGGTGGATATCGCCGTAGCCGCGCATGCTGGAGTAGGCGATGGCGAGCAGCGAACCGGTCTCGGCGCGCGCGAGTGTTGCGAGCGCCGCCGAACGCGACACCGGAAACACCAGCGGCTCGCGCGTGATGTCGAACGGTGCAGCGTGGGTTTCGTTCACCGGCGGCAGCAAGCCCTCGGCGCGCAGCGCCTCCAGCACCTTGGGAAATGAATCCGGCAGGTCGGCATCGGGCGTGGTGGCCAGAAACCTTCGGGCCACTTCCTTGAAGACCTGCGGCGATTCGTCGGCCAATTCCAGGCGCAAGAGCCGCAATGCATAGTCATAGGTCGGCCCCAGCATCTGGCCGCCGGGGATGTCCTTGAACGCCGCCGAGATGCGGCGAATGCAGCGCATGCGCGCGGTGTCCTGTGGCGGCGTCTCGAGCAGCCGTGGCCTGGTCGAGCGGTAGGCGCGCAGCGCGAAAGCGGCCTCCAGCGTGTCGCCCTGGAACTGCTTGATGGCGAGTGCGGCGAGCCGCGGGTGATACAACCCGCCCTCGGAGACGACGCGCGACACCAGCAGGCGCAGTTGCTGTTCGATGGCGTCGAGCTTGAGCGGCGCTTCGGTTTCGGCGCCGCCCGTGCGCAGGAACTCCGCGGCTTGTGCGGCGCCGGCGATCGCCGCGCGCCCGCCCTTGATTGCGACATAGGCCATCAGTCGGTCTCCATTTCAATACGGGTGGTGCGCGGCAGGGCGGCGACGCGCGCGCCGTCGCACAGAATCAGGTCCACGCCGAGCGGGAAGGCCGCTACCCAGCCGGCGCGCGCGGCGATCCAGCCGGGATGCAAGCCGCTGACGGCGAGCGTGCTGTGAGCATCGATTCCGGCGCCCGACAAACGCAGGGGCTGCCCTTCTCCCAGGGCGGTGACCGTCAGCACCACGGTGGCACCGCGCTCGGGCGATTCGAGTGTGCCGAGCTGGGGGCAGAAGTCCGGCGCGCGTGTCCCATCGGCCACCACGAAGGCGGCGCTGTCGGCCGAGGCGCGGCGCGCTTGCAGCTTCGGCCAGTCGGGCCTGGCGATTCTCTGGTGCGGATCGGCCAGACTGGTTTCACTGTCGAGCAGGGTGGCAAGCACTGTGATCAGCGCCGCGTGGCCACTGTCGCCGCTGGACGCGATCCGTCCCGGGTAGGCGAAACAGTCGAGCAGGCGCCGGAACACGCGCTGTTGCAAGGCTGGTTGCCAAACATCCCGCCCGGCGGACGCGAGCGTGGCATTATTCATCGCCTTCCTCCTCGGCCTGTCGCAGGAGCGCGAAGTCCACGCGCGTGCGCGCGAGCAGGTGTCGGCGTTGCGCATGCTGTTGCGCGCGCAGCGCCTCACCGCGTTCGACCAGGGACGCCACTGCCTCCCAGCCCGGCAGGCGTGCGGCCAGGATCGCGTCGAGGATCGCCAGCGCCCGCACCAGCCGCACCCGATCGTCGAGCAGCACGGCACCACCGTGCGCGTCGCGCCCATCGGGCGCGCGCACCATCACCTGCGCGCGCGCCGCCGGCAGCTCGCCGAGATAGAACGGTTCGTGGAAGGCAGCATCGTGCAGGGTGAGCAGCCCAAGCCCGGCCTGCGGCAGGTCGATGTCCTGCACCTCGTAGCCGGCGGCAATGGCAGCGGCTGCGGCGTGGATCTCGCGGGCGGGCAGCGCTGCCAGGGCGCATGCCCAGTTGGCGCGTGCCACCTCACCGGGATGTCGGGTCGAGCCTGGTTGCACGGTCGGGATGCGTCGCGCCGCGATCGCTACAAGACGCGGCTGCGCAGCCGCGCCGAGAGCTGGTCGAGCAGGAACACGGTAATGAAGATCACCACCAGGATGGTGCCAACATGGCCGAAGTGGAACATGTCGAAGCGCCCCTTGAGCTCGAGCCCGATGCCACCGGCGCCGACGATGCCGATCACCGTGGCCATGCGCACGTTGCGGTCGAGGATATAGAGCGTGTAGGCGATGTATTGCGGCAGCACCTGTGGCAGCACGCCATACCACAGCGTCTTCACTTGGCCGGCGCCGATCGCCTGCAGGGCCTCCTGCGGGCCGCGGTCGGCGTTCTCGATGTCCTCGGCGTAGAACTTGCCAAGGAACCCGGCGCCGTGGATGCCGAGGGCGAGGAAGCCGGCGATCGGGCCGAAACCGAAGGCCAGCACCAGGAACAGCGCGCTCACGAGCTCCGGTACGGCGCGGAACAGGCTGATGGTCGAGCGCGCGGCGTGGTAGGCGAGGCGATTGGGCGCGTAGTTGGCCGCGGCGAAATAGGCGAGCGGAATCGACAACAGCACGGCGAGCAGCGTGCCCCACAGCGCCATCTCCAGCGTCTCGAGCATCTTGGCGAGGACGTGCGTGAGGTAGCCGAGCGGTTTGATCAGCACCTCCTTGCGCTCGACCGTCTCCTCGATCTGCAGGGTCTCCGTGTTCATGCGCGGTTCGCGCGACTCGCGCACCTCGATACGCGCAAGCCACGGCAGATGGTTGCGGTCGAGATTCTCGAGGCGCGCCGTCTCGATCTCCTCGGAGATGCGCAGCGGCCACAGCGATTCGCCGACGCGTTTCAGCCCGTCGGCGACCGGCGAGCGCTCGGTAAGGCCGAGTGCGTAGCCGACCGCCTGGGCGCTGTCGTGCAGCAGGCGCGGGACTTCCATGCGCACGCCACTGAGCGCGAGCACCGCAAACGCCGCGAGCGCGATCAGCACATGGCGCGTGCGGTAGGGCGGATCGAGGCGCCAGGCGGCGTGGTTAAGCGCGATGTCACTCATGCGCGCGCTGTTAGGCGGCCACGCCTTCGAGCGCCGGCGTCAAGACCGGTGCGCCCGCGGCGTCGTCGTGCTCGGGGTGCGCCAGGGCACCGTGGTAGAGGTGCTCGCACACGCGGTCGGTAAACTCGTGCGGCGCGCCGTCGAACACGAGGCGCCCGCGGCTCACGGCGACGATGCGATCGCCGAACTCGCGTGCCAGCTCCGGCTGATGCAGGCTGCACAGGACCGTGGCGCCGTGCCGTTGTGACTGTCGGCGCAACAGCTGCAGGATGCCGCGGCTAGTGCGCGGATCGAGGCTCGCCACCGGCTCATCGACCAGCAGCACCGCCGGATCCATCATGAAGGCACGCGCGATCCCGACGCGCTGCTGTTGTCCGCCGGAGAGTTCCGATACCCGCCGCGGCAGGTGCTCGGGCGTGAGGCCGACCTCGGCGAGCAGGTGACAGGCCTTCGCGCGCAGCGCCGCCGGGAACCAGCGCAGCCCGGCGCGCAGATAGCCGACCTGCGGCAACGCCCCAGTCAGCACATTGAGCGCGACCGACAGGCGCGGTGTGAGGTTGAACTGCTGGTGCACGGTCGCCACTTTGCGCCGCAAGCGCGGCAGTGTCTTGTCGGTGAGTTTCTCGCCGTCGATCAGCACTTCGCCACTGGTAGGCCGGACGAGACCGTTCAGCAGGCGCAGCAGCGTCGACTTGCCGGACCCGGAAGGTCCGAGCACCACGCAGAACTGACCGCGCGGCACGTGCAGCGCGATGTTGCGAATCGCCTCCGTGCCGTCCGGGTAGCGCTTGGTCACGTTGTCGAATCGCAGCATGGGCGGGAGACCTCCCGGGTCGGGGTCAGGTGATCAGCGCTGCGCGGCCTTCTTGAGGATTTCGGCCTTCACCTGGTCATCGACCAGCGCCATCTTCTTGCCAGCCACGTCCATGCCCGATTCCGGGAACGAGGCGTCGTAGCGGTCGACCTTGGAGCCGCCGTAGCCGCGGATCATTTCCGGGGAGACGCCCGGGGCTTTGTGCACGTGGTTGAACGCATCCTTCAGCTTCTGCTGCGTGGCCGCGGGCAGGGCGGTGGACATGGCCAGCGGCGGCTGCGGGATCGGATCGCTCTTGGCCAGCACGCGTACCTTCTTCGGGTCGATCGCGCCCTGCTTGACGGCCTTTTCGAACGAGTCGAAGGAGGCGCCGCTCAGGTCGGCCTTGCCCTCGGCGACCGCCTTGAGCGAATTGGCGTGGCTGCCGGTAATCACCACCTGCTTCATGTCGCGCGCCGGGTGGACTCCGGCGTCCATCAGCATCGCCACCGGGTAGAGGAAGCTCGAGGTCGAATTCACATCCCCGAGCGCGAGGCGCGCGCCCTTGACGTCCTTTAGGCTCTGGTACGGTGCATCGACACGCGCGAACAGGCCCGAGTAGTAGACCGTTTCGCCCTTGTGCACGGCGACCGCGAGCAGCTTGGCGCAGCCTTTGTCGCGCACCGGGATGTAGCTGGCCGGGCCGAAGAACGCGATCTCGGTCTGCTTGGCGCAGATCGCTTCCATGACCGCGCCATAACTCTGGCCGACCTTGATGTCGAACTTGAGGCCGGTGGTGCGCGATACGGCATTGAAGATCGGTGTGAAGTCGGCCTTGGTGCCGTCCTCGGTGCCGCCGTCGGCGGGGACCAGCATCACGCGCAAGGGGTGGGCCTTGCTGCCGTCGCGCACGGAATCGGCATTGGCGGGCAGGCCGCCGGCGGTGACGGCGGCGAGCAAAGCGGTAAGGATAAGTTTCTTGGTGAGCATGGGTGTGCTCCTGCGGGTTGGTTGCTGGGATTGAGCAGGCTTCAGGGATTGATGTGCAGCTGCACGCGATCGGCACGAAAGCGCGTGACGGCGTACTCCACCGGCCGCGCATCGGCCACGTTGACGTTGACGCTTTTCACGCGCAGCACCGGCTGAGTCGCTGGCATGCCGAGCAGCCGGCCGTCCTCGCCCTGCGGGGAAATCGCCGTCACCAGGCTTTCCGTGCGCCGCAGGCGCAGCCCCAGGCGCGTCTGCAAGAACTCGTGCAGCGATCCACCCGTGTAGTCGTCCAGCAGCGCGCCCACCTGCGCCTGCGGCAGGAAGTGCGAGATGAGGCAAAACGGCCGTTCCTCGACCGAGCGCAGGGTCTCCAGCCAGACCACCGGTGCCCCGGGCGCGAGCGCCAGGAGCTGTGCGACACCGCCGTGTGCCGGGATCAGGAGCTTGCGCAGCACCTTGCTCGCGGTGGACTTGCCCAGGCCCTCGAGTGTTTCGGTGAAGCGCGTCGCGCGGCCTACCGGGTAGTCGAGCGGTCGGTCGACGACGAAGGTGCCGCGACCGTGACGGCGTTCCAGCAGTCCCTCGGCAATCAGTGCTTCGACGGCGTGCCGTACAGTGTGACGGTTGACCGCGAAGCGTTGCGCCAGTTGCTGCTCCGACGGCAGGCAATCGCCCGGCCGGTGCAACTCGGCGATCTCGCGGCGCAGTGCCCGACAAATCTGGCTGTACAGGGCCTCGCCGCCGTGGCGATTGAGAACGAGCAAGCTCATCTAGACGTCCCGATGATTGAGCGCGTCGCCACGTTAGCCCCCCTGGATGACCGCGGCGTGACCGCGGCAAGAAACTTTGGTGAACGCGGCGCGGCGGACCGGTCAGCCGCTGGCTCCCTCGGGTGGGTAGCGCGTGGTGACGATGCGCAGAACCACGAGCGAGACGATCACGCCCATGCCGAGCAGCACCTTCTCCGGCGCGTACTCCTTGAACCACAGCCCGATCAACTCGCCGATCAGCACCACCAGCGCCGTGTCGAGGATGAAGGTGACGCGCACGCGCCCGAGCTTGAGATAGGACTGCAGCGTGCGAATGACCTCGAGCAGCGCGAGCAGGATCAGGCTGTCGACGATGGCGTGTTCGGCGGCCTTGGCCCAGCCGCCGGTGAGCGCCGCCGGTAGCTCGCGCACCATGCCGTACACCCCGGTGAGCATCCACAGGCACAGCGCGACGATGGTCGCGCCGGTGAGGAAGCGCACCAGCCCGAGGTAGATGCGATCGGCAACCGCCGCCCACGCACCGGCGCTGTCGAAATCGTCTGCCGCCGTGACGTTGCTCGCGCCCATGGGGTGCCTCCGCGACTTGCTTCGCTTGCGCGGAACATTAGCGTGCGCTCATGAACCCGAAGTTACCCGACGGTGACGTCGGATTGGCGCGGCTCGCTGTCGTGTGTCCCTTCCAGGCCGAGCGCCTGCGCCACCTGGGTGCGGGACTGCTCGGCGAGCGCACGGCGCGCACGACCAACGGCAACGAGCGGCGCGCAAAAATGCAGTTGCGCGACCAGGCGTTCCTCGCCAAGCAGCCTCCACAGGTGCGTGATGAGGTCCGTGTCCCCGACAAAGGGCACCGCCGGATGTGCGGCGCGCGCATCGTGCGCGCACGGATAAGACAGGGCCACCGCCTGCACTGGTGCACGCGTGCGCACCGCGGCCTGGAACAGACGCGCATGGAAGCGCCGCACGTTGCCCCCGTCGGTTGTGGTGCCTTCCGGAAAGATGATCGCGGCGCGTCCCTGATGCAGCGTCCAGGTGAGGTGATCGGCGGCCAGTGTCACGGTGTCGCGCGCCCCGCGCGCGAGGAAGATCGTGCCGGCGCGCGCGGCAAGGCCCCCCACGATCGGCCAAGTGCGTACCTCCTGTTTGGAGACGAAGCCGGCCTCGAGCAGCGCGCCCAGCACCGGGATGTCGAGCCAGGAGATGTGATTGGCGGCGATGAGCGCCCCGTGTACAGGGGCGGCGCCGCTGACGCGCAGCTCGACGTTGAGAATGTGCAGGAGGTGGCGCATCCACCAGCGCACGAGCCGCCGGCGCCGCGCACCGTCGCGATCGAACCCGCTGAGCCGCAGGGCCGCGAACCCGAGGTAGGCGATCCACACCCCATTGGTGACATGCAGCCCGACGCGCAGCGCGCGCAGCGCGCGCACCAGCTCCCGCACCAGGGCGGGGCGCTGCCTCATGCGCGCTGCACGAAGTGGCGCACGTAGCGCTCGTTGACGTTTTCGGCGCGCAACAGGATGAACAAGTCAGCCACGTTGAAGTGCGGATCCCAGGCCGGCGCGCCGCAGATCTTGGCGCCGGCGCGCAGGTAGCCCTTGATCAGGGCCGGCACCGGCGGCTTGTCCTCGCCGTCGGTCAGGTTAATCTGCGGCAGCGGCACGCGCGGGAAGACGCGCCACGCCTCGGGCGCGAGGTGCTGTCGGGCGAGGCGCTCATAGATAAGAGTAGCCTCGCGCGTGCCGGTGCGCAGCGCGATGCTGGCGCAACCCATCAGGTAGTCGATGCGGTTCATCACCATGAAACGCGCCAGCCCCGACCACAGCAACGCGATGGTGGCGCCGCTGCGATAGTCCGGGTGCACGCAGGTGCGGCCCACCTCCATGAAGCGTCCCGGGATGGCGAGGATGCGCGTCAGGTCGAACTCCGACTGCGAGTAATAGCCGCCGGCGCGCGCCGCCTGGGTGTCGGTCAGGATGCGGTAGCAGCCGACCACGGCGTCGCCGTCCTTCACCAGCAGGTGCTGGCAGAACGGATCATAGTGATCGGCTTCGATGCCGGGCTCGGCGCAGTGCAGGCGTGCGCCCATCTCCTCGACGAACACCTGATAGCGCAGACGTTGCGCGGCGCGCACCTCCTGCTCGCTCGAGGCGAGTTTCACGTGCAGGCGCGGCGACGCCGGCACCTGTAACAGGTTCACCAGTTGCGCGGACAAGGACATGCGGGCTCCCTCGTTATGGATGATGTCGTAAGCTTGCCCGCAGTCGATGAAATGGACGTTGCGATCGCGTGACGATTCGAAGAGGCGCGCTTATCGTCTTTGCGGCAGCAGACTCGAGGCTAGGGCGCATTGATAATGATCAAGCCCCGGGCTGTCACAGGTCTGTCAAACAAATTTCACACGGAACTGCGGGCAGTTGTTGTATTTTTTTCATTCTTCCGCGCGATCCGCCGGCGCTTGATGGCGCAGCGGCAGGCCGGGAGACAATCGACCGGGAGCGATGACAATGGCCGTGGAAGACATCTTCAAGAGCAATATCGCCATGGGGCTCGCCGTCGGTATGGCGGCGGCGGTGCTGATCCCGCTCGCCTTGCCGGTGCTGGCGCGCGCCTCCAAGCCGTTTGCCAAGGCCGTGATCAAGAGCGGCCTGATCGTGTATGAGAAGGGACGCGAGGCGATTGCCGAGGTGACCGAGGTGGTCGAGGACGTGGTCGCCGAGGCCAAGGCCGA
>CAYZVX010000078.1:0-11579 GCA_964482055.1 uncultured Acidiferrobacteraceae bacterium
CGTAGGTCTCGAACAGGTCGGCCGCCATGCCGGCGCAGTCGCCGACGTTGTCGCCGACGTTGTCGGCGATCACCGCCGGGTTGCGCGGATCATCCTCGGGAATACCGGCTTCGACCTTGCCCACCAGGTCGGCGCCGACGTCCGCGCCCTTGGTGAAGATGCCGCCACCGAGACGCGCGAAGATCGAGATCAGCGAGCCGCCGAAGCCCAGTCCCACCAGCGCCTTGAGCGGATCGACGCCAGGGGCGAACTTGGTGAGGGCGGCGTAGTAGCCGGCAACGCCCAGCAACCCCAGACCCACGACCAGCAGGCCGGTGATGGCGCCGCCGCGGAAGGCAACCTTGAGAGCCGGGTTGATACCCTCGCGCGCCGCCTCGGCGGTGCGCACGTTGGCGCGCACCGAGATGTTCATGCCGATGTAACCGGCCAGCGCCGAGAGGATCGCGCCGATCGCGAAGCCGATCGCGGTGGCCGCGCCCAGGAACACGAAGATCACGATGAACAGCACCACGCCGACGATGCCGATCGTGGTGTATTGCCGGTTCAGGTAGGCGCTCGCGCCTTCCTGCACGGCGGCCGCGATTTCACGCATCCGTTCGTTGCCGGCGGGTCGGCCAAGGACCCAGTTGATCGATACGACGCCATACACGATGGCGGCGATCGCGCAGGCCAGCGCGAAGATGAGACTGTCAGCCATGTTGACTCCTCCCGGTAATGAAACGGATTGGACCCGAACCCACACCCACACCCAACTCCTTCTGCGACTGCCGTGCCACCAGGCTCATTGCGGGCTACTTGGAATCGCCTGGCTTGGTGACCAGGCCGCCGTCAAAACGGCTGCCCGGTGCAAACCCGAAGATCCGGTCAAGCTGCAATTCCCGGATCAGCTTGTCCACGGCCGTCTGGCCGTGCTCGCGCGCGACCTCCGCCAGGATCAGCTTGGCGGAGTTGGCGTTGTAGAACCCGCCAAATCCCGCCTGCACCTCCAGCAGTTCCCGCGCCTTGTCGAGGGTCATGCGTCGCGCGCCTTTTTACTGCCGAAAGACCAGCGGCGCCAAGATAACCTTTTTATTGAGGGATCATTTTTTCTTGGCGCGCCGACGGCCCGGCTACAGCTTGAATTCGCCGAGTTTTTTCTTGACCGCTGTGTTCTTGAGCCGCACGTACTGCGGCAGGCCGTTTTTATACGGCGGATAATCCTCGCCCTGGATGAGCGGCTCGAGATAGGCGCGGCACTTGGGGGTAATGCCGAAGCCGTCCGGGGTGATGAAATCGGCCGGCATCATCTTCTCGACGTTCGCCACCTGGCTGAGCGGCGCCATGCCGATCGTCCATTTGTACGGCTTGCTCGACTTGCGCACGATGGTCGGCATCACCGAGTTGTGGCCCTTGAGCGCGAGCTCGACCGCCGCTTTCCCGGTGGCATAGGCCTGCTCGACGTCGGCCCGGGAGGCGATGTGGCGTGCGGCACGCTGCAGGTAGTCCGCCACACCCCAGTGATACTTGAGCCCGAGGCCCTCCTTCACGATCGAGGCCACCACCGGCGCCACCCCACCGAGCTGGGCGTGGCCGAAGGCGTCCTTGAGGCCCTGGTCGGCGAGGAACTTGCCGTCGGCGCTCTTCACGCCCTCCGACACCACCACGGTGCAGTAGCCGAATTTCTTGACGTTTTCGTCGACCTGGGCGAGGAACTTGGCCTTGTCGAAGGTGACCTCCGGAAACAGGATCACGATCGGGATCGGCGTGTCCTTGGTGGAGGCGAGCCCGCCCGCGGCCGCGATCCAGCCGGCGTGCCGGCCCATGACCTCGAGGATGAACACCTTGGTCGAGGTCTTGGCCATGGAGGCGACGTCGAAGCTCGCCTCGCGGGTCGAAACCGCGATGTACTTGGCCACCGAGCCGAAGCCCGGGCAGTTATCGGTGATCGGCAGGTCGTTGTCCACGGTCTTCGGCACGTGCACCGCCTTGATCGGGTAGCCCATGGATTCGCCGAGCTGCGAGACCTTGAGGCAGGTGTCGGCCGAGTCGCCGCCACCGTTATAAAAGAAGTAACCGATGTTGTGGGCCTTGAACACCTCGATCAGGCGCTCGTACTCGCGCTTGTTGGCCTCGAGGCTCTTCAACTTGTAGCGGCACGAGCCGAACGCACCGGAGGGCGTGTGGCGCAACGCCTTGATGGCGGCCGCCGATTCCTTGGAGGTGTCGATCAGGTCCTCGGTCAGTGCGCCGATGATGCCATTGCGCCCGGCGTATACCTTGGCGATCTTGTTCGGGTACTTGCGCGCGGTTTCGATGACCCCGGCGGCCGAGGCGTTGATGACGGCGGTGACGCCCCCCGACTGCGCGTAAAAGGCGTTCATCGGTCTTGCTTTTGCCATGGTTTGTCAGTCTCCCCAGAAATAAGGCATGGATTCAGAATCGTTGTCGGCGCCCGTGTCTTTCACGCGCGGACCCGGATCGGTCGGCTCAGTCTGCTCTTTGCGCTCGTGGTCAGCCTGCACCTGCAACAGCGTGATCACGCACTGGCCAAGCTCGTCGTACTCGGCCTTTCCGGTCCCGTACTGCTGGAAGCCGCGGTAGAAGAATTGGCCCCGAAAACGGTTCGCGGCGGTTTTGAAAACCACGAAATTGGCGCCGCGTTCGGCCCAGAATAGGCAGGGAACCACCGTGAGCTCCCGGTCCTCGGGATGCAGGCGGATTTCGGAGTCGCCGAGCTCGACTGGGACGTCCCTGCCGTAACGCTCTTGAAGCGTCTGCCGGACGATCCAGATCTCGGTCTCGGTGAAATCGGGTATGGAGCTGCTCATGGGCCTCGAAAGGGCGCCTAGATTACCGTAAAGCCGCCGTGGCAGCACGGCCGGCCTTTCAATTGGCCAATTCGCGTCGTTTATACCCGCCAGGCATTGACGTTATGGTGGGCCGGCGGTAGTTTACGGCCGCTTTTTTGCCCCGATCGGGGGAGAGCACCCTTCGAACCAACCAAAAAGCGAGAAGACCCATGCGGATCGTGCTACTGGGAGCGCCGGGTTCCGGCAAAGGTACGCAAGCTAAGCAGTTGGTTGAAAAGTATAAAATCCCCCAAATCTCTACCGGCGATCTGTTACGAGCGGCGGTTGCTGCGGGCTCCGAGCTTGGCAAGAAGGCTAAGGCGGCGATGGACGCCGGCCAGCTGGTCTCGGACGAGATCGTGCTTGGAATGATCCAGGAACGTTTATCCCGACCCGACGCCAAGGCCGGGTTCATTCTCGATGGTTTCCCGCGCAACATCCCGCAGGCCCAGGCCCTCGACTCGATGCTCGCGCGTCTCGGCCAACCCTTGCAGCTCGCCCTGCTCGTCGATGTCGACCAGGAAGTGCTGATGAAGCGCCTCACCGGCCGGCGTACCTGCTCGAACGCGGCCTGTGGCGCGATCTACAACATCTACTTCTCGCCGCCCAAGACCGCCAACAAGTGCGACAAGTGTGGCAGCCCGCTCACCCACCGATCCGACGACAATGAGGCAACAGTACGTAACCGTCTCAGTGTCTACGAGCAGCAGACCGCACCGCTGGTCGCGTACTACAAAGCGCAAAACAAGCTGCGCAGCGTGAAGGGCGTGGGCGCGGTCGGCGAGATCTTCAAGAACATCTGCGACATCATCGAGGCGCAGATTCGCCCTCTCGCGGCGGTCATGGGCCAGGCGGCCGCTGCCGCTGGCAAGGGCAAGGTCGCAGCCGCCAAGCCTGCCCCTAAGGTGGCCAAGTCCGCCGCCCCCGCAAAGGCGGAAGTGAAGAAACCGGCGCCAAAGAAAGCGGCGCCCAAGAAGGTCGCCAAGAAGGTCGCGCCCAAGAAGCCCATGCCGAAGAAGGCCGCCAAGAAGGCTGCGCCGAAGAAGAAGGCAGCCGCGAAGAAGGCGAAGGCCAAGAAGACCAAGTAAGGTCTTGCAGTCGACACCAAGCAAAGGGCCCGGCCGGGCCCTTTGCGCTCACCGGGCCCCACGTGAACGATTGGCACTGTCGGGCGAGAAGAAGACGAAGCCGACAAGATGCGTTGTTCCAAACGCCCCTGTGGCGGCAGGCGCTGACCGGGCTCGCTTGACATCGGCGCTGGGGGGGGGCGTAGCGTTCGCAGACACAAGAACGAGCGCAAGGATTTTTGGGCAGGACGCTCGGGGAGGATTGGGATGGTTTTCGCTCGCAATCGAGCGGTACATGGACGGTGCCTGCATGCCGCGCTGATCGGCCTCGCCTGTGTTTGCGCTTCCCCAGTGCTGCCTGCCGATCCACCGGCGGTCTTCGTTGCCGACCACCAGCGCCTGCACGCCATCGATCCGCAAACCAATGGCATCACGCAATCAACCGGACTCACCGCAGAACCGGAGGCGCTGGCGCCGGCCCTGAACGGCGGCGTCTGGGTGCTCGCAAACAAGCGTCTGCTGCGCTACAGCGCTGCTCTCGCCTACGAGCTCGAGTTCGATATTCGCCGCGCCGGCGCCGCAGTCGAGGGCGCCAAGCGGCTTGTCGCCAATCCATACGACGGCAGCCTATGGGTCTCCGGCGAGAAGACGGTCGCCCATCTCGATGCCGAGGGCAGGGTGCTCGGTTCCTGGAAGGCGGGCGATGAGATCAAGGCGATCGCGCTCGATCCGGACGAAACCCTTTGGGTGCTGGCGAAGAAAGGGCTTTGGCGACTTTCGACCGCGGTTTCGCTCCTGCAAACTCTCGACCCCGCCGCGTGGATCAAGGAACCGGAACATCTGGCTGTCGACCGCCTCGGCAACCGGCTGTGGCTTTCGAACGGTCGGGAATTGGTGGCGGTCTCGACTGAGACCATGCAGTCGCTGGCTCGGCTGGATTTGAGAACGCTGGCCGGCGGGAGCGAACCGGACGATGATGGTCACAAGGCGCGGGCGCTCGCGATTCACCCGATCTTCGGTACCGTCTGGGTGGCGACCAAGACCGCCCTGCTGCTATTCGATCGCAACGGCGTTTTTCTCAAGCACGCCGATCTCAGGCCTTACGATCTAAGCGAGATCGAGGCCATGGCCTTTGATGCCGCCAACTTCGCCCTGTGGATCGGCGGCAAGAAGGCGGTCGCGCGTTTCCAGAGTAACGGCGAGTTTGTGGCGCGGATTCCGATAGCGAGCGAGCTGGAGGCGATCGCCGTTGCGGGCTTCAAGCTCCTGCCCACGCTCACGTTGCTCATGCCGCCGGATGGTCTGGTTACCAACAATGCCTTCACGCCGCTGCGCTACCGCCTGGGCGCGGATTGCACGGGAACGCCGTGCGTGCTCGATTCGGGATATCCGCTGTCTCTGCACCTCGATGTTGAAGCAAACGGACAACCTCTGGGTCCGCTCCTTGCTCGTACGCCGTACGAGGCCTCGTTCACGCCCGCAACGCGCTGGCCGGAAGGATTGAACAGCCTCAGTGCACAAGCGACCGATCTGTACGGCCACAACTCGGACCGTATCACGAGCCGCTTTACGGTCGACACGATCCCACCCAAATTCCTGCTGGTCGAACCGCCGGATGGCAGCAGTGCAAGGACGTCGAGCGTCACCATCAGCGGATCCGTTGATGACGCCACGGCAAACGTCGCCCTCTACGACGAGTCGGGCAGGATCCTGAGTTCGGCTGCCGCAAACTTTAGCTTCGCTGTCATCTTGAAACCGGGTCTCAATACATTCGTCCTCACGGCTCGCGATCTTGCTGGCAACGAAACAAACATGCCCTTACGAAACGCGAACAGCCCGCTAGCCGTGAAGATCGTCAGCCCAGAGATGAACGCGACGTTGCCGTCGGGGCGCACGGTGCTGCGCGGGACTTTCGACGGTCCGGCGAACACCGGCGTTACGGTAAACGGTGCCGTGGCTACAGTCGTAGGCAGGGAGTTTTACGCCAACATCGACGGGCTACCGCGTGGGACAAACGTGCTCACGGCAACGGCAACCGCCGCCAATGGCGTCACGGCGTCCGACACCATATCGGTATCCGTGCCGGACGCCGGGAGCGAGCCGGTAACCGTCGTCTCGAGTACAACTGGTGGAGTCGCCCCGCTACTGGTGACTTTCAATGTCATCGCGGCCAGGATTGACGACATTTCCGCAATCACTATCGACACGGGAGCAACCGCGGAATGTAGTAGCGGAGGTGACGGAGATGCGGTGGGCGGAACCCAGATCCGTGGAGGACCGGCCGACGGGTCGGGCGGCAACTGCATCGTCACGGCTCTGGATCCAAGCGGTGCCATCCGGCTGGTTTACTACCAGCCCGGAATCTACCATGTCGTCGTTACCGTCACGGATACGCGCGGTGCAACGCATGCCTTCCGCTTCGTAGTCGTCGTGCAGGATCGCGGTGAGGTCGACCTGGCGCTCCAGTCGGTGTTCAACGAGATGCGAGACCGGTTAAGAGTGGGCGACATCGACGGAACCTTGAAAACCATCTCCGGCGGCGCTCAGGAGCGGTACGAGGCCATATTCACGGCACTTCGTCCCGCGCTGTCGAGCGTTGCCGCACGGCTCGGGTCCCTCTCCGGCGGGACGATCATCGGCGATATCGCTGAATTCGTGGTGCTGCGAGATGGCGCCGGTGGGCCAAGTGCGTTCCTAATCTATTTTCTGCGGGGCGAGGATGGCGTATGGCGATTGGACTCAATGTGACAAACAGTAGCCACCAGTCGCACGGCCTGTTGTTGTGCCGGCTTTCCGGCGTGATGGTCCGGAACGCGATGCTTTTACCCGTGGCGCCGCCATCGCGCTTAGTCCGCTCCGGTGATCGCGCGCAGCGGGTGGTGGCCGGCACCGAGGCCGAGCGCAACAAGTATTGGGCCACCGTTTCCTCAACCGCAGCGAAATGGATCCTGGGATGACAACGCCGAAATCGCTGTTGTTGCCGGCAATGCTAGTGCTCGTGCTTATGCCACTCGTGGGCTGTGCCGCAACGCTCTCCGGCACGCCAGTCGATGGTCAAGTGCTCGAGGAAGGCACGAATAAGCCGATTGCGGATGCAATAGTCGTTGCACTTTGGCAGGGACACCTCGCCACCTTCGCCCACGGCCGCACGGTCTGCTATCACGTGCTCAGCACGACCACCGACGCCCAAGGCCGCTACCACTTCCCGGCATGGGAGAAACCGATCACGCACGACTGGCAGCGCAACGTGCGACACGAGGCGGTTGTCGTTTACGCCTACCGACCGGGTCTGGAGACCAGTCGGTACACGAAGACGACGGTCTATCTCAAGCCCTTCATTGGGGAAACAAAGGATCGTCTCGCGTATTTGTTGCGCGTTCTTGGAGTGACGAGTTGCGGTGCACAAGATGAGAGCGAGAAGAACCTGATTTCCTTGCGGCGCGCATTGCTTGACGAAGTCAAAGAGACTAGGGGGGCCGGCATTGGCACAGATGTCATCGAACCGTTTCTCTTCCAAGTTGAGATGCTTGAACTTGGTTACGAGACGGCTGAGCGCAGACAGATAGAGCGACTCAGGGAGAACAAATGAAAGGCCGCGTCATTGCTACAGCGATTGGTTTATTGTGTGCAGGTTCGGCTCATGCCTATGAGGTTGCCACGCATGCACGCCTCACGGAGGTGGCATACTTTCGCTCTGTACTCGGAAACTCGGAGTTCTTGAAACAAGTTGGGATCAATGCCGCTGATCCAGAACCGTTTGGTATCGTCTACTATGACGTTTCGGGGATGGAGGTCAAAGAACGCGAACGCTATGCCTTCGAACGGAGGTTCATGCCGGAAAGCGCGCTGCCGCTCTCTGTCGAAGGTTGGCTAATGCGCGGCGCCATCCGCGAAGACGACGCCTATGGAGAGGCCAATCCTCAAGACGATCCGTTCAACGCGAAGCTCCGCCGCCCTCTTCATCACTTCTACGACCCCATCTACGACCGCCCCTTGAGCATCCTCGGTGTCGGGCTGCTCGATTCCGATATCCACACCGCTCCCGACTGGGCGTTGGGGGCACGCAATGTGTTCGCCAATCCGAATTCGCCGGAGACGAATCGTCGTAACCACTTCACGGTTTTCGACGCCCGCGAGGCGCTGTTTCGGGCGCTCACGGGGCGGGATCGCGCCGAGCGGGTCGTTGCTGGCACGCAGGCGGAACGCAACAAGTATTGGGCCACGATGTTTCGCGCGCTCGGCGACATGGTTCACATGATACAGGACATGGCTCAGCCGCAGCACACGCGCAACGATCAGCACGCGGGTAAATTTCCGGCATTCTTAACGGGCCACACGAGCGTCTATGAGAAGTATGTCGATGCACGCGTTACCGGCGGTGTATACACGTTGCCCTCCGGCCAGCCCGTAACGCCCGGCGCGCTCGACTACGGCAGCTATCCGCTCCCGCGCTTCACGGACTATGCATCTTACTTCAGCACGCGCCACCGTCAGGGCGACATCTTGGCGCGGCAAGGCCTGGCGGACTACAGCAATCGCGGGTTCTTTTCGGCGGGGACGAACCTCGGGAACCTCACCTATCCCTATCCGGTACCGGCGCCAAGCCTCTACCAGCGTCGCGAGCTAGAGGTCGATTGGCTGGGCGCTCCGACTGGGGGCAAGGTCGCAGCCGCCAAGCCTGCCCCTAAGGTGGCCAAGTCCGCCGCCCCCGCAAAGGCGGAAGTGAAGAAACCGGCGCCAAAGAAAGCGGCGCCCAAGAAGGTCGCCAAGAAGGTCGCGCCCAAGAAGCCCATGCCGAAGAAGGCCGCCAAGAAGGCTGCGCCGAAGAAGAAGGCAGCCGCGAAGAAGGCGAAGGCCAAGAAGACCAAGTAAGGTCTTGCAGTCGACACCAAGCAAAGGGCCCGGCCGGGCCCTTTGCGCTCACCGGGCCCCACGTGAACGATTGGCACTGTCGGGCGAGAAGAAGACGAAGCCGACAAGATGCGTTGTTCCAAACGCCCCTGTGGCGGCAGGCGCTGACCGGGCTCGCTTGACATCGGCGCTGGGGGGGGGCGTAGCGTTCGCAGACACAAGAACGAGCGCAAGGATTTTTGGGCAGGACGCTCGGGGAGGATTGGGATGGTTTTCGCTCGCAATCGAGCGGTACATGGACGGTGCCTGCATGCCGCGCTGATCGGCCTCGCCTGTGTTTGCGCTTCCCCAGTGCTGCCTGCCGATCCACCGGCGGTCTTCGTTGCCGACCACCAGCGCCTGCACGCCATCGATCCGCAAACCAATGGCATCACGCAATCAACCGGACTCACCGCAGAACCGGAGGCGCTGGCGCCGGCCCTGAACGGCGGCGTCTGGGTGCTCGCAAACAAGCGTCTGCTGCGCTACAGCGCTGCTCTCGCCTACGAGCTCGAGTTCGATATTCGCCGCGCCGGCGCCGCAGTCGAGGGCGCCAAGCGGCTTGTCGCCAATCCATACGACGGCAGCCTATGGGTCTCCGGCGAGAAGACGGTCGCCCATCTCGATGCCGAGGGCAGGGTGCTCGGTTCCTGGAAGGCGGGCGATGAGATCAAGGCGATCGCGCTCGATCCGGACGAAACCCTTTGGGTGCTGGCGAAGAAAGGGCTTTGGCGACTTTCGACCGCGGTTTCGCTCCTGCAAACTCTCGACCCCGCCGCGTGGATCAAGGAACCGGAACATCTGGCTGTCGACCGCCTCGGCAACCGGCTGTGGCTTTCGAACGGTCGGGAATTGGTGGCGGTCTCGACTGAGACCATGCAGTCGCTGGCTCGGCTGGATTTGAGAACGCTGGCCGGCGGGAGCGAACCGGACGATGATGGTCACAAGGCGCGGGCGCTCGCGATTCACCCGATCTTCGGTACCGTCTGGGTGGCGACCAAGACCGCCCTGCTGCTATTCGATCGCAACGGCGTTTTTCTCAAGCACGCCGATCTCAGGCCTTACGATCTAAGCGAGATCGAGGCCATGGCCTTTGATGCCGCCAACTTCGCCCTGTGGATCGGCGGCAAGAAGGCGGTCGCGCGTTTCCAGAGTAACGGCGAGTTTGTGGCGCGGATTCCGATAGCGAGCGAGCTGGAGGCGATCGCCGTTGCGGGCTTCAAGCTCCTGCCCACGCTCACGTTGCTCATGCCGCCGGATGGTCTGGTTACCAACAATGCCTTCACGCCGCTGCGCTACCGCCTGGGCGCGGATTGCACGGGAACGCCGTGCGTGCTCGATCCCGACTATGCGCGTTCCTTCAAGCTGGAGGCCGATTGGAACGGGGTACCCATCGGGCCACTCTTCAATTTCCTGAGCGACGAAGCCACGTTTACACCGTCGACGCGCTGGGCCGAGGGCCTCAACTCGCTCAGCGCCCAGGCACTGGATCGCTATGGGCACAAGTCGGAAAGATTGGCGAGCCGATTTATCGTCGATACCATCCCGCCCAGGTTTCTAACCCTGACACCGACCGACGGTAGTGTCTTCACCTCGGGCGCCATCGCAATACAGGGCAGTTTGGACGACCCGACAGGGGGTGTGTCGCTGCTCGACGGTAACGGCGCAATAGTTAGCACCGGCGGCGCACAGTTCGCGTTCAGTGTGATTCTCAAGCAGGGTTGGAACACCTTCGAATTGACCGCGCGCGATCCCGCCGGCAACGAAACACGGGCACCGCTTCGGGTCTATCTGAATCCGCTCGACGCGACGCTGACCGGTCTTGCATCGGGCGCGATCGTCGATACCGACCGCCTGAGCCTAAACGGTACCTATCTCGGTCCCGAGAACACGGGCATCACCGTAAACGGCGTCGTCGCGATGACCGACGGCAATCAGTTCTACGTGAACAACCTGCCGCTTCAACCGGGCCAGAACACGCTGACAATCGTCGTCACCTCGCCCGACGGACAGACCATCACCAGAACCGTGACGGTCACGAGTAGCGGTTCCACACCGCTGCGGGTCGCGGTCGAGCCGCCGTCCGGCGTGGCACCGTTGCGCACCCGCTTTCGGGTAAACCTGTTGAACGGCGCGGCGCCCCAAGGTATCGCGCTGGACATCGACGGCGATGGCTACGCTGAATTATCGGGAATAGGTCCTGACGTCCCGATCGAGTACGTGTTTGAGTCCCCTGGCGTTTATCGACCGCGTGTTATTGTGACGGACAGTGGCGGGAATACCTGGTCCCAGACGCTAACCGTGATCGCTCAGGACCCTGCCGTCGTCGATGATTTCTTCGGCCGTCTCTGGAGTGGAATGAACGGCGCTCTCGCGGGCGGCAACATCACGAGCGCACTGACCTACATGAATGAGCCCGCCCAGCAAAAGTATCGCGCGGTGCTGGAGTCGCTGCTTCCGCGCATGCCGGAAATCATTGGGTCGTACTCGCCGCCGGCCCGACTGTCGGCGAGCGAGTCTATCGGCGAGTACGCCGTGAGCCGGCCGTATCAGGGACGCACGCGCGTATATCTTATTAATTTCCTCAGGGACGCTAGCGGCGTGTGGCGTCTCGATTCGATGTGAGTCGTTGCCGTGAGGCTGCACCCACGAATTTTCATTGTCGCTATCTTGTTGGGTTGGTTCGCCTTGTCCGCCGTGGCAGGCGCCCCTTCCCAGTATTCCGCCGAGCCGATCGAAGCCTGGGTGATCGACGCCGAGACCAAACAGCCGCTCGAAGGCGTGATCGTCACCG
>CAYZVX010000079.1:0-3726 GCA_964482055.1 uncultured Acidiferrobacteraceae bacterium
CGGGCGATGCGCCGGCCGAGCGCACGCAGCCGCTCGACCTGGACGGCCAGGCCGGGCTCGTCCTTCTTGGCGATCTCGAATTCGATCTTGGCCGCCACCTCGGTCACTTGCGGAAAGCCATAGCCGCCGCCGACCGCCTTGAGATCGTGGGCCTTGGCCTTGAGCGCGGTCCAGTCCCGGGCGTCATGCGCGCCGGCCAGCTCCTCGATCAGGCCAGGGAGCCTCGCGACGAAGCCCGCCACCAGATCGGCGAGCTCCGGTTCCTCGGCGAGCAGGCTCGACACAATGGGCGGCTCCTCGAGCGCCTGCGCAACCGGGGTGTCGGCGCCCAGGTAGCGGGCGACCGTGGCGCTGAAACGCGTGCGATCGATGGGCTTGCTCAGGAAGCCATCGCAACCGGCCTCCTCGCAACGCCGGATGTCCTCCTGCATCGCGTTTGCGGTGAGCGCGACGATCGGCTGGCGATAGCCCTGCGCCCGCAGGCGCCGGGTGGCCTCGATGCCATCGAGCAGCGGCATCTGCATGTCCATCAGCACCAGGTCGAACGGCTCGGCGAGCGCCCGCGCGAGCGCCTCCTCGCCATTGCCGGCGACAACGAGCTCGGCCCCGAGGCGTTGAAGGTGCAGTGCGATGAGCCGCTGATTGTCGGCGTTGTCCTCGGCCAGCAACACCCGACCCTTCAGGCGCGGCGCCAGCGCCGCACCGGCTGGCGCGCCGTCCGGTCGCACCCAGCAAGCCGCATCGTGCACGAACGCGACACCGTCCAGCGGACCGGTCGGCACGGTGAGCGTGAAGCTGCTGCCCGCCCCCGGGGTGCTCTTGACTGTGATGCTGCCGCCCATCTTCTCGGCCAGTTGCCTCGACAGGAACAGGCCAAGCCCGGTGCCGCCGTACTTGCGCGTGGTCGAGGAATCGGCCTGCGTGAACGGGAGGAACAGCTTCGCGATCTGCTCGTCCGTCATGCCGATGCCGGTGTCGATTACCTCGAAGCGGAGCTGCCCGGCCGCCGGCTCGTGGCGCACGCGCACCGTTACCGATCCCTTGTCGGTGAACTTGATGGCGTTGCACGTAAGGTTGAGCAGGATTTGCTTGAGCCGCAGCGCATCGCCGATGAGCTGCTGCGGCAGTGGAAACACGGGATCCAGGTGAAACTCGACGCCCTTCTCCGTCGCGCGCAGTGCCGCCAGCGCTCTTACGTCCTGCAGCAGCCCGTCGAGCGCAACCGGGACTGTTTCGAGCTCCAGCCGGCCGGCCTCGATCTTGGACAGGTCGAGAATGTCGCTGATGACGCCGAGCAGGTGCCGCCCGGAGCGGATGATGGTCTGGATCGAGTCGACGCGATCGGAAAGTGACTGCCCATGGTCGAGCAGCGATTCCGAAAACCCGATGATGGCCGTGAGCGGCGTGCGGATCTCATGGCTCATGTGAGCGAGAAAGGCGCTCTTGGCGCGGTTCGCGGCCTCGGCGGAGAGCTTGTCGACCAGCGCCGCGCGCACCTTCTCCTCGGCCTCCTTGAGGTCGGTCAGATCGGCGATGATGCCGATCAGGCCGGCCAGGCTGCCATCGGCATGGGTGAAGGTGGCCTTCGAGTACATCGCCTGGCGAATGCGTCCGTCACGCAGCACGACCCGTGCCTCGTAGCTCTGCATGCCGGGGTTCGCCCACAATTCCTCGTCCCGCGCCTGGTGCATGGCGGCGAGCTGCGGGTCTTGCGGATAGGCCTGCTGTAGGCCGCGCCCGAGGATGTCGCTGCGCGCAATGCCGAAGAAGCTCTCCCACGCCCGATTGACGCCGAGGTAGGTCCCGTCGACATCCTTGAAAAACACGGGCAGTGGTATCGCATCGAACAGCACCTCGGTGAAGTGCAGTTGCTCGATCAGTGCCTCGCGGTTGGCGGACAGCGCGCCGACCAGCTTTTCGATACGTCCGGCCATGTTGTTGAACGCTTCGATGGCCACTCGCCCCTCGCGCGCACCCTGTACCGGAACGCGGATACTGTAATCGCCCTGCCGAAACCGGTCCGCCGCCGCCGACAGGCGCCCCAGGGCGAGCAGATTGGCGCGCAGGATGAAGGCCAGCATGCCGAAGCTCGCAACCGTCACCGCCAGCAACACCGCCGCCTGCACGAGCACCGAGCGCCACAGCTCGTTGACCGCCGGCACCGCCGTCATGCGGATACTGAGCTCGCCGTATCGGACGCCGCCCAGGACGACCGGGGCGGAGCCGGATTGCGCGTCGATGCCGGCCCAGGCGGCAAACCAGCCCGGCGCCTGGGCCGGATCTTCCGCCGACTGCGCGGTGAGCTCGCGGCCGCCACGGTCGCGCCAGGTTACCCGGTCGATGCTCACGCGCCGCGCGGTGGCGGCATCGAGGATCTGTTGAATGGTCGCGTAATCGCCGATCACCGCCTGCTCGGCGATGATGGGCGTCAAGGCATCGATGGCCTCGCGCAGCTCCGTGCGGTGGCGCGCCTCGTGCGATGCGGCGCCGGTACGGATCGTAAAATGCGTCTGGACCACGGCGCCAACAAGCAACACGAATCCCATGGCGCCCACCAGGCGTGCGAGCAGCCCGGTATTGAACCAGAGGTCCCGGATGCGAGCGCCGAGCGTCATCTAGTTGCCCGCCTTGACCAAGGTGGTCTGGTAGAAGCGCCGGTAGCTGGCGTAGTCTGCGTCGCTGGCCGGGATGAAGGCGAGCGGTTCTTGAAGCTTCAGCACCTCGGAGCTGGCTTGCAGAATCCGGGCGCCTTGCGGATCGCGGCTCATCTCGACGAAGGCCTTGCGGACGGCCTCGGCCTTGGCGGCCGGCACCGACGGATTGACCATGATCGGCAGGTTGTGATAGCCCTCGGACGTCCACAGCGCGCGATAGCGAAAACCCGCGCGCCGCGCGTAACTCTCCAGCTCCAGCGCATTGACCGCCGCGGCCTCGACCGTGCCGGCCTGGAGCTGGGCTATCGCACCCTCCTGGTTACCGGCGTAGGACGCACTGACCCGCACGCCGGCGCGCATGAGCGCGTCCATCGGCACCCAGTAACCGACGAAGGCCTCGCGCGACGGAAAGGCCACCGCCTTGCCGTCGAGCGCCTTGAGCGACGCGATGGGCGAGTCCTGCGAGACGATGATGGTGGCGCGAATGGCCGGGGAATTGGTGCGCGCGATCACCCGGTAGCCGAGCTTGACGCGCTCCGGTGTGAACAGGTGATTGGTGTAGACGAACGCGAACTCGCCGCGCACCGTCATCGCGGTGGTCTCGACCGCGGTCTTGCCCATCTTGAGCGCGAGCGGTACCCCGCTCCTGGCGCTTACGTGCTCAAGGATCGGGTTCCAGAACCGTGCCGTCAGGGCGATGCTGCGTTGATTGAGTACGCCGAAGTAATAGACCTGGCCATCCGCGGCAATTGCCGGGTTCGCCGCAGCGATGGTGAGCGCAGCGAAGGCAAGTCGACAGATCCTTCTGATCATTCGCAGCTTCCCTATTCTTAGGCCAGCGACACCCGAAATCCCTTCAGGACGAGCAAGCTCCGTGCCGTCGCGAACGAGTGAGCCCCGTCCTCTCGGGCCCCCTTGTTACTATAGATAAGCGCGAGCAGGCCGCGCCAACACGCCTGGTCAGCGCTTAACTCATTGATTGTCAATGTCGCGGACGGCCCGCCGCAGCGCAGGGGCGGCACACCGCGCAGGGCCCGCAGGCGCGTGCACGCGGCCGCTCGCATCGACAACC
>CAYZVX010000079.1:3826-11514 GCA_964482055.1 uncultured Acidiferrobacteraceae bacterium
AGCGCGGTCAGGGTTCGAGCTCGGCGGCCTTGTCGAGCGCCGTTTGCGCGCCGTCGCTGTCGCCGCGCGCCGCGCGGGCCTGCGCGATCAGGCGGAAATTGGCAGCCTTTAGGCGTTTGTTGGCGGCGGCGAAGCTGTTCGACTTGGCGGCGAGCTGCTCAGCCTGCGGATACAACCCATCGGCGAGCCGCACGCGCGCCAGCTCGTGCCAAAGAAGCGCGTTGCGCGGCTCGATGCGCAGCGCCCGTTCAAGGGCCGCGGCGGCACGATCACGCTGACCAGCCTCGAGATCGGCACGCGCCTGGCTCACGAGCGCCGCCACCGCGGTATTCTCCGAAACCGGCGTCGAGGCCACCTCCGGCACGCCGGGCGTCGTCGCACAGCCGCCAATGGCGATCGCCGCGACAACCACTATCAGCTTGCCTACGCGTAACATCACTCGAACAACCTCCGCAGCCAGCCCTTGGTCTTGGATACGACCCCCGCGCAGGGCGCGCTTTCGCGCGGCGCCGAGCCGGCAATGAACGGCAGCTCGACGGCGCCGTCGCAGTTGCGGTCGCCGCGCAACTGGCTCGCCGGGTCGATCCAGGCGAGCTCGATGTTCTCCGGTGGCGCCGGCGCCACCGGCTCGGGATCGAGCCGTGCCATGAGGCTGCCCCAGACGGTCATGGCGCCGCTCGCGCCGGTAAGCCCGGTCGGCTGATTGTCGTCGCGCCCGACCCACACCACGGCCACGCGATCCCCGCTGAAGCCGGCGAACCAGGAATCGCGCAACCCGTCGGTGGTGCCGGTCTTGCCCGCGATGGCCAGATCGCCCGGCAGGTACCGGGCAAGGCCCGCGCCCGTGCCCTCGCGCACCACATCCTGCAAGGCGCGCGTCAGCAGGTAAACAGGGGCCGGCGCCGCCACCTGCTCGACGCTCAAGGCGTAGCGCTGCAAGGGCCGGCCGTCGGCGGTCACGATCTCGCGGATCGCGCGCAGCGGCGTGCGGAATCCGCCGTCGGCGAGCGTCTGGTAGACCTGCGCGACCTCGAGCGGGCTCAATTCGTTCGCGCCCAGCAGGCTCGCTGCATGCACGGCGAGCGGCCGCTCAACGCCGAGACGCTCGAGACGCGCCACCACGCGCTCCACACCCAAGGCGAGCCCGAGTCGCGCCGTCGAGACATTATAGGAATGCGCCAGCGCCAGGCGTAGCGCGACCTCGCCGTGAAACTGCTTGTCGTAGTTCTGCGGCTCCCAGTCCGGGGTGCCGCGCTGGCGCAAGGCGAGCGGGGAGTCATCGAGCAGGGTGGCCAGGGTGTAGCGCTCGGGCTGCTCGAGCGCCGCCAGGTACACCGCCGGCTTGACGAGCGAGCCGATCGGGCGCATGGCGTCGAGCGCGCGATTGAAGCCGCTGTAGCGCGGGTCGCGTCCACCCACGATGGCGAGCACCTCGCCGTGCTGGGTGCTGGTCACCACCGCCGCGCCCTCCAGCGTCCCGGCCGGGAAGCGCCGGGCCTTGTCGAGCTCAGCCAGGCGCTGCGTGAGCGCGGCCTCGGCGGCCTCCTGCACGCGCGGATCGAGCGTGGTGAAGATACGCAGTCCCTCCGAGCGCAGGTCCTCGTCGTGGTAGTCGCGCCGCAGCTGCCGGTAGACGAGCTGCAGGAACGCCGGGTACGGCGAGGTGCCGGAGGGCGCCTTGGGCACGACACCGAGCGGCCGGTCCCTGGCGGCGACGAACTCGGCCGGCGTGATCAGGCCCTGGCGCGCGAGCTCCTGCAGCACGACGTTGCGCCGCGCCAGCGCGCGCTCCGGATGACGGCGCGGATCGTAGAGCGCGGGTCCCTTGATCATGCCGACGAGCAGCGCCATCTGGTGCAGCTCGAGCCGCTCAAGGGGCGCGTCAAAGTAGAAGTGGCTGGCGAGCCCGAAGCCGTGAATCGCGCGGTTGGCGTCCTGGCCGAGGTAGATCTCGTTGAGATAGGTCTCGAGGATCTCGTCCTTGCCGTAGTGCGCCTCGAGCAGCAGGCTCATCAGTATCTCATTGGCCTTGCGCGTGAGCGTGCGCTCCGGTGTGAGGAAGAAGTTCTTGACGAGCTGCTGGGTGATAGTGCTGCCGCCCTGCACGCCCTGCCCGGTCGCGGTCTTGATGAACGCGCGCGCCAGCCCGCGCGGGTCTACCCCGAAGTGGGAGCGAAACTTACGATCCTCGATGGCGATCAGCGCCTCGACCAGCACGGGTGGCACCTCGGCCAACCGCACCAGGGCCCGGTCCTCGTTGTGGCCGGGATAGATGCCGCCGATCAGCGGCGGCTCGAGACGCAGCAGGTCGAGTGGCGCGCCGCTGGCGCGGTCGCGGAGCGCGCGCACCTGCGCGCCATCGAGCTCGACCTGCACGGCGCGCGCGCTCTGGGCGCCGTCCCAGAACACGAACTCGCGCGTAACAAGGTCGATCCCGCGAAGCAAGCGATGGTAGGTGCCCGGCTCGCTCGCCGCGGGAGATTCGCGATAGCCCAGGCGGCGCAGCTCGGCGAGGAGCTCATCGGGTGAGAGCTTCGCCCCGGGATAGAGCTCGAGCGCGCGGGCATAGACGCGCGCCGGCAACGCGAACTTCCGGCCTTCGAAGGCGTCGCGGATCGTGACGTCGAGATGGAGCAGGTAGGCGCTCAGCGCGAGAAGCAGCGTGAGCACGACGATCCGCACCGGCCGGCCCCTGATGCGCCGCCAGCCCGTGCGGACAAACGTGGCGGCGCGCGCGGCCACCGCGCGTATCTGGGGAAACTGAGGGGCTTTCATCGAGCGGGGTCGGGTGAAACAGCCGGTGCGGCGGCTTGCGGACCGCCGCCATTATACGCGAGCCGCGCGCCGTGGACCGTCGCAGGCGCGCATGCACCCGCGCCGCGTGCCCTGCCACTGGCGACGTTCGTCCCGTGGCCGGGCAACCGCCCGCGCCGGGCCGGTGGCAGGAGGCCAGAACAGCAAGGCTGCCGACTCGCCGGGTTGCCGCGCGTGTCACACCCTCATTTCCATGGATGCGGAAAGGCAACCGCAGAGCGCACGCAACAATCGTGATCCCGAGGCGCCCAAGGCCTTGGGCAAGACCTGCATCGACTGCCACAAGGCCATCGCGCACGAGCTGCCGAAAGGCAGCGAAGAGCCGGAAGCGCAGGAAGCAAAAGCCGGGACGGGAACCGGCTAGACCTGCCTGTGCCGCTCGCCCCGTGCTCAGCGCGCCACCAGGCTGCCGCGGTACATGCGCATCTGGCAGGTGAACACGTATTCCCCGGGTTTGGGCGCAACGACCGTCACCTCGGTCGGCCGGCCGAGCGCGAGGTCGGCGCTCACACCGAGCTCATCGAACAGCACCTTCTCGGCGCATGCGCTCGGGTCCTTGCGCAGGAAACGCAGCCGCACCGGTGCGCCGGCCGCCACCTCGATGCGCGGTGGCGTGTAGACGCCATCGGCCACCACCACCTCGATCACGTCGCCTTGCGCGCGCCGCGCCCGCGGCTGCGCCAGCCAGAACCACCAGACGACCAGGCCGATGACCGCGAGGCCCGCGAGATTGACGATCCAGTCCATCAGTTGGTTTGCGTGCCCTGGCCCCAGGGCGATTGACTCAGCCACTCGGCAAACTTGTCCGGCGGCAAGGGGCCACTGAGGTAGTAACCCTGCGCATCGTCGCAGCCGAGCGCCTTCAACCGGTTCCACGCCGCCTCGTTCTCGACGCCCTCGGCGACCACCTTGAGCCCGAGGTTGTGGCCGAGCTCGACGGTGGAACGCACGATCACGGCATCGTTGTGGTTGACCGCCATGTCTTTGACGAAGGACTTGTCGATCTTGATCTTGGCCACCAGCAAATCCTTCAGATAGGACATCGACGAATAGCCGGTACCGAAGTCGTCGATGGACACCTGCAACCCGAGGCTGCTGAGCCGCTTGATGCTGTCCACCGCCCGCGCCGGTTCCGCCATCACCGCGGTTTCGGTGACTTCCAGCTCGAGGCGCGACGCCGGCACGCTGTATTCCTCGAGCAGCTGCGCGACCTGATCGGGAAATTCCGGGTCCTGGATGTTGACCGCGGAGATATTCACCGACACCGAAAGATCCAGGCCGCCCTGGCGCCACGCCTCGGCCTGCGCCAGGGCCAGGCGCAGGACCGTCTGCGTCAGCGGCTTGATCAGGCCGGTCTGCTCCGCCAGCGGAATGAACCTGTCCGGCGCCAGCAGTCCGTGGCGCGGATGCTGCCAGCGCACCAGCGCCTCGACGCCGTGGATGCGGTTGGCCTTGAAATCGATCTTCGGCTGGAAGTGCAGCACCAGCTCGCCGTTGGCGATCGCCTGGCGCAGCTCGCCCTGCAGCGCGAGGCGATCGTCGGCGCCCTGGCCCAAGTCCTTGCTGTAGAGCTTGTAGCCGGCGTGCGTCTGCTTGGCGATATACATGGCGGCATCGGCCTCGCGCAACAGCACCAGCGGCTCCTCGCCGTGCTCGGGAAACATGGCGATGCCGAGGCTGGCGCCGATTTCGATGCGTTGTCCGGCGATCTCCTGCGGCACCTCGAAGGCCTTGAGGATTTTCCGGGCGGCCGCGATCGCACCGTCGCTGTCGGCGGCGGTAGCAAGCAGGATCGTAAACTCATCGCCGCCCATGCGCGCGACGGTGTCGGATTCGCGCAGGCACGCACGCGTGCGCTCGGCCACCGCCCGCAGCACCTGGTCGCCAACGTGGTGCCCCAGGGTGTCGTTGATCTCCTTGAAACGGTTGAGGTCCATGGCGATGAGCGCAAACGGCTGTTTTTCGCGCCGGCCGATCAGAATCGCCTGCTGCAGGCGGTCGGCGAATAACGCGCGGTTCGGCAGCCCGGTCAGGCCGTCGTACATCGCCTGATGTTGCAGCAGGTGCGCCTGGCGCTTGGCGTTGCGCACCACGAAGAAGGCGACGGCCAGCCCCAGGCCGACGGCCGCAACGCCCAGCAGCAGCATGAGCGTGCGCGTGTTCTCGAAGGCCTGTGCCGCCTCGGCCACCGCCGCCTCAGTCTCGTTCTTTTGCAGCTCCAGCAGGCCGTTGATTTCGAGCGCGATCAGCTTCTGCGCGACGATGATCTCCTTGCGGATCAGCTCGCGCGCTGCCTCGATATCGCCGTTCATCGCCTTGCCCACCGCCTCGACCACCAGCGGCTGGGTCTTGACCGTGAGCGCGCGCATGCGCGCGAGGATTTCCTTCTCCTTCTCGTTGAGCGGCATGCCCTGGAGCTTGTCGCGCGCGGCGGTGAACGCCACGCCGTGATCGTTGAAGCTCAGGAACTCCTCGTTCTGCTCGAACGGGTCGCGCAGCAACGAGACGGTGTGCATGATGACGGAGCGCTCGCGCAGCGCGTCCTTCATGGTATGCGCCAGCTCGGTCTTGACGTTGTTTTCGTGGACGATGTGGTCGAGATGGCGGTTGACGCCGGCGATGCGTTCGAGCGCGAGGATGCCGAGCGAAACCATCAACAGCAGGATAAGCCCGAATCCGAGCCCGAGGCGCAGGCTGAGGGTAGTTTCGGGCGGCAGCTCCTTCATGCTGGTCCCTCCTCGAATTATTGTTATCCCCCGGCAGACCACCCTACCTCCTGTCGGGTTGCAGCGCCAACACTATGTCACGCTGGCGATATCCACCTCAAGCGATTGGCGTTGCTCACGACCGTGACCGAGGACATGGCCATCGCCGCCCCGGCGATCACCGGGTTGAGCAGCAACCCCGCCAGCGGGTAGAGCGCGCCGGCCGCGACCGGGATGCC
The DNA here is from genome assembly GCA_964482055.1 of uncultured Acidiferrobacteraceae bacterium. Classification (GTDB taxonomy): domain Bacteria; phylum Pseudomonadota; class Gammaproteobacteria; order Acidiferrobacterales; family Sulfurifustaceae. Next base: position 9,585 of record CAYZVX010000079.1, read on the forward strand.
GAGCGTGTTGTAGACAAAGGCACCGAACAGGTTCTGCTTGATGTTGCGCACCGTGGCGCGCGAGATCGCGATGGCGTCGGCCACGCCGTGCAATGAGCCGCGCATGAGCGCCACGTCCGCCGACTCGATCGCCACGTCCGTGCCGGTGCCGATGGCGAAACCGACATCGGCCTGGGCGAGCGCCGGGGCGTCATTGATGCCGTCGCCGACCATGCCGACGATCTCCCCGCGCGCCTGCAACTCGGCTACCTTGGCGGCCTTGTCGCCGGGCAGCACCTCGGCCAGTACCTCATCGACGCCGACCTGCGCGGCGACCGCGCGGGCGGTGGCGGGGTTGTCGCCGGTGATCATGACGACCTTGAGGCCCTCGGCGTGCAGGCGCGCGATGGCCGCGCGCGAGTCGGCCTTGAGCGGATCGGACACCGCGACAATGCCGGCGATGCGCCCGTCGACGGCGAGAAACATGGGCGTGTGCGCCTGCGCAGAGAGTTCCTCGGCGCGCGCCTCGAATCCCTCGAGGGCGATCGCGCGATCGCGCATGAGCTTGAGGTTACCCAGCAGCAACGCCTTGCCGTCGACGCGCCCGCGCACGCCGTGGCCGGCGATCGCCTCGAAACCGGACACGGGTGCGAGCGCCACACCCTTGGCCCGGGCGGCCTCCACGACGGCCTGCGCGAGCGGATGCTCGGAGGCGGCCTCGAGGCTGGCCGCGAGCGCAAGCAGCTCCCGCTCGGCAAAGCCCGGCGCCGCCACCAAGGTTGTGACCGTCGGCTTGCCGGTCGTGATCGTTCCGGTCTTGTCGAGCACCACGGCGGTGAGGCGCCCGGCCTGCTGGAGGGCCTCGCCGTTTCGGATCAGGATGCCGTACTCGGCGGCCTTGCCCACCCCGACCATGATCGAGATCGGTGTGGCGAGCCCGAGCGCGCACGGGCAGGCGATGATCAGCACCGTCATGGTCGCGACCAGCGCGAAGCTCACGCGCGGGTCGGGGCCGAGGTTGTACCAGGCAAGAAAGGTGAGCACCGCCACGATCAGCACGCCGGGCACGAACACGGCGGAAATCTTGTCCGCAAGCCGCCCGATCGCGGGCTTGGAGCTCTGCGCGCGGCGCACCATCTCGATGATGCGCGCGAGCGCGGTGTCGGCGCCTATGCGCCTGGCCTGGAACAGAAAGCTTCCGGTCTTGTTGAGCGTGCCGCCGGTGACCTCGTCGCCGGGCTTTTTCTCGACCGGCAGCGGCTCGCCGGTCAGCATCGACTCGTCGACGGTCGAATGCCCGTCGATGATCACGCCATCGACCGGAATCTTCTCGCCCGGGCGCACGCGGATCGTCTCGTCAAGCCCGACATCGCTGATCGGGATGTCGATTTCCTTTCCGTCGCGCACAACGCGCGCGACCTTGGGTTGCAGGCCGATCAGGCGCTTGATGGCCTCGGAGGTCTTGCCGCGCGCGCGCTGCTCGAGGGCCTGGCCGAGATTGATGAGCGCGATGATGATGGCCGCCGCCTCGAAGTAGGCGTGGCGGGCGATGCTCGGCACCGCCGCGGGGAAGAGCACGATCGTCATCGAGTAGGCCCAGGCGGCTCCGGTGCCGAGCGCGATCAGCGTGTCCATGGTGGCGTTGTGGACCCGCATTGCCTTCCATGCCCCGGTGAAGAAATGCCCGCCCGAATAGACGAGCACGAACAGGGTCGCCGCGCCGACCGCGAGCCAGAAGCTCTGCCCGCCGGGCGCATCGAGCATCGGCATGAGCCCGAAGGGTTCGGCCAGCATGAGCGGGGCTCCGATCAGCGCCGCCACCGCGAAGCGTCGCAGCAGGCTGCGGTAGTGCGCGCGCTCGGCGGCTTCCTTCTCGGCCTCATCCTCGGCCCCACGCAGCTCCGCGGCCCGGTAGCCGGCGGCCGCGACCGCGGCGATGAGCGCGCTCGCC
>CAYZVX010000080.1:0-11318 GCA_964482055.1 uncultured Acidiferrobacteraceae bacterium
GCCCGCGATCGCTCAGTCGCGCCGGCCAGGGTCCACGACCGGCGCGGCGAGCAGCGGGGCCAGGGGCGCGGGCCGGTGAATCCCGTAGCCCTGCGCATAGTCGACGCCGATCTCGACCAGGCGCTGGCGGATGGCGCCGGACTCGACGAACTCGGCAATCGTCTTGAGGCCGGCGACGCGCGCAATGCGGTGGATGGACTCGACGATCGCGCTGTCCATCGGGTCGTGCAGCATGTCCTTGACGAAGCTGCCGTCGATCTTGACAAAGTCGGCGGGAATGGTCTTGAGGTAGGAAAACGAGCTCAGGCCCGCGCCGAAGTCATCGAGCGCGATGCGGCAGCCGAGCGCCTTGGCCTGCTCGATGAAATCGAGCGCGCCGGCGAGGTTGGCGATGGCAGCGGTCTCCGTGATCTCGAAGCAGATCATACCCGGCGGGACACGCTGAGCGCTGAGCTGCGTGCTGACGTCGCGGAAGAAGTCGTCATCGCCTACGCTCGCGCCGGACAGATTGATGAAGCACATGCCGGCCTGGCCGCCGGCGGCACGCTCGCGCGCCAGGCGCGTGAGCGCGTGGCGCAGCACCCAGCGGTCGAGCTGGGGCATGAGGTTGTAACGCTCGGCCGCCGGGATGAAGGCACCGGGCAGGATCAGGCCCTGTTCCGCATCCTTCAGGCGCAGCAGGAATTCCCGGTGGATGACCGGCGCCTGGTTCTGGGCCAGGGCGATGATGCACTGGTGGTGCAGCTCGAAGCGGTCTTGCTCGAGCGCCGCGTTCAGGCGTGCCACCCACTCCATCTCGCCGTGCCGGCGCGCAAGCTCGCTGTCGCCGGGGCGATAGACGTGGATGCGATTGCGGCCCTTGTCCTTGGCGGCGTAGCAGGCCATGTCGGCGGCGCGCAGCAGGTCGGTCAGTGTCTGGGCGCTGTCGGTAATCATGACCAGACCGATGCTCGCGCCGATGTTGAAGGTTCGTTCGGCCCAGATGAAGCGAAAGTCGCGGATGAGCTGCAGCATGCGCTCGGCTACCGCTTGGGCCTGCTCAAGCGAGCAGCGGGCCAGCAGCACGCCGAACTCATCGCCCCCGAGCCGCGCCAGTGTGTCGTTGTCGCGAATCGGCTGCCGCAACAGCACCGCGAGCTGGCGCAGCAGCTCATCGCCCGCCGTATGGCCGCAGGTGTCATTGATGACCTTGAACTGGTCGAGGTCGACGTAGAGCAGCGCGTGCTGGCCGCCATGCCGCACGTTCTCGACGGCGCGCTTGACGCGTGCCTCGAATTCGTGGCGGTTGGCGAGCCCGGTGAGCGCGTCATGGAAGGCCAGGTGCCGGATCGTCTCCTGCGCGCGTCGGTGCGCCTGGCGGTTCGCGGCCTCGCGCAACTCGCGCGCGACCGCCGGCACCAGGCGCGCGAGGTTGTCCTTCATGATGTAGTCGTGGGCGCCACTCTTCATCGCCTCCACGGCAATGTCCTCGCCGATCGACCCCGACACGATGATGACCGGCGTGTCGGGCGTGACCCGCTTGACCGTGGCGAGCGCGGCCGCGGAGCTGAAGCCCGGCATATTGTGATCGGTGATGACGAGGTCCCAGGCCTCACGCGCCAGCGCCGCCTCGAGCGCCTCGACCGTGTCCACGCGCACGGGCGTGGGCACATAGCCGCCCTTGCTGAGCTCGCGCAGCAGGAGCAGCGCATCGTCCTCCGAGTCCTCGACCAGCAGGACACGCAGCGGCACGGCCATCGCTCAGTTTCCACACGGCGGGGGGACGTTGAGCACGAGCCAGTACAGACCCAACTGGCGCACCGCCTCCATGAACTGGTTGAAGTCTACCGGCTTGCGGATGTAGCTGTTGGCGCCGAGCTCGTAGCTCGAGACGATGTCGCGCTCCTCGCTGGATGTGGTCAACACCACGACTGGCTGCAGGCGCGTGCGCGCGTCGGCGCGCAGGCGGCGCAATACCTCCAGACCATCGACCTTGGGCAGCTTGAGATCGAGCAGCACGACCTGCGGTGCGTCGCGGACATCGCGCCCGGCATGCGCACCCGTGCCGAACAGGTAGTCGAGGGCCTCGGCGCCATCACGCGCCACGACGACTTCGTTGAGGATGTGGTTCTTCTTGAGCGCCCGCAGGGTCAGGGCCTCGTCATCGGGGTTGTCTTCGACCAGCAGGATTGTCCTTGTCTTATCCATGGCTACTCCCCCAGTGCCCGCGAGCATCCTAACAGAGCGGCTTCTGGCAGCTAACTCCCTGCCAGACGCTCCACGCGCTGTTGCACCGGCGTCACACGCCTGTCCACGGCAGGCGCGCCAAGGGTGAAATGGAAAGCGGCGCCCTCGCCCACCCGACCTTGCGCCCAGATGCGGCCGCCGTGGCGCGCGACGATGCGTGCCACGGTCGCGAGCCCGACCCCGGTGCCGGGGAAATCGCGCGCGCTGTGCAGGCGCTGAAAGGCGCCGAACAGCTTGTGCGCGTATTGCATGTCGAACCCCGCCCCGTTGTCGCGCACGAAAAAAACCCGCTCGCCGTTGACGGTTTCCACCCCCACCTCGATGCGCGCCGCGCGCGTACGGGACGTGTACTTCCAGGCGTTGTCGAGCAGGTTGCCGAGCGCCACGGCCAGCAGGCGCGCATCGCCGGTCGCCGTCAGCCCGGGGGCAATGACCACCTCGACTTGGCGGTGCGGCTCGGCGGCGCGATGGCGGGCGATGAGCTCCTCGGCCATGCGGCTCAGATCGATTTCGCTCACGTGCATCTCGGCGCGGCTCACGCGCGACAGCTCGAGCAGATCGTCGATCAGCGTGCCCATGCGCTGCACCGCGGCCCGCACCCGTTCGAGGTAGCCGCGTGCCTCGGCCGGCAGGTCGCGTCCGTGGTCCTCGAGCAGCGCCTGGCTGAAGCCATCGATGGCGCGCAGCGGCGCGCGCAGATCGTGCGACACGGAGTAGCTGAACGCCTCGAGCTCGCGGTTGACGGTTTCGAGCGCGGCGGTGCGCGCCCGCACCAGCTCTTCGAGGTTGTCGCGGTACTGGCGAAGCGCCTCCTCGGCCGCGCGCCGCTCGGAGGTGTCGAGGATCACCGCTACAAACATGGGCGGGCGCTCGGCGCGCGAAAGGTGCAGGCGGACCTCGACCGGATAGAGCGTGCCGTCCTTGCGCCGGTGTACCGTGTCGAAGCTGACCTGGTCGCGCGTGCCTTGGCGAAGCGGTGCAATCAGCGCCTCGAACTGCTGAGCGGTGATCCGCGGTTTGAGGTCGAGCGGCGTGAGGCGGCGCAACTCCTCCATGCTGTAGCCGAGGTTTTGGCGCGCCCCGCGATTGACCTGCGTGAAGCGCAGGGTCTCGGCGTCGAACATGTAGATCTCGTTGGCCGACTCGTCGAGCGCGCGGCCGAGGCGCTCATTCTGCGCCTGCGAGCGCTTGCGCTCCGTGGCGTCGACAAACGACACGACCGCGCCCACGATCTCCCCGTCGCGTACGATCGGGCGCGACCAGTATTCGACCGGAAAGCTCGTGCCATCGGCCCGCCAGTGCACCTCATCGTCGGCGTGCGCCGTTTCGCCGGCCAGGGCGGAGAGGCGCACGCGGCACTGCTCCTTGGGATAGGGCGCACCGTCCGGGCGGGTATGATGGATGTGTTCATGCAGGTTCTGCCCGAGCAGGTCCTGCGCCCGCGCATACCCCAGCATGCGCAGGGCCGCCTGATTGATGAACGTGCAGCGGCCTTCGCGATCGACACCGTAGATTCCCTCCTCCGTGGCGTCGAGCAGCAGGCGCACCTGCTCGGCCTGCGCGCGGCGCTCGGCCTCGGCCTGGGCCTGCGCTGCGCGCAGGCGCTGCGCCTGCAAGGCGAGCGCGGCCTCGCGCGCCAGCGCCTCGATCAGCGCGAGCTCGCGCGGGCCGTACTGGCGCGGCTGGCGGTCGATCACCATGAGCACGCCCTGCACCTCGCCCTCGAGCCAAAGCGGCGTGGCCAGCGAGGCGCGCACGCCAAAGCGTTCGCACATCTGCCGACTGACGCGCGGGTCGGCGCTGGTGTCTTCCACGGCCACGGTCGCGCGGTGATTGAACGCCCACACCGCGAGCGACGTCTCACTGAGGGCAAGCCGGAAGTGGCCCTCGGCACGGTATCCGTCCCCGGTCTGGGCCAGCCCGACGAGTTGGTCGCTGGCGGCGTCGTGCACGATCAAGAACGCCTGGTCGCTGCGCATCGCCTGGCGGCACAGGTCGACAACCGTCGTGAGCACGGTGTCGACCCCGGCGGCGCCGCCCGCGCGACGCAGCAGCTGGTTGTTGAGCTCCAGGATCTCGCTGTGCAGCCGCAGGTCCTCGAGTAGCCGCCGATAGTCGCCGGTCAGCACGCCCATCTCGTCGGTGGAGCGCGCGGTGAGCGCGGCGATGTCGGGTGAGGGCAGCGGGCGCGGCGCGCCGATCAGCGTCTGCAAGGGGCCAAGCGATTGGCCGAAGCTGCGCGCGAAGATCAGGCTGCCGCCGATGGCGAGCACCTCGAGCGCCAGCCACACGCCGAAGGTTTCGAACGTGAAGTAGCCGGTGCGCGTCCAGAAGTACTGCACCAGCATCGTGTCGATCAGAAGCGGCACGAGCGCGCCGATCAGGAATACCTTGGTGCGAATGGTGACAATCGGGCGCTTGAGCTCCAGCCCCCCGAGCGCGCGCCCGAACAGGTCGAAAACGAGGAAAAAGATCGGCAGGCCGACGATGATCGAGACGATGAGCGCCACGAGCTCGATGCGGAACCAGTCCATCGGGGTGGCGATAAAACCGGTGTAAAGCTCGGCGGCGACGATCACCGACGCCGGGGCAATAGCCAGGTAAGCGAGGAACGTCGCCCAGTACAGCAGCGGAAAGCGTTGCACCGCGGCCAGCGCCGCCTGCGGGCTGGCGCCGGGTTTGCGATCCAGCCAGTCCGCGACCGGGCGCATCTGGCGCGGCAAGAACCACATCGCGAAGGCGAGCCAGCCGAGGATGTAGGCCGGCTCGAGCGGCGTGGTGAGGATGCCGGCGACCTGCGCCGGCGTGAGCACGCCGATCAGCACGATGAAGCCAAGCCCGATGACCGGCGGGATGTTCCAGGTATGGAAGATGAGCCAGCGGAAGCGGCGCCGGAACTCGGCGGCGGAAAGGGATCCCTCGGGTGTCATGGCCGAAGCTCTGTCGGTCTCCACCGGATCGTCCGTGTTGTGCACCCAGCGGTCTCGCGGCGCACGGGCCCGGCCAGCGGGATTCGGCCGGAGGTCACATCCCTGCGTTCGCTTATTCTTACCACAATATACTATTGAGCCGGCCGGTGCGTGACCGGCCCGCGCGCCCCCCGCCGCTAGGCCGGCCGCTCGCGACTCGGCACCAGCGCGCAAAACCGGCCGGCATCCAGCTCCCAGCCGAGCAGCTCGCCACGGTCGATATCGAAATACCAGCCATGCAGCTGCAGGCGGCCCGCGTCTACCGCCTCCCGCACGAACGGAAAGCTCGACAGGTTTGCCAGGGAAATTCGCACCGCCGCCTGCTCACAGGCGGCCGCGCGCGCATCGGGATCGTGCCGGCGCTGCGTCACCAGATCCTCGCGGCGGGCCTGCCCGCCGGTCGCATCGAGGCGAGTCCCCACACGAGACGTCCCTGTCTCGGGACCCTCGACTTCATCCGGAAGTCGAGGGCCGCCCGCCACGGATGGCGGGATTGCGGCTTCGGCGATCGACATCCACGGGGCAATGAACTGCCCGGCGTCGCCCTCGAAGCGAAGGTCACCCAGCAGCGCCCGGATGCCGCCGCAGCGCGCATGGCCCATGACGATGACGTGCCTGACACTGAGGCAACGCACCGCGAACTCGAGGGCGGCCGACGTGCCATGATAGGCGCCGCCCACTTCGTACGGCGGGACCAGGTTTGCGACGTTACGAACGACGAACAGATCGCCCGGGTCGCAATCGGTGACGATCGCCGGATCGACGCGCGAGTCGCTGCAGGCCACCACCATGATCTTGGGGGATTGGCCCTGGCTGACCAGTTGCTTGAACGGCGTGCCGTCGCGCTCATAGTGATGCGCGCGAAAGCGCTGAAAACCTTCGATCAGTTTCTGGATTTCTTGCATGGTGCGCCTGTATATGAATTTTACCGATGATCCACGAATATCAGCTTGCCGGTATCAAAACCCAGGGCATTTGCCCTGGCAATGAGTTTGTCTTTGACGTCCGGTTTCATCTCCGGGGTCCGGGACAAGATCCATAAATAGGATTTGTCCGACCCGGATACGAGCGCGTACTGGTATTGCTCATGGTCGAGCTCGAACACGACATAGGACCCGTAAAACAACCAGAAGAAGGAAACCTTCAGATAACCCTTGTCGGATCCTTCCACGAAATAGGCCTTGCCTTCGGCCTCTTTCCATTCCTTGTCTTCCGCGGAATAGCCGCGGTTCAACACCCGCACGCCGCCGTCCTCGCGCAGACTGTATTCGGCCGAGATCCGGCTCAGGCCGCGTTCGAAGCGATGATCGAGCCGGGCGATTTTGAGCCATGTCCTATTTCTTCGCCTTGTCCCCGCCCTTCTCGTGCTTGGCTTTGAAGGGGTAGGCGCCACCGGGGTAGCCGCGCGCCGGGACGTACAGCGACAGCACCATGGTCGCCGCCAGCACGGTGACGGTGGCCGCCAGCGACCAGACCACCGGGATATGGTAGACCTCGACCAGCAGCATCTTGCTGCCGATCAGGATCAGCACGATGGCGAGGCCGTAGGTGAGCAGATGGAACTTGTCGTGCAGTCCGGCGAGCAGGAAATACATCGCGCGCAGGCCGAGAATGGCGAACACGTTCGAGGTCAGCACGATGAACGGGTCGGTCGTGATCGCGAAAATCGCCGGGATCGAGTCCACCGCGAACACGATGTCCACGATGCCGATCAGCAGGATCACCACGAACAGCGGCGTGGCCATTTTCACGCCGTTGACCACGGTGAAGAACTTCTCGCCGTCGAAGTCCGGGGCGATGCGCATGTGCCGGCGCATCCATTTCAGCGCCGGGTTCGATTCCAGGTCCGGCTCCTGTCCGGCGGCCCACCACATCTTGACGCCTGTGAACACCAGGAACGCGCCGAAGATATACAGCACCCAGTCGAAGCGCGCGATCAGCCAAGCGCCGGCGAAGATCATCACCGCGCGCAGCACCAGCGCGCCGAGGATGCCGATCATGAGCACGCGCTTCTGGAATTCCGCCGGCACCGAGAAATAGGTGAACACCATGAGGAACACGAAAATGTTGTCCACCGCCAGCGCCTTCTCCACCAGGTAGCCGGTGACGAATTCGAGCGCCTTGACGGTGGCCATGCCGCGCGCGGTTGCGTCGCCGCCCGTCCCGCCGAGGTACCACCACAGCCAGCCGACGAACACGAATGAAACCGCGACCCACACCAGCGACCAGACCGCCGCCTCGGTCATGGTGACCTTGTGCGCGCCCTGGTTGCGCATGGCGAGGAAATCGACCGTGAGCGCGACCAGCACGAAGGCCGCGAACGATACCCACATCAGCGGTGTGCCGACGCTCAGAATGGCTGGAAATTAATTATGGGGAAGGATTCAGCCGGCGACGCTTTCCCGGACCCGGCTGACGGGCGCGGCCGGCGCGGAATCCACATGCTCGAAATCGACCGAAACCCGGTCCACGGCGATCGGCCGGAACAGGTTGTCGGCGAATTGCTTGTGCAGGGGATGTTCACGATAGGAATCTATCACAGCCCGATGCGTGAATTCGATCAGCCAGCAGAAACGGTAACGCGGCTTGTCGGCCACGGCCCAGCCCGTGACCACCCGCCGCACCCCGGGGATCGTGGCCAGCATCTCGCGCCCGCGCGCCATCATCGTCTCGACCTGGGCGTCGTCCGCACCCTCGACGTTGTAGACGATCACGTGCTCGATGTGACGCCAGATGCGGCACTGCACCAGCACCTCGGCGGCGCGTCCGGCCGAGCCACAGCGGTGCATGCTGCGCTCGACCTCGTCCGCGACCGCCGCCTGCACCCCCTGCACCAGCCCCGCGTAACCGGAGCGCGTGTCGCCGCGAACATTGGCGCGCAGCTGCTCGCCGGCGGCGACGTCCAGGAGCGACGAGAAGTTGACCTTGGCCACGCCGTGCTGCATGAGCTTGTGGCAATGCTCGTCGCTGGGTGCGCTCGCCGCGTGCACAACGAGCGGAATCTGCACCGCCTCGCTGAGCCGGCGCAGGCGCTCGAGGTCGAGTCTCGGCCGCCCGCGCTGGCGGCCATTGCCGAGGCCGACCGAAACTGCCAGGCAGTCGACGTGGGTGCGCGCGACGAAGGCCCGGGCCTCCTCCACCGAAGTGCCCGTCGGTTCGCCATGCGTACCGGCATTTTCGAGCGCTGCCTCCTCGGCGTCGGCCAGGGCGCCTTCGACGGTAACCCCGCAGGCATGCGCGATGTCGGTGAGTTCTCGCACCTGCGCGACCATGGCCGGGAACGACTCGTGCGCCGCGACCGCCGTGAATCCGTTGCAGCCATGATTGATCGCACGCACCGCTGCCTCCGGCGAACCAGCGCGGTCGAAGTGCAATGCGACCGGCACCGTGGCGCGCCGCGCCGCACTTTCGGCCGCCGCAGCGATCAATTCGAAATCGCCGTGCCCGGCGGATTCGCCCAGATTCAGGATCACCGGCGACCGGCAGCGCTCGGCCGCGGTCAGGATGGCTTCGATGAAGTCAAGATTGATGGCACGGAAGCCTCCGACCGCGTAGTGGTTTCGGTAGGCGTGGCTCAGCATGTCGTGCATGTCAACCCATGGCATGGCAGCTCCTCCTCGTCGCACCCCGCGGCTCCGCGTCGCGATCGGGTTCAAACCAGATACTCGTCTTCGTCGTCATGCGTACAGCTACTGTCGAGATCCTCGTCGTGGCGGGCGATGGCGCGACCGAGGTCGGCAAGCGCATCGTGCAACAGCGCGAGCGACGGCTCTTCGGTCCGCGCATGCCGCAGGCGGAGGTCGTCCTGGAGCGTCGCGAGACGCTCGAGCAACTGACCGCCGGCATCGATCGGCCCGTTCGCCCAGCCGACCATGTCGGCGAGGCCGGCGGCCTCGCGCGCCAGCGCCTCGCAATGTTGCGGTGTACCACCGGTTTGCGCCACGGCGGCAATGGCGCGCATCAACTCCTGGAATTTCATGCTCGGCTCCCGCGCACCGGCATCCTCAGGCCCGATCCTGGTCGAGGCGGCCTTCGCGGAACACCCGGCTCGCCAGCACGTCCTCGGCCTCGAGCGTCATGAGATCGTCCTTGGTGAGCGACCGGCCGCGACGGCCGAACAGGCGGTTGGCCTGGCGCAGTCGCGCGCGATCGAGCGCGTTGCGCACCGAGCGGGCGTTGGCGAAATGCTCCATTTTCATGCGCCGCCTGAGGTACTCGGCGAAGGCCTGTTCGGCCTCGGGGCTGAAGCGGTAGTTCTGGCTGGCGAGCATGAGTCTCGCAATCGCCAGCAGCTCCTCTGGCGTGTAGTCTGGAAAGTCGATGTGATGGGCGATGCGCGAGCGCATGCCCGGGTTGCTCTGGAAGAAGCGGTCCATCTTGTCCTTGTAGCCGGCAAGAATCACGACGAGGTCGTCGCGGTTGTTCTCCATCACCTGCAACAGGATTTCGATCGACTCCTGGCCGTAGTCGCGCTCGTTCTCGGGCTTGTAGAGGTAATAGGCCTCGTCGATGAACAGCACCCCGCCCATGGCCTTCTTGATGACCTCCTTGGTCTTGGGCGCGGTGTGGCCGATGTACTGGCCGACGAGGTCGTCGCGCGTGACCGTGACGAGATGGCCCTCGCGCACGTAGCCGAGGCGTTTCAGGATCTCGCCCATACGCATCGCCACCGTGGTCTTGCCGGTGCCGGGGTTGCCGGTGAAGCACATGTGCAGCGTCGGCGTCTCGGAGGTGAGCGCGAACTGCCGGCGCAGCCGGTCGACGAGCAGCAGTGCCGCGATCTCGCGGATGCGGGTCTTGACGGGAACGAGCCCGATCAGCTCGCGGTCGAGCTTGTCCAGAACCTCCTGGATGTTGGAGGCTTTGAACTCGGCCTCGAGGTCAACCTGGTCAGTGACCGGGACGGTCTTGGATTGCGCCTCGCTCATGCTTCGATCCATTTAGAAATTCTGGAAAAAATCTGGCCGGTGCGGAGTCAGACCGCGCCGGCCGGCACAGCGTTACAACGATTCCCTCATCAGCGCGTCAGTAGCGCTCCATCTCCGGCTTGTCGGTGGCGTAGGAATGCACGGTGTAGCGGATCATGCGCCCCTCGGATTCCTGCCGCACCAGGCCGAAGCCCGGTTCGTTCTTCGGCCGGTTGACGAGATAGGACATGCGTGGGGTTTCCCAGCCGCGCGTCGAGTCGAACGCCGTGACGCGAATGTAGTGATTCGGAAAAGTCTTGCGGCAGTTGTTGATCTCCATCAGGATCCCCGCCGGGTCCTTGAGGTCGAACATGGGGTTGCCGAACATCTCCCAGTAGGTGTTGCGCGGGTGCGGGTCGTCGGTGTACTCGACGCTCACCGCCCACCCCTTGCTGAGCGCGTACTTGATCTGTGCGGTGATCTGCGCATCGGTCAGGTCCGGCAGGAACGAGAACTGGCCCTGCGTGAGCCGATTGCCTGGATTGGTCATCATGGTACGTTTCTCCTTCGAATTTTGTTAGACACTGGCCGTGGTCGTGGGCACGAAGTCCGCCGTGTCGGTGGACTCGTAGTTGAATGTGATGTCCTTCCAGGTATCGAGCGCGGCCCTGAGCGGCGTGCACCACCTGGCAGCGGCCTCGAGGATCTGCGGACCCTCCTTGAGATAGTCGCGGCCCTCGTTGCGCGCCTGGATCATGGCCTCGAGCGCCACGCGATTGGCGGTCGCGCCGGCCTGGATGCCCATCGGGTGGCCGATGGTGCCGCCGCCGAACTGCAGCACCACGTCCTCGCCGAGGTAGTGGATCAGCTGGTGCATCTGGCCGGCGTGGATGCCGCCCGAGGCGACCGGCATCACCTTTTTGAGCGAGGCCCAGTCCTGGTCGAAGAACAGGCCGTGCTCGAGGCTCATCTTGGTGTGCGGCTCGCGCAGCGTGTCGTAGAAGCCCTTGATCATGAGCGGATCGCCCTCGAGCTTACCGACCACGGTGCCGGCATGGATGTGGTCCACGCCCGCCATGCGCATCCACTTGCAGATCACGCGGAAGTTCATGCCGTGATTCTTCTGGCGCGAGTAGGTCGAGTTACCGGCGCGGTGCAGGTGCAGGATCATGTCGTTCTTGCGCGCCCACTTGGCCATGGTCTGGATGGCGGTGTA
>CAYZVX010000081.1:0-11047 GCA_964482055.1 uncultured Acidiferrobacteraceae bacterium
GTTGCGGCGCACGCACGCGGGGCTGGTCGCCGCCGCGGCAGCGTCCGGCTGGCTGAGCAGCGCCGGCGTGCAGCTCGCGGGTGCGGAGCCGGGCACGCCATGAACCTCGAAGCTTTGTTGCGTGCGCATCGAGACTTCAAGGACTTCTCGGCCGAGGAGCGCGAGGAGCTGCTGGGCCTTCTGACCGAGCGTACGTATAGCGGTGGGGTGGTGCTGATCCGTGAGGGCGATCCCGGCGACGCCATGTATCTGATCGTCGACGGACAGCTACTGGTCACGCGCCGCGACACAGGCGGCGAGCCGCTGCGCATCTGCGTCATGGGTCCGGGCGAGCTCGTGGGCTTGGTGGCGCTCGTCGATCCCGGCCCGCGCACCGCCACCTGTACCGTGGTGGGCGGTGCCAACGTCGCCCGACTCTCGGCCGCGGACTTCGAGCGGCTGTTCGCCGCCGATGCGCCGCTTGCGCACCGGCTGCAATACCTGATCGCCCGCCAGCTTGCGAGCGACCTGCGCCTCTACAACGACGCGCTCGCCGACACGCTCAGCGCACCCGAAGATCCGCAGCGCTTCTATGACATCATCGGCACGGCGTCGATCGAGTACCGCGTGCCGCGGACGTCGCGGGCTTGAGCGCGCGTGGATAGGTCCGTGGCCGTAAGCCGCCCCCGCTGCGCCTGAAGCGAAGGCCAAGCGGTCCTTCAAATGGCGCTTGTGCACGGGCGCTAGCACGCCTCGGGCAGGTTCGTATCGAACGGCGGAGCGGCGCCGGAAATTCGACACTGCTCGCCGATCATCCCGACCGTGCGGCCACATGTCGGTCTTGTCTTGTGCGCCGGTCAGCCTGAGCTAGCTTTGTATTGCATGGACCACCGCCACCGGTGGCGAAGGATCGCGGTACACGTCGGTGGCATGTTTCTCCTTGGGGGTTGTTGGGTCATGCTGAGGTTGGGTTTGTGGGTAGGGACACCGTCGGCGCTAACGTATCTGGCTTCATCGCATTCGGCGTTTCTGGAAAATTTCGTGTTCCTGTCGCTGCTTTCGGTCATGGCGCTGTTGGTGGCTGTGCTGCCACGATTGAGCGACCCTAGGTAGTTCCCGCTAGACGGGCTCCTCTTCCGACGGGTGGCGCGAGCCACCCGTTTTTTTGCGCCCCGAGATTCGCTAAGTCCCCAATCCGACACGGATTTCTGGTGTTTTTGGCTGGTCCGCGCTAGATTAGGTGGCCTTCGGTCACCCCATGCCGCGCAAGCTCTACATCAAGACCTTCGGCTGCCAGATGAACGAGTACGACTCTGCCCGCATGGCGGACGTGCTGGCGGCCTCGCACGGCCTGGAGCCGACGGATCGGCCCGAGCAGGCCGATGTGCTGCTCATTAACACCTGCTCGATCCGCGAGAAGGCGCAAGAGAAGCTCTTTACCCAGCTCGGTTTCTGGAAGGAGCTCAAGCAGACACGCCCGGAGGTCGTGATCGGTGTCGGCGGCTGCGTCGCCTCGCAGGAGGGCCAGGCGATCCGCCGCCGCGCCCCGCAGGTCGACCTCATCTTCGGCCCGCAGACCCTACACCGTCTGCCGCAGCTGCTCGATGCGGTGTTGACCACGCGCCGCCCCGCGATCGACGTGTCGTTTCCGGAGATCGAGAAGTTCGACCGCCTGCCGGCACCAAGCGTCGACGGCGTGCGCGCCTTCGTGTCGGTCATGGAAGGCTGTAGCAAGTACTGCACCTATTGTGTCGTGCCGTACACGCGCGGCGAGGAGTTCTCGCGGCCGTTCGACGATGTGCTCGCCGAGGTGGTGACGCTGGCCGAGCGCGGCGTGCGCGAGGTGACGCTGCTCGGCCAGAACGTCAATGCCTACCGCGGCGCGATGCACGCGGGCGAATATGCTGACCTCGCGCGCCTCGTGCGCTACATCGCCGAGATCGACGGCATCGAACGCATCCGTTTCACCACCTCGCACCCGCAGGCCTTCAATGACGCGCTCATCGCGGCGTACGCCGAGGTGCCGAAGCTCGCCAATCACCTGCACCTGCCGGTGCAGAGCGGTTCGGACCGCATCCTCGCCCTCATGAAGCGCGGCCACACCGTGCTGGAATACAAGTCCAAGGTCCGCCGGCTGCGCGCGGTGCGCCCGGACATCAGCATCACCACGGATATCATCGTCGGATTCCCAGGCGAGACCGATGAGGATTTTCGGCGCACGCTCGAGCTCATGGACGCAATCGAGTTCGACGCCTCCTTCAGTTTCATCTTCAGCCCGCGTCCCGGAACGCCGGCCGCCGAGATGGCCGACGCCACGCCGCCGCAGGTGAAGGCCGAACGCCTGGCGGCGGTGCAGCAGAAGAACAACACGGTGGCGCAGCGCATCAGCCGCCAGATGGTCGGCAGCGTGCAGCCGGTGCTGGTCGATGGCCGCGCGCGCCGCAATGCCGAGGACTGGAGCGGGCGCACCGACAACAACCGCGTGGTCAACTTTACGGCCGAGGTGCCACCGGAGCTGGGCCAGATGGTGGACGTCGAGATCACCGAGGCGATGGCCAATTCCCTGCGCGGGCGGCTAGTTACGGAAACGCAGCGTCGGCGCGCTTGATTCGCGCGCCGCTTTTTTGTGTACTTTGGGTCATTCCCCCAGCCTCCAGGCCCCGTTGAGCCCCAGACGCAGTCACACCGAGTTCACGCTCTCTCCCGCGGATAATCGCCGGTTGGCCAACCTGTGCGGCCAGCACGATGAGCACCTGCGCCAGATCGAGGAGTACCTCGCGGTCGAGATTAACAACCGCGGCAACGTGTTTCGTATCTCGGGCAAGGCCGAGGCGCGGCGCAGTGCCGAACAGCTCATCAAGGACCTGTACAGCGCCACCGCCGGCCGTGAGCTGCTCACCGCGGCCAGCGTGCACAGCGCGCTGCAGCACGTGGCGTTGCAACCGCTGCCCGATGAGACCGAGCCGGAGCTCACGCTGCGCACCCCCAAGCGCGCCGTGCAGCCCAAGGGCCAGCACCAGCGCGACTACATCCGCGCCATACTCACGCACGACATCAACTTTGGCATCGGACCGGCCGGCACCGGCAAGACCTACCTCGCCGTCGCCTGCGCGGTGGAAGCGCTCGAAAGCGCGCGCACGCGTCGCATCGTGCTGGTGCGTCCGGTGGTGGAGGCCGGCGAGCGGCTCGGCTTCCTGCCGGGGGCGCTCGAGCAGAAGATCGACCCTTATCTGCGCCCGCTCTACGACGCGCTGCACGAGATGCTCGGCGCGGAGAAGGTCGTGCGGCTGCTCGAGCGCAACGTGATCGAGCTGGCGCCGCTCGCCTACATGCGTGGGCGCACGCTCAACGAGTCCTTCATCATTCTCGACGAGGCGCAGAACACGACGGCCGAGCAGATGAAGATGTTTCTCACGCGCATCGGTTTTGGCACCACCGCGGTCATCACCGGCGACATCACGCAAATCGACCTCAAGCGCGGGCAGGTTTCGGGCCTGCGCCAGGCGATGGAGGTGCTGCGCCGCGTCGACGGCATCAGCTTCACGCACTTCACGCCGCAGGATGTCGTGCGCCACGCCCTGGTGCAGCGCATCGTCGAGGCCTACGAGGCGCACGACCGCGTGCAGGCGGCGCGTGAGCAAGAAGCGAAATGAAGGTGCATGTGTCGGTGCGTTATGGTCTGGGGCGGCGCGGCCTGCCGAGCGTGGTGACGCTCAGGCGTTACGCGCGCGCGGCGTTGCAGGGGCTGCGTCGCCGCCGCGCGCAGGTCGATCTTCATATCGTCGGCACGCGCGAAAGCGCGCGGCTCAACGCGCGCTTTCGCGGCAAGCGCGGTGCGACCAACGTGTTGTCGTTTCCGTTCGTCACGCCGCCGGGCGCGCGCAGCGATCTGCTGGGTGACGTTGTGATCTGCGCGCCGGTGGTGCGGCGCGAGGCGCGTGCGCAGGGCAAGGATGAACGCGCGCACTGGGCGCACATGGTGGTGCATGGCATCCTGCACCTGCGCGGCTACGATCACGACACCGAGGCGCAGGCCGCCACCATGGAGCGGCGCGAGGCGGGCACTTTGCGCGCGCTTGGCTTTGCGAACCCCTATGCCGGACATTCCCAACGGATACCATGAGCGACGACAAACCCAGCCCCGTGAACGCAACCACCGAAGAACCGAGCACCAGCGCGCGCTCCCTGCTCGATCGTATCAGCCACGCCCTGTTGGGCGAGCCGGGAACGCGCGAGGAGCTGATCGAGGTGTTGCGTCACGCGCAGCAGCGCGGCCTGTTCGACCGCGACGCGCTCGATATGATGGAGGGCGTGCTGGCCACCGCCGAAATGAAGGTGCGCGACATCATGGTGCCGCGCGGGCAGATGGACGTGGTCGACAAGAATCAGCCGCCGGAGAGCTATCTGCCGATGGTGATCGAGTCCGGGCACTCGCGCTACCCGGTGATCGACGGCGACAAGGACAAGGTGGTCGGGATCCTGCTCGCCAAGGACCTGCTGCGTTACTTTCAGCTCGACAAGAAGAAGCGCGCCCAGTTCAAGCTCACCGACATGCTGCGCCCGGCCGTGTTCGTGCCGGAGAGCAAGCGCCTCAACGTGCTGTTGCGCGAGTTCCGCGCCTCGCGCAACCACATGGCCATCGTGGTCGATGAATATGGCGGGGTCGCGGGGCTCGTGACGATCGAGGACGTGCTCGAACAGATCGTGGGCGAGATCAAGGACGAATATGACATCGAGGGCGAGGACACCATGATCGCCGAGATCGCGCCCGGCGAGTTCGTCGTCAAGGCGCTCACGCCGCTCGAGGACTTCAACGCCCGTTTCAAGACGGCGTTCGCGCATGGCGAGGTCGAAACCATCGGCGGTTACGTCATGGCGGTCCTCGGTCACGTGCCGCGGCGCGGCGAGAAGTTCGCGCTAGACGGCCTGCGCGTCGATGTTCTGCGCGCCGACAGCCGGCGCGTGCATCTGCTGAAGTTCTCCGCGGCCACGCCAAGTGCCGGTGAATCCGGCAAGTAGCTCGGGGGGCGCGGCCCCGCGCTGGCTAGATGGTCTGGCGTTGCTCGCCGGGGCGTGCACGCCGCTTGGCTTCGCTCCGTTCGGTCTGTTTCCGCTCGCGATCCTCGCGCCGGCGGTGTTGTTTCTGCTGTGGCGCGACCTGCCGGCTGGGCGGGCCGCGTGGTGCGGGCTGCTGTTCGGAATCGGCATGTTCGGTGTCGGGGTGTCGTGGGTGTTCGTGAGCCTGCACAACTTCGGCAACATGCCGGTGCCGCTGGCGGCCCTGGCGGTGGCGCTGTTCTGCACGTTCCTCGCGCTCTATCCGGCGCTGCTCGGCTGGCTGCAGGCACGCTTTGACGGTGCCCGTCCGGCGCTGCGATTCATTGTCGTGCTGCCCGCGCTGTGGACCCTGCTCGAGTGGCTGCGCGGTTGGCTGCTGACTGGGTTTCCCTGGCTCAATCTCGGCTACAGCCAGATCGACACGCCGCTCGCCGGCTTGGCCCCGTGGCTGGGCGTGTACGGCGTGAGCTATGCCACCGCCCTAAGCACCG
Source organism: uncultured Acidiferrobacteraceae bacterium (assembly GCA_964482055.1). Classification (GTDB taxonomy): domain Bacteria; phylum Pseudomonadota; class Gammaproteobacteria; order Acidiferrobacterales; family Sulfurifustaceae. The sequence goes on from CAYZVX010000081.1 coordinate 5,529, forward strand.
GTTTGCTCGCCGCGGCCTGGTCCGATCGGGCGAAGCTGTGGAGGCGCTACCTGCCCGCCTTCGCCGGTCTCTGGGCGCTTGGATGGCTGGCGGGTCTGCCGACGTGGGTGACGCCGGCCGGGGAACCGCTGCGCGTGGCGCTGGTGCAGGGCAATGTCGCGCTGGCGCAGAAATGGGACCCCCTGCGCCGTGAGGCGATTCTTGAGCGCTATCTTGCGCTCACCGAGCGCGCCCAGGAGGCGCAGGTCGTAATCTGGCCGGAAGCGGCGATTCCCGTTTATCTCGACCGGCTGGATCCATCCTACCTCGCGCGCCTGCGCGATCTCGCGCGCCGGCGCAATGCCGACATGCTCGTTGGCGTGATCGAAAAGGAAGCGGTCGGCAACAGGATTGCGGTGTTCAACAGCGTCGTGCGCATCGGCGCCGGGGAGGGGAGCTATCGCAAGCGTCACCTCGTGCCATTCGGCGAATTCATGCCGCTGCCGTTCCTGTTCCAGTGGTTCATCGACAACTTCGATATTCCGATGTCGGACTTCGCGCGCGGCGCGGCGCAGCAGCCGCTGCTCACCGTGGCTGGCCACAAGGTCGGCATCTCGGTGTGCTACGAGGACGCCTTCGGCGAGGAGGTGATCACCGCGCTGCCCGAGGCGCGCCTGCTCGTGAACGTGAGTGAGGACGCCTGGTTCGGCGATTCGCTCGCTCCACACCAGCGGTTGCAGATGGCGCGCCTGCGCGCCCTCGAGTCGGGCCGCCCGATGCTGCGCGCGGCAAACACCGGCCCATCGGCGGTCATCGACCACCGCGGCGCGCTCGTCGCCCGCAGCCGTCATTTTGCGATCGAAACGCTTGCGACGTCGGTCCAACCGATGCAGGGGGCCACGCCCTACGTGCGCGTTGGCAACGCTGCCATAGTGGTACTGCTGGTCGGCTTGCTTGCGGCGGCCGCATGGGCGAGTCGCGGGCGCGGGCCGGGGTGACGCCGCGCGCGATCGCGTGTTACCCTCCGGGACTTTTCAACACTGACGTATCAGGAGATCGGTGTGAAGCGTCTGGTATTGCTGTGGACTGCCGTGGTGGCGCTGACTGCGTTCAGCAGCCCGAGCCTCGCGGAGGAGAAATTTCGGGTCGGCATCGTCGACATGCGCAAGGTCCTGGTCGAGAGCCAGGCCGGCAAGCGCGCGAAGGACGAGCTTGGCAAGCTTTTCAAGCAGAAACAGGAGCAGGTCGCCAGGGAGGAGCAGCAGCTCAAAGGTATGCAGGAGGCCTTCGAGAAGGACCAGCTGCTCATGACCGATGAACAGAAGAAAAAGAAGCAGGAGGAGTTCCAGCAGAAGCTCGCCGCCTTCCAGAAGATGTCGCAGGATGCGCAGCGCGAACTCGGACAGAAGGATCAGGAGTTCACGCGCCAGGCGGTGACCGAGATCCGGCCCATCGTGCAAGAGATTGCGAAAGCGGAGAAGGTCAAGATCGTGTATGAGCGCAGCGAAGGTTCCGTGCTGTACGTGGAGGAATCCGTCGATCTGACCGACAAGGTGATCAAGGCCTACGACGCCAAGGCCGGCAAGAAGTAGCGGCTCCGTCGGTTATCCGCGGCGCAAACGCGCGTCCCGCGCGCCTATTGCGGAAGGCCACAATGATGATGCGCAGTCGCCCGCATCGCTTATTCGTTCCATGCACCGGCCTCGCCGCGATTACGCTCCTCGCCGACGCGGCGCGGGCCGAGACGCTCGTCAACGTTTCGGCTCGTCCCGGTGTGGAACAGAAATTCCTGTTCACCAAGCCGCAGACGTCGCGCGCGGCGCTGATTCTTTTTTACCGGCGGACACGGCGTCTTGGGTCTGGGCGGCAGCGCCGAGCGTCCCACCATCGGCTCGGGGGCAAACGGTTTTCTGGTACGCGTGCGCGAGCAGTTCGTGCGCGCCGGCCTGGCCGTGGCGCTAATCGATGCCCCGTCCGACCGGCAGGGCAGCGGCGGGATGCTCGGCGGGTTTCGCGCCAGTGCCGAGCACTGCCGGGACGTCGAGGCGGTGGTGGGCTACCTGCGGCAGCAGGGTGCGGCTGGGGTATGGCTCATCGGAACGGGCCGCGGCACCGAATCGGCAGCCAACTGTGCCATTCGCCGCGCGCTGGCATTGCCGGCTTGGTGCTCACCGCACCGGTGACGCGCAGCAACCGCGGCGGGCCTGCGGTCACACATCTGGAGCTTGGCGCCATCCGTGTGCCGACGCTGGTCGTGGTGCATGAGCTCGACGAGTGCGAGCACACCCCGGCCAGCGGTGGCCATGAGATCCTGAGCGGGCTCGCGCGGGCGCCGAAAAAAGAGCTAAAGGTTGTGCGCGGCGGCGAGCGTCCGCGCGGTAAGCCGTGTGAGGCGCTGGCGGCGCACGGATTTCTCGGCGTCGAAACCGAGGTGGTTGACGCCATTGCCGCTTTCATCCGCCGCAGGTAGGGTAACAGCGATCCTGGCCCGCCGGTTGGGCACTGTCGTCGATACCCTGGATCGCCGCCTGCGCCGCCTCAGGACGTTGCGGCGCTCTCACAGCTCGTCTACCCGATTCTGCCGGGACGTTACTGGCTCGATGCGCCGGGCAACGGCGGTTACGAACGCGGTCCGGCGATCTTCAATCTCTACGTGCGCGCCCAGCAGGCGGCACGCAGCCGGGGTGGTTCCTCTTGGTATTACGGAAACAGCCTCACCAACACCTATGCCGGCAGTTCGGGCGGCTGCACCGATGCAATGGGCAGCAGCGCCGGCAGCGGCTCCTGGAGCGCATCAAGCGGTTGCTGACCACCGAGAAGCAAAAACGGGCGCGCCGCCGGCCGCGGTTGCGAAGCGGGCCGCGCCGGCGGCTTGATCACTTCGTGATCGGCACATCCTCGAACGGCTCGGCTGCGCCGGGCACGTACAGCGTCGCCCTCTCGCCCGCCGGTGCGGCGAACTTCATCCAGCTCTTGAGTATGGAGTTCGTGTTCAGATAAACGGTCGAGGTCGCTTGGCCGTGGTCGGCCATGAGCCACGAGTCGCCGCGGCCCGGATTTCGAACGCGCACAACGTTGTGTTGCACCTTGTTGGTAGCGTCGATGAGCGTGGCCTTCGAGACGCGGTCGACCAATTCGTTGCGAATCTCGACTTTGGGACCGGCGTTGCAGTACAGGTACGTGGCGGTGACCAGGTCGCCGCTTGCGCGCTTGAGCTCGGTGAGGATAAGCGTCACGCCATCGTGTTTGGCGTGCGGCTTGATCCCAAGCACCTGGCCCGCGCCGCCGATTTCGGTCGTGAGCGTGCAGCAGGGTTTCTTGGGGTCGGCATTGCCGAAATCGGCGGCAAACGCCGCGTCCTTTCTCAATCCGCTGACGGCTGCCTCAAAGCTCTCGCACAGCTTGGCGCTCTTGAACACGGTGGCGTCCTTAACCGTGAACCTAAATTCCTTGCCGCTTGCACCATTGACTGCCGTGATCGCCTGGCGCTTGGCGTCGAGGGCCAGGATGACGTTGTGCTCGGGTTCAGCGGCCCGGACCGTCGTGGCAACGAGACCGAGCGTGCCCAGGAAGAACGACAACATGCGTTTCACGGCGTGATCCTCCTTGCGATTATGGTTCGTTCCACCATCGATGCTGGCGGACGGCGAATGGGAAATAAACAACGTGGGTGGAAAGCGCGTGGCCGATGTCCCGTCTCTATCTCGGGCGCGTTGCATCAAGTGTCCGAAACCACGCGCGAGGATGTAATGGGGGCGCCGGCCGCGGCAACCACCGACAGTGCCTACGTTACGCCTCTTGCCCGGGGCGCGGTAGCGGCGGGCGCGACCGCGCGGCGAATGTCGCTGCGGCGAGACGCGTGGCCGTCGCCAGCCCGCATAGTGTATCCTCTGCAACTCCTTGATTTTGGCCCGAGCGGCAGCCAATGGACGAGCATTACCTTCCCAAGAAAGTCGAAGAAGACGCCCAGCAGTACTGGGCTAGCCATCAATCCTTCAAGGCCGTCGAGGATCCGACGCGGCCGAAGTACTACTGCCTGTCCATGTTCCCCTACCCGTCGGGCAAGCTGCACATGGGGCATGTGCGCAACTACACAATCGGCGATGTGCTCGCGCGTTTCGAGCGCATGCGCGGCAAGAACGTGTTGCAGCCGATGGGCTGGGACGCCTTCGGGCTGCCGGCTGAAAACGCGGCGATGGCCCATGGCGTGCCGCCGGCAAGATGGACCTACGACAACATCGCCTACATGCGCAAGCAGCTTAAGTCGCTTGGCTTCGCCATCGACTGGGACCGCGAGCTCGCCACCTGCAAGCCCGATTACTACAAGTGGAACCAGTGGCTGTTCCTGCGCATGCTCGAGCGCGGCATTGCCTACAAGAAAACCGGCGTGGTGAACTGGGACCCGGTGGACCAGACGGTGCTCGCGAACGAGCAAGTGATCGACGGCCGCGGCTGGCGCACCGGCGCGCTCGTGGAAAAGCGCGAGATTCCGATGTACTACCTCGCGATCACGCGCTACGCCGAGGAACTGCTCGCCGACCTCGCCAAACTGCCCGAATGGCCCGAGCGGGTGAAAACCATGCAGGCCAACTGGATCGGCAAGAGCGTCGGTGTGCGCTTTGCTTTTCCGTACCGGTTGGATGGGCGGGAAGAAAAGCTCTGGGTCTTTACGACGCGCGCCGACACGATCATGGGGGTGACCTTCTGCGCGGTGGCCGCCGAGCACCCGCTTGCGACCCACGCGGCCAAGGGCAACCCGAAGCTCGCGGCTTTCATCGAGGAGTGCAAGCGCGGCACCGTGATGGAGGCCGATCTCGCCACCATCGCGAAAAAGGGTATGCCGACCGGTATCAGCGTCACGCACCCGCTCACCGGCGAGCCGATCCCGGTGTGGGTCGGCAACTACGTGCTCATGGGCTACGGCGAGGGCGCGGTGATGGCGGTGCCAGCGCACGACGAGCGCGACTTCCACTTCGCCAAGCAGTACGGCTTGCCGATCCGGCAGGTGATCGATGTGGCGGGCGAAACCTTCTCGACCGATGCGTGGGCCGAATGGTACGCCGACAAGGAGCGCGGGCGCTGCGTCAATTCCGGCAAGTACGACGGTCTTGGCTACGCGGCAGCGGTCGATGCCATCGCGGCCGATCTCAAGGCCAAGGGTCTCGGTGACAAGCAGGTGCAGTGGCGGCTGCGCGACTGGGGCATCTCGCGCCAGCGCTACTGGGGATGCCCGATACCGATCATCCACTGTGAGCGCTGCGGCGACGTGCCGGTGCCGGACGAGAGTCTCCCGGTGGTGCTGCCCGAGGACTGCGTGCCGGATGGTAGCGGCAATCCGCTCGCGAAGCGCGCCGACTTCGTCAACTGCACCTGTCCGCGGTGCGGGGCGGCCGCGCGGCGTGAAACCGACACCATGGATACGTTCGTCGATTCGTCCTGGTACTACGCGCGCTACTGCTGCCCGGACAATGCGCAGGCGATGGTGGATGCGCGCGTCAAGTACTGGATGCCGGTCGACCAGTACATCGGCGGCATCGAGC
>CAYZVX010000082.1:0-7709 GCA_964482055.1 uncultured Acidiferrobacteraceae bacterium
TGGTGGCCGGTGGCCTTCGCGCTGCTGGTCGGCGCCGCCACGGGGGCGGGTGCCTACCTCGCGCTGCAACCGAAGGCGTCGCCACCGAACGTGCAGGCGACGGCCGAGCCAGCGCCGCCGCCAGCGCCGCTGACCGAGCCGGCGAAGCGGTCAGGTCCGATGATGGTTGCGCCGACAGCCGACAGCGGCCCGATTCGCGACCTCGCCAGACAAACCCGGCCACCGGCACCACCAGCGCCGGCACCGCTCGCCGCCGCTGACACGCCGCCCGATCCCCAGACCGTCCCGTTCCTGCGCGAGATGCCGGGCGAGTTCACGCGCAGCATCCCCGAGCTCACGGTCAACATCCACGTGTACGCGCCGGATGCGGCACAGCGCGTGCTCTATATCAACAACAAGCCGGTGCGCGAGGGTGAGGCGGTTGCCGACGGCATCTACGTCGAAAGCATCGTCGCGGACGGCGTGGTGCTGCAGCGCCTCGGCACCCGCTTCAAGCTTCCGCGCCCGCAGTAGCTATACTCGAGCTAAGTCGCAGTCTCGGGTTTCGTGTTTCGGGTCTCGGGTTCAAACTCGAAGCCCGAGACTCGAGACGCGAAACATTCACCACCCAATGGATTCACCGCGCCCTGTCACCCTTGACCCTTGCCTGCGGCTCCTTGACGCGCCGCTCGCCCGCGCCTGGACCGTCGGGCAGATCTTGCAGGCCACCGTTGTGAGTCGCACGGGCGCCGACACATTCCTGTTGCGTTCCGGCGGCAACGCCTTTGAGGCCCGTAGCGCGCTGACCCTGTCCCCCGGCCAGACTCTCCAGCTGCAAGTCGCCCCGGGCGGCGATTCCGGCACAACAATCTTGCGCATCCTGCCGCCCCCGGCGCCGCAGGAGCCGGCGCTTGCCCAGGCGCTGCGCCAGGCGCTGCCGCGCCAAACCGACATCGCAGCGGCGCTGCAACGACTGATGACGGATCTCGCCGGCGCGGCTGCCGAGGGCGAGTCACATGCCGGTCTGCGGGCGCTCATCGCCAAGATCATGGCGGCGCTGCCCGACACGCACACGCTCACCGAACCCGAAACGCTGCGGCGCGCCGTGGCCAATTCCGGCACGCTGCTCGAGGCCCGGCTCGCGCACGGCAGCGCCTGCGATCCGCAGCTGCTGGCGCCGGACCTCAAGGCCAATCTCCTGCGGCTCGCCGCCCAGCTCAAGGGCCGGTCAGCGTCGCCGCTCGATCCGAGTCACGCGCCAGGCGCCACAGCGAGCCACCCGGACGCACCGCCACTGCCTACAGGCGCGCGCGACCTGGCCCAGCACGTCGACGGCGCGCTCGCGCGGATTCAAATCAACCAGCTCGCTTCCTTGCCAGCCGAGCGCGACGCGCCGCCGACGCTGGTTGTGGAGATTCCGCTGCGTCATGGTGACCAGCTGCATTCGCTGCGCCTGCGCTTCGAACACGAGCGAAATGCCCTGGGCGGCGATGCAAAGGCCCTGCCATGGAGCGTACTGATCGAGCTCGATCCGCCCGGGCTCGGGCCGATTCGCGCGCGCGTGACCGCGCAGGCGCGCGAGGTCAGCGCCGCCTTCTGGAGCGAGCAGGCACAAACAGCGGTGCTGCTGCGCGACAATCTCGCCACGCTCGAGGAAGGCTTGCAGCGCGAGGGACTGCGCTGCCGCGAGCTTGCCTGCCACGTGGGAACCGGCCCAGAGCTTGTCGCAGCCGGCGTGCAGGCGCCGGCGGGCCTGTTGGACGAACGCGCATGAGCGCGCGCGGCCGCACTCCACCCCCTGGCAATCCCCCGCCGCGCGCCGTGGCCCTGCGCTACGACGGGCGGGGCGCACCGCGCGTAACGGCCAAGGGCGACGGTCTGGTCGCCGAAAAGATCCTGGAGCTGGCGCGCGCCCACGACATCCCGCTCTACGAGGACGCGGCTCTCGCCGCCACCCTCGCGCGCATCGAGCACGGCACGGAAATCCCGGAAAACCTGTACCGCGCCGTGGCGCAGGTGATCGCCTTCGCCTACCTGCTCTCCGGGAAGACCGCGCCAGGCGCAAGCAGCGCGGCGTGAAAACGGCTGCCGCGCGGATCAGGTGCGCACGACGTTGCGTCCGTCGAGCTTCGCCTGGTTGAGCGCGCTGTCGGCGCGCTCGAGCAGGGACTTCGGGGTATCCGCCGCCGTGAGCGCCGCCACACCGAGACTTACGCGGAGCGGTATACGCTCGCCGGCGGGGCCGCGGCACTCGGCGCGCGCCACGACGCTGCGGATACGCTCGGCCAGAAGGGTGGCGCCCTCCAATGGCGTATTGTTCAACAACACGACGAACTCATCGCCACCGTAGCGGGCCACCATGTCCGTGTTGCGCACGCTCTGGTTGATGCAGGCGACGACCGTAAGGATGGCCTGATCGCCAATGGCGTGGCCAAACGTGTCGTTGATGGACTTGAAACTGTCCACGTCCATGAAGATCACCGACAACGGCGTGGCGTTGCGGCGCGCCAGACCCACCTCGCGCGCCAGCACCGATTCCATGACGCCGCGGTTGTAGCTGCCGGTCAGCGGATCGCGCCGCGCCTGATCGAGCGCCTGCTTGTACTTAAGGGCGTTACGCAGCGGATAAACGAGGCTGACCAGCAGGTTCTCGAGCGTCGCCAGCTCACTGGTTTCGAATTTGCTACGGCGCATCAGGCGCAGCTGCCCAAGCGGCTCGCCCTCCACGGTCAGCCGATAACTGCAGGAATGGCGCTCGGGCGCGCCGATCTGCACCTCGACGGCCTCGGCTTCGTTCTCATAGCTCAGCCCATCGTGCGCGACCACCCGGTTGACCTCCGCGGCGAAGATCTCAATCAATCGCGTGAGGTCGAGCGTCGTGGCGAGCAGCGCCAGGATCTGCAGGGCCTGCTGCGTGTGCTGCACGCTCGCCGCCGGCACGGCGGGGGCGACGCCAGGCGCTGACTCGACCGGATCGGGCACCGAATTGACGGTCATTGGCCGCTCGTTTCTTCTGCTACCGCCAGTGTACACGAATGTTCAGGCGGCTTGACGCGCCAGGGCCTCTTGATACAGCCAGGCGTTGCGCAACGCCAGTATCAGGCCACAGACCTGGTTCTCCACCCGCCGAATCTCCTCCGCAGTGAAGCGGCGGCGGCGCGTGAGCGTGAACTCCCCGAGGCCGTGCTCGCCCAGGGCCAGCCGGTACCGCAGGGCGTGCGGTGCCGGGGCGCCGATCGAGCAAATGAAACCGTTCTCGTCGCGCTGATAGACAAGCCCGTCGATCCCGATGTGCCGATCGATTTCACGCGCGAACAGCTCGATGACGCGGTCGACCTCGAGGTTCGCCAGGAGCTGCGTCGTCACTGCCAGCGCCTCCTGCGGAATTTGCTCCGGCGCATTGCCCGCGACCGAGAAGACCCGCACCGCCGCCTCGTCATCGAGCGCGGCCGGCGGTCTTGCCGTTGCACCTGACAGTCCTGTCATAACCCACCCGCAGCATTCTAAGGTTGTTGCTCCCTTGGTATCGACCCGCAGCGGCTCCCGCTTGAACAAGCCTCCGCGCTCCATCGGCGGCATCAACACTCGCGCCAGGTCACCGGCCCGGCGCGAAACCCGGCTGGGGGTTACTGTTTAAGCCCCTGATTGTCCGCGCTGCTCGCCTGGTTCAGACGCGTGATGAGATCGACTTCCCCACGACTGAGACCGCAGGTTTCAATGAGCTCGTCGGCCGACGCCCCCTTGCGCGCCAATTTGTTGGCGAGCTCATAGGCGGGCTCGAGCGGCCGGAAGCTAAGCGTCGGCTTCACCACCGGGCGGGCTGTCGGCGCCGCCTGAGTCTCAAGCGCCGCGACCCGGCGCTGGGCGCCAACAAGCTGCGCCTGCAACACCTGCAGGTCCCGGCGCAGCGCCTTAAGCTCGCCCGCGTCGGGGTGGGCCGCGGTACGCTGGCTGCGAAAGCCGGCCAGGGCGAGGATCACCTGGATCGCGGCCCCCACGAGCAGCGCGGCAATGGCAACGAGGGCAAAGGTCGAGGTCAGCATGGCGTCCTCTCAGGCGTATTCATCGATGATGGGATCGTCCGGATTCTGGCGTTGCGGCGGCGGGCGTCGCTCGCGCCGCTCACGCTTTGCCGTGGGTTCGGGTTGTTTCGGGCGCGGCTGGCCTTGACCCGGAACCGGCGTGATCGGATGGCTGTAGTGAACCTCCTCGATTTCCGCCACGGCCGCGCCCCGCTCCTAAACGGCCGCCACCTCGCCCCATTCCTCCGGGGTGAGCAGGCGATTGACGTCGACCAGGATGAGCAGCTCGTTGTTGTGATGCGAGATGCCCTGGATGTACTTGGCGGCCTCGGTCGTGCCGACATCCGGCGCGCCCTCGATCTGGCTGGAAGAGATGTTGACCACCTCCGCCACGCTGTCGACCAGCAACCCTGCAATGTTCTTTCCGGATTCGATGATCACGATGCGCGAGGCGTCATCCGGTTCCTGGGCCGGCAAGCCGAAGCATTTGCGCGTGTCGATGACCGTCACCACGTTGCCGCGCAGGTTGATAATGCCGAGGATGAAATCTGGCGCTCCCGGCACCGGAACGATTTCCGACACGCGCAAGACTTCCTGCACCTGCAGCACATCGATGCCGTAGATCTCCCCCTCCAGGCGAAACGTCACCCAGCGGCGGATGGTTTCCTGACTCGACTTCGCGACAGCGCTCATGGTTCTCTTCATCTCACCTGATGTTTTGCCGGCGACGGCATTGCGGGCGGGCGTCAAGAACCTGACGCTCTCCGGCTTCCCTATTGCTAAGAGGCAGGTTTCGTGCCAGCGCCCAGTGCCCGCGGCGCAAGCTCCTTCGGCAATGGGGGCTCGCTGCCGGACTGAACCCTGTTTCCACGGGCGCTACGGCCGCCGTCTGCGAATGGCCGCCACCGCGCGTGGCGCCAAGTCCTTCGACGGTGGCGACCGGGCGGCTCAATGAACTTCGTTCCTTGTGGCGATCCGGCGCTCCCGTCGAAATCGCTTCGCCTCGGACGGCAGCCGCCACTTCGCCACGGGAGCCCGGCAGCGGCTCTATGGCTGGCGCGGCAGCTGCGGGCAGTCTGCGTCCAGGAGCTCAGCCAGGCGCTCGGCATCGAGCAGAGCGCAGAGGTGGTCGACCGCCGTGCCGGCGAGCCAGGGGCGCTTGGTCCGGGAACTGCGCCAGCGCACCTTGGCCGGGTCGAGGGTGATGATGCTTGAGACATCGTCGCACACGAGGCCCCAGCGGCCATCGCCGATCAGCACAATGTGACGGTTGACTGGACCCGATGCCGTGGCGCTTTCGGCTGCCTGGGGGCTACGACCCGCCGTGATTTTCGGCCGCTGCTCCCGCGCCGCCGCTCCCGGCATCCTGTCGGGCATGATCAGCGCCGCCGTGTCCACGACGCGCACGCTCCGGTCGAGGTAGCGCACGATCCCCAGGAGCCACGGGACATAGCCCGGCAGGTGCGTGGGTTCCGTCCACGGCAGGATGCGGTTGAGCTTGACGAGCGGCAGCGCCAGGCCGAGCCCCTGCACCCGCAGCAGCAGGCTCTGAAACGGCGCGCTGCCCCAGCTCGGGATGCCGGTGTCGGTGGCCGCCGTCTCGGCCGCCACAGCAGCTACCGTGGGTGCTGGCGTCGCCACGGCGGGCGCTTCGGTCCGGACCTCGACGGGTGCAACCACCTCGAGCGGTTCGACGGCGCGCGCCAGGACCTGCGCCACCACGACGTTCGGCGCCGGCGCGACCGGGACCGGCAGATGCATGGGCTTGTCGCTCAGCAGCGCCTCGAGGTAGCAGCTCAAGGCCAGGTCGTGCTCGAGCAGCGCGGGCGGCGGCAGGGGCTGGCTCATGCGCTGCGTGCCGCCGGCATCGCGGCCGGCGTATCCACGCCCAAGAGGTAGTCGCACAGCGCGCCGTAGGCCGGCATGCTGCGTGCCCAATGCGCGGGAAGCGCGCGTCCCGCGCGCGAGGCCTCGCGCAGCTGCGTGTCGACCGGAATGACGCCGTCCCACAGCTGCGCGCCGTGCTGCTCGCGCAGCTGGCGCACCACGTCGGTGGATGCGCGCGTGCGCCGGTCGAACATGGTCGGCACGATCGTGTACGGGAGCGGCTCCTTGCGCGCCCGGTTGATCATGGCGAGCGTGTGCAACATCCGCTCCAGCCCCTTCACGGCAAGATACTCGGTCTGCACGGGAATGATCAGCCGCTGGCAGGCCCCGAGCGCGTTCACCATCAGCACCCCGAGCGTCGGCGGGCAATCGAGCAGCACGTGCTGGAACCGCGTAGCGAGCGGCGCCAGCGCGCGTGCGATCACGAGGCCCATGCCCGCGCGCGTGCCGAGCTGGCGGTCGAGTGTGGCCATCGCGGTTGACGCCGGCAGCACGTAAAGGTGATCCGTCGCCGTGCGGCACACGAGCCGTTCCACCACTGGCGCCGGTGCGCCGGACTGTCCATCAAACAACTGGTAGGCGCTGGCCGCGATCGTGTCCGGGTCATGGCCGAAGTACGCCGTGAGCGAGCCGTGCGGGTCGAGGTCGACCAGCAAGGTGTCGCGGCCGCGGCTCGCCAGCACGCCGGCCAGTGTGATCGCGGTCGTGGTCTTGCCAACCCCGCCCTTCTGGTTGGCGACGGCCCAGACCTTCACGAGCGCGCCTCGCCGATCGCCGCCGTGGACGGCGCGATCGGCTGGATCGGTTGAATGAGCGGCGCGATCGGCTGGATCGGCGCCACGGCCGGCGCGCCGCTCTCACTGTCTTGCCTGGATGCGTCCTCCACGAACTCGAGCGGGCGGCGCGTACCGGGAGCCGCCAGCACCACCAGCACCACGCGCCGGTTGGCGTTGCGACCCTCGGCGGTCGCATTGTCGCCGACCGGGTGGAACTCGCCGTAACCGACCGCCGCCAGGCGCTCGGGCGCAACGCCCGATTGCGCGAACAGCTGCACGACGCTCGCCGCGCGCGCCGCCGACAGCTCCCAGTTCGACGGGTAGGCCGGCGTGCTGATCGGCCGGTTGTCGGTGAAGCCCTCGACGTGGATCGGATTGGGGTAACGCGCCAGAATCGCGGCGATCTTGCCGAGCGTGTCGATCGCGGTGGGCGCAAGCCGCGCGCTGCCGCTTGGAAAGAGGATGCTCGTCTTTATCTCAACCTCCATCCACAGCCGCGAACGGCGCACCGTTATCAGGTCCTGCTCGATGAACGGCGCGAGCGCCTTCTCAAGCTCGGCGGACAGTTCCTTGAGCGCCTCGACCGCAGCGGCGGCTGCGGCCGGACCGCCGCTGCCGGGGGCCTGCGCGATCAGGCCGCGCGCGGCCTGATCGATCGCCGGCGGCAGCATGGTCGTGCCCTCGGTCGGCCGGGTCGGCAGGCTGCGCATGGTGATCATGTTCGGGGCGAGCGACTTCATTGGGTTGCCGACCTGCAGCGGATCGAGCGCCTTGGGCTGCGAGCGAAAGGCCGCCACCAGCGAGTCCGACAGCACGCGAAACTTGCCCTCATTGACGGCGGAGATCGAGTACATCACGACGAAGAACGCGAACAGGAGCGTGATGAAGTCGGCATAGGAGATCAACCAACGCTCCAGGTTCTCGTGCTCCTCGTGTTTTTTCTTGCGGGCCATGGGTTGGCTTCGGGTCTCGGGTCTCGGGTCTCGGGTCTCGGGTCTCGGGTCTCGGGTCTCGGGTCTCGGGTCTCGGGTCTCGGGTCTCGGGT
>CAYZVX010000082.1:7809-11040 GCA_964482055.1 uncultured Acidiferrobacteraceae bacterium
TCGGGTCTCGGGTCTCGGGTCTCGGGTCTCGGGTCTCGGGTCTCGGGTCTCGGGTTTCTTTACTCGACACTTGAAACCCGAAACTCGGGACCCGCTGTTAATGCGCGTAGCCCTTGAGCTTCGACTCAATGGCGCGCGGGTTCTCGCCCTGGGCGATCGATACCAGGCCCTCGATGATCATCTCGCGGAACTGGGTCTGCCCCTGCACGTGGCTCTTCAGCTTGTTGGCGATCGGGATGAGCATGATGTTGGCCACTCCCACGCCGTAGATGGTCGCCACGAACGCCACCGCGATGCCGGACCCGAGCTTCGAGGGATCGGAGAGGTTTTCCATCACGTGGATCAGACCCATGACCGCGCCGATAATGCCGATGGTCGGTGCGTAGGCGCCCATGCTTTCGAACATCTTGGCCGCCGCCAGGTCGACGTGCTCCTTGGCCCCGATCTCGACCTCCAGGATCTTGCGGATGGCCTCCGGCTCGGTTCCGTCGACCAGCAGCTGCACGCCCTTCCTGGCGAACGGGTCGGGCTCGGTTTCGGCCGTCGATTCGAGCCCGAGCAGGCCTTCCTTGCGCGCCACCTGGCTCCAGTTGATGATTTTCTCGATGGTGCTGTGCGCATCGAGCTTGGGCGGCATGAACACCCACGGCACCATCTTGAGCGCACGCAGGAATATCGCCATCGGTGTGTGCAGCATCACCGCGCCGACGGTGCCGCCGATCACAATCATGAACGCCGTGAGCTGCAGGAGCGAGCCGATATGCCCGCCCTCGAGGTGCTGGCCGATCAGGATCGCCGCGAAGGCGAGGATGAGGCCGACGAGGCTCAGGATGTCCATCCGGCCACCTCATGGGCGAGACCGGGGCCGATCTCCGCCAATGGCAGGACCTGATCGGCGAGCCCCGCTTCCACGACCGCCGCGGGCATGCCGTACACGACGCAGCTCTTCTCGTCCTGCGCCCAGACGGTCGCTCCACCCTGCTTCAAGACGCGCGCACCCTCGCGCCCGTCCGCGCCCATGCCGGTCAGAATCAGCGCGAGCGTGCCCGACGCGAACGGCTTGGCGATCGACGTGAACGTGGTGTCGATGCACGGACGGTAGTGCTGGCCGGCGTCGCTGTCACGGATGCGCACCACGGCCGCGCCGTTACGCGCCTCGACCACCATCTGTCGCCCGCCGGGCGCAAGCAGCGCCGTGCCGGCAACGAGCGCATCACCGTCGACCGCCTCGCGCACCGCGATCGCGCACACCTGGTCGAGCCGCTGGGCAAACGGCCCGGTGAACGTTCCGGGCATGTGCTGGATGAGCAGCACCGGCACCGGAAAGTTTTCGGGCAATGCCTTTAATACCTGCTGCAATGCCACCGGTCCGCCGGTGGAGGCGCCGATGCCAACCAGCCGATAGTGGCGGCCCGCCGGGCGCGCCCGCACGCTGGGTGCGGACTTGGCCGGTACCCGCGCCGCGCCCGCCTCGGCGCGCGGCGCGACGTGCCGCATGCCGCGCAGGCCGAGCATGCGCACCCGCAGGCACAGCGTGCGAATCGCATCACTGGAGGTCTGCGCGATGTCCTCCAGGCGCTTGGGCAGGAAGTCCATGGCCCCGGCATCGAGCGCATCCAGGGTAGCCTGCGCGCCTTCGGTCGAAAGCGACGAGAACATCATCACCGGCATCGGATGCGCGGCCATGATGCGCCGCACCGCCGTGATGCCGTCCATCACCGGCATCTCGATGTCCATGGTGACGACGTCGGGCTTGAGCGCCAATGCGCGCTCGACGCCCTCCTGGCCGTTGGCGGCGCTGCCAACCACCTCGATGTGCGGGTCGGCCTTGAAGATTTCGGTCAGGCGCCGACGGAAAAAGCTCGAGTCGTCGACGATCAGTACCCGCACCGCCATCAGGCCACCTCCCGGCGACTGCCGCTGTGCGGCGCGGCGTCCGCGCGCCCCGCCGCCGGTCCCTGGTGCCGGCGCGCGTAACGACGCACGAGCGCGGGCAGATCAACGATCAGCGCAATGCGTCCATCGCCGGTAATGGTCGCGCCGGCCAGCCCCGGCGTGCCGTGCACCCAGGCGCCGAGCGGCTTGATCACGACCTCTTCCTGACCCACGAGCTGATCGACCACCAGGCCGACGCGCTGGCTGCCGGCCTGCGCGATCACCACATGCCCGGCGGATGGCAGCGGGTCGCCTCCCGCCCCGTTTACCAGCCAGTGGCGCAGGTAGAAGAGCGGCAGCGTCTTGTCGCGCACCACGATCATCTCCTGCCGGTCGACCACGTGCGCGTTGTCGAGATTCATGTCCAGGATCTCGATCACCGAGGCGAGCGGCAAGGCGAAGATCTGGCTGCCGACCGTCACCATGAGGGTCGGCATGATGGCGAGCGTGAGCGGAACCTTGATGCTGATGCGCGTGCCCTGGCCGCGCGTCGAATCGATCTCGATGGTGCCGTTGATCTGGCTGATCTTGGTACGCACCACGTCCATGCCCACGCCGCGTCCCGACACATCCGAGATCACGTTCTTGGTCGAAAAGCCCGGCAGGAAGATGAGGTTGTAGCACTCGCTCGTCGTCAGGCGCGCCGCGGACTCCTCGTCGTAGAGGCCTTTCTCCACCGCCTTGCGCCGCAGGACATCGGGATCCATGCCGGCGCCGTCGTCGGCGACCGTGAGCAGAATATGGTCGCCGGCCTGCTCCGCCGTGAGCTCGAGCCGGCCGACGCGCGGCTTGCCGGCGGCCACGCGCCGGTCCGGGGCCTCGATCCCGTGATCGATCGAGTTGCGCACCAGGTGCACCAGCGGATCGTAGAGGATCTCCACCAGGTTCTTGTCGACCTCGGTGTCCTCGCCGCGCATGACGAGGTCGACCTCCTTGTTGAGGGCACGCGCCACGTCGCGCACCACGCGCGGGAACTTGCCGTAGACCTTCTTGATCGGCTGCATGCGCGTCTTCATGACGACTGCTTGCAGGTCCGAGGTCACCATGGACAGGTCGGCCACCGCCTTGGCGACCTTCTCGTCCATCACCATGGCCTGCAGGTTGGCGAGCCGGTTGCGCACCAGCACGAGCTCACCGACCATGTTCATCATGTCGTCGAGACGGCGCGTGTCGACGCGCACCGTGGCCTCTGCCTGCGCCTCTTGGTTGGATGGCGCGGCCGCCCGGGCGGTGCCGGGCGCTGGCCGCTCGGCAGGCTCGCGCACTGCGGCCCGTGGGGGTACAGGCGCCGGCTGG
>CAYZVX010000083.1:0-10479 GCA_964482055.1 uncultured Acidiferrobacteraceae bacterium
GCCGCTCGTGACCGGGGCCTTGAGCCATCTGCTGCCGCTGTGGCGCCGGCCGGCGGCGGCCGCCGCCTGGCACGATGCGCAGCGCCGCCAGCTGCAACGCGGGAGCGCCGTGCGCGCTGCGCTGTTCGTCGCGGGCGGGTTTCTGCTGTTGCTCGGCGTGCGCGCCGGCTATGCGCTCGCCGCCGCTGCCCTTGCGCTGTTCCTGCTCAGCGTGATTCGTGGCACGCTGCTCAGCGACGAAACAGCCACAGGATGAGCGACAGCAGCAGGCTCAACAGGACCATGCTCGTGATCGGAAAGTAGAAGCGGAAGTTCTCGCGTTCGATCACGATGTCGCCGGGCAGGCGGAACAGCCCGAGCTTTGACAAGTACGGCCAGGCCAGCCCGATCACGACCAGCAGCACCCCGATGACGATCAGCGCGCGCTGCATGGCCGCTCAGCTCGCCACCCGCGACAGCTCGGCGTCGGCGGTGCCGAAGCCGAGAAAGCCGAGGATCTCCTGCCGCCGCTGCATGGCGTCGGCATAGCCGAGCGCGATGAGCTCACGGCAGTAGGGTTTCTCGAACAGCAGGTAGCTCAACAGGTTGGCGCCGCTGCGGCGCGTGGCGCCGAGGCCGCGCAGCAGGAAGCGCACCGGCCGCGGCAGGTGATGGGCGTGCTTGGCGGCGATCCGGCCGATGTCCTGGCTCGGCGAGATGACCAGCACGTCGACCTTGCGCAATGTGACGCCGCCTTCGTGCAGCTGCTGTGCCGACAACAGGCTCACCGTCTTGTTGATGCGCTGCAGCCGTTCGAGATCGGCCTCGAGGCTGTCGAGGAAAATGCTGTTCAGCACGTGACCGGCGATCTGGGCGAGCGAGGGGTACTCGGCGGGCTCGGTGCGCGGAGTCTGCGCGCCGGGCTCCTGGCGCACGCCGATCACGAGCACGCGCTCGGCGCCCAGGTGCAGGGCCGGGGAGATCGGCGCGATCTGGCGCATCGAGCCGTCACCGAAATACTCGCGATTGATGCGCACCGCGCCGAACAGGAACGGGATCGCGGAGGACGCCATCAGGTGATCGATCGTGATGCGCGCGGCGGCGCCGTAGCGGCGCGCGCGCTTCCACGGCGTGATCGTGTCGACCCCCTGGTAGAAGGTGATCGACTCGCCCGAGTTGTACCCGGAGGCGGTGATGCTCAGCGCGCGCAGCAACCCCGCGTCGATCACGCTTTGGATGCGCTCGCACGGCAGGGTGTTTTCAAGCAGCCGGCGCAGCGGCGCGCGGTCGAGGAGCGCCTGCGGATTGTGCCGCCCCAGGCCCCCGAGCAGGCTTGCCGCCAGCCAGCGCAAGCCGGTGGCCATGATGCCGCGCGCGTCGGCGCGGAACACCTGGTGCACGCGGAAGTTCTTCCATACGAAGTTGAGGCGGCGCACCGCCTCGTCGAGGTTCTGCGCGTAGATGGCGAGCGCCGTGGCGTTGATGGCGCCGGCCGAGGTGCCGCAAATCACCGGGAACGGATTGGGTGTGCCGCGCGGCAGCAGCTCGGCGATCGCCTTGAGCACGCCGACCTGGTAGGCGGCGCGCGCGCCGCCGCCCGACATGATAAGGCCGCAGACCGGCCGGTTGTGGTATTCGGGGCTCATGAGGCGATGCCGCGTGTCGCTTCCTCCTGCACGCCGCTTGGCGCGAGTAAGACTCTTCCTGTCGATAAGTCTAGTCAACCCGTCATACGTTCACTGTCTCTGGACTGGCAGGCATGCGCTTGGCAATCGCGTGCGCTGCCCGGCCGGAGCCGGGACCGTCGTTCGTCCACGGCCGCCGGTAGTTGATCGGCGCCATCGGGCTTGGCCGGACGCCCGCCGATTGTCTGATAGACTCCGCCCAGTCATTCGGAGGACAGACTGATGGCAGGATTGATCACCGAAGACATGATCTACCAGGCGCTCAAGACCGTGCACGACCCGGAGCTGCGCCACAACATCGTCGATCTCGGATTCATACAGGACATCGACATTGTCGGTGACTACGTGCACATCGACATCCAGCTCACCACCCCGCACTGCCCGTTTGCCGACCGCATCGAGTCCATGATCCGCGACGCCGTCGGCCGTGTTCCCGGTGTGGTCAAGGTCGAGGTCGAGCGCGCCTGCCTGAAGGGGGCGTGAGCGGATAGTGATTGGTGAACGGTGCTCGGTGAGCCGCGAGCTGTTCACCGGACACTGATTGGTGAATACTGTTTACAATTCACCGTTCACGCTTTATCCACGCGCATGAGCCGTTTCCGCGACCAGGTCCTGGCGCTCGCCGGTATCTTCCAGGCCGCGCGCCTCACGCAGCAACTGGCGCGCGATGGCCGCGCCGACAGCGGCGCCTTCAGCGCCACGCTCGAGAGCATCCTGCGCATCGAGGCGCCGACCACCGAGTCGATCTTCGGCGGCACGAAAGGCGTGACGCTCGGGCTCACCATCCTGCGCGACAAGCTCGCCGGCAAGACCGACCCGCGTGATCTCGAGATCGCGCGCTACGTCATCGCCCTGCTGCAGCTGCAAGCCCGCCTCGCGCGCGAACCGGCCGTGCAGCAGGCGATCCGCCGCGGCGTGGAGACCGTGCAGGCGCAGATGAAGTTCTTCGAGGCCACCCAGTCCGGCGATACCCTGCAACAGAACCTGGTCGAGAAGCTGGCCGAGCTCTATACCCAGACGCTGAGCCAGTTGCCGCCGCGCATCATGGTCAACGGCGAGCACGGTCACCTCGCCAATCCCGTGATTGCCGCCCGTGTGCGCACCGCCCTGTTCGCCGGGGTGCGCGCGGCGTTTCTGTGGCGCCAGCTCGGCGGCAAGCGCTGGCATCTGCTGTTCATGCGCCGCAAGATCGCCAACGAGGCGGCGCAGCTGCTTGGGGAGTAAGCAGTGATCAGTAAACAGTGAACGGCAAGGACAAGCCCCGGTTAACCGATCACTGTTTACTGTTCACCATTCACTGCCTCACCGGACGCTTGGCGAGCTTGCGCTGAAGCGTGCGCCGGTGCATGCCGAGCCGGCGGGCGGTCTCCGAGATGTTGCCGCCGCACTCGGTGAGCACCTTCTGGATGTGCTCCCACTCGAGGCGGTTGACCGACAACGGACGGGGGCTGATCGCCACCGCGGCATCCCCCGCGCCGCGCCCGAACGCCGCCACGATCTCATCGGCATCGGCGGGCTTGGCCAGATAGTGCGTGGCCCCGAGCTTGATCGCCTCGACCGCCGTGGCGATCGAGGCGTAACCGGTCAGCACCACGATGCGGGTGTGCGCATCGAGCTCCTTGAGGCGGCGCACCAGCTGCAGGCCCGAGGGCCCCGGCATCCTGAGATCGATCACGGCGTACTCGGGCGGGTCCTGCTCGGCCGCCGCAAGCGCGCTCGGCACGTCCTGGGCGGTGCGTACCGTGAAGCCGCGTTTGCCGAGCGCGCTGGCCAACACCTGCCGAAAGGTCGCGTCATCGTCGACCAGCAGCAGATCGGGGTAGTCCTGGGCCGGGACGCTCATGCGGGCAGACGCAACTGTGCGAGCGGCAGCATGATCTGCGCGCAGGCCCCGCCGCCGGCGCGGTTGTAAAGGCGTATCGTCCCGCCGAAGCGTTGCAGCGTCGTATTGGCGAGGAACAACCCGAGCCCGAGGCCTTCGCTGGACTGCTTGGTCGACACCGGCGTGTGACCCGCGGCCTGCGCCACGTCCGGCGCGATGCCCGGGCCCCGGTCGCAGACGTCCACTTCCAACATCTCCTCGTTCCAGCGCGCGGCAAGCTCCACGGCGTCGGGCGAAGCGTCCGCGGCGTTGTTGAGCACGTTGACGATCGCCTGCCCAAGCGTCTGCTCGGCCACGACGCGCGGTGCCGGCAGCGGGCCCTCAATACTGGTGCGCACCTCGACGTTCGGTCGCAGCGCGCTCACGCGTCCGACCAGGTCGTGCAACCAGTCATCGAGCGGGTATCCTTGCGCCGCCTCGGAGCGTTCCGCCCCGACCGAGGCCGTGAGGGTGGCGAGCACTTCCTTGCAGCGGTCGATCTGCGCCCGCAGGATGCTCAACTTGTTGGTCGCGTCGGTCGAGGCGCCGGGCTCGGACGCGAGCTCGCGGGCCAGCACCGCCATGGTTGACAGCGGCGTGCCGAGCTCGTGCGCCGCACCGGCCGCGAGCGTGCCGAGCGCCAGCACCCGCTCGTGGCGCAGCTGTTGCTCGCGCATCGCCGCGCGCAGCCGGTCGCGCTCGCGCAGCGTTTCGGCCATGCGCACCGCGAAGAACGCGATGAGCCCTGCGCTCAGGACGAACCCGAGCCACATGCCGATGACATGCAGCGCGAAGGAATCCCCGTGTCCCGCATGCATATCCGGCAGCGGACGGTAAAACCACAGCAGCAGCGTGTAGCAGGCCGCCGTCACGCCGGCCATCGCCCAGGTGTAGCGGCCAGGCAGCGCCGCGGCGGTGAGCGACAGCGGCAGCAGGTAGAGCACCACGAAGGGGTTGGTCGAACCGCCGGACAGGTACAACAGCATGGTGAGCACTACGACGTCGAGCAGCAGCTGCGCGAACAGCTCGGCCTCGCTCACCGGGTAGGTCCAGCGCAGCCGCAGCCAGGTCAGGCCCGCGGCGAGCCCGTACAGCACGATGACGGCGAACAAGGCACTCACCGGCAGCTCGACGCCGAGCGCGTTGACCGCCACCAGCACCGCCGCCACCTGCCCGGCCACGATCAGGCCGCGCAACAGCGTCAGGCGGCGCAGGTTGATGGCGGTGGAGGACAGCGGCGAGGCAGCTGGATTCATGGGCGACAAGGTGCGGATGATTCTACTTCCCGGCCCGCGGCTCAGAAAGCCGGGCGGATCCGCGACACTATGTCGCATTCAGTCCGCCGCGCGGCGCCGCTAGCATGCGGGGTCAAACAAAAGCGGATGTGCTCGCCGGCGCTCCCGAGAAAACTCGAAAGGAAAACCCCATGAACGCGAAGCCCCTGCCGATCCTGGCGCTTGTTGCCATGAGCGGCGGATGCATGAGCGGTTCGAGCGACGGCGGCGGCAACCCCTATGCGGGACAGGGCCTAGCCAATTTGCAGGCGAGCCAGGCCGGCTATGCCGGCGGCTTCGTGGACGCCGATGGCGACGGCCATGAAGACCTGGTGGTCGGCGCCCCCGACGGACGCGTGGTGCAACGCGAGGGCGTGGCTTTGGTGTACTCCGGCACCAGCGGACTGTCCACGACGACAGCTTTGCTCAAGGGCGAGGCCGACGGCGCCGGCTTCGGCACGACGGTGGTCAACGTGGGCGACGTCAACGGCGACGGCCGCGCCGACTACGCCGTGGCCGCCATCTCTGCGGAGGGCGAGTCACCGTTGAGTGGGGCGGTCTACGTCTACCGGGGCGGCAGCGCGCCGCCGGTGCTGCTGGCCAAGCTCAACGGTCAGCTGCCGCTCGACCGCTTCGGCTTTGCCATCGCCGCCGGCGACGTGAACGGTGACGGCTACAGCGACATCGTGGTCACCGCGCCCTATACCTTCACCGACAACTTCCAGTCCGGCGCCGCTTACGTCTACCTCGGCGGCGCGACGTTCTCCGCGCAACCCGCCGTCACCATCAAGGGCGCCACCACCAACGCCAACCTCGGCGCGGCGGTGGCGGCCGGCGACGTGAACGGCGACGGCCTGGCGGATGTCTTCGTCGGCGCCGGCTCCAAGGTCTATGTGTACTACGGCCGCGGCGACTTCGCGACCCACCGCGCGACGAATTCGGCCCCGGACGTCATCATTAACGGCATCGCCCAGGGCAGCACCGCCAGCGGCTCGGGCTTCGGCAAGGCCATCGCCTATCTCGGTGACCTCGACGGCGACGGCTTCGGCGACATCGCCATCGGCAACCCCAACCGCAGTGATCCGGCCATCTACGACAACAAGGGCAGCGTCTATGTGTTCAAGGGCGCGGCCGCCTGGCCGGCCAGCATCTACGAGAATGACGTGGCCTACCGCCTGGCCAAGATCGTCGGCGCCTCCACGGCCGACCGCCTCGGGTCGGCTATCGCCATGGTCGGGGATCTGGACGGGGCTGGCAGCCGCGACCTGCTGGTCGGCGCGCCCTGGTCGCGCGGCGGGACCGGCGGCACCACCGTGCTTACCGGCAATGTTTACCTGTTCCAGGGCGAGCACCTGCTCGCGGATCCCTCCAGCGTCCACGATCCCGCGCATGCCGCCAGCCGCTACACGACTGACCTCTTGAGCGGCGAATACGGTAAGCGACTCGCGGTGAGCGCGGACGGCGTGCGCTTCTTCACCGGCGCGCCGCTCGCCAACCAGCACGCCGGCGCCTTTTGGGTGGTGGATGCGCGCACCGGCGTGCCGGTGGTTGGCGGCGGCGATGGGGGCGGCGGCGGCGGCGACCATCCACACTGAACCACGTCCGGCGCACACGCCAGCCAGACCCTCATCAGGAGCACAACATGCGCAAGACCACTGTCGCGGTGCTCGCCGCTTCGCTCGTAGCGCTCGGCGCCGTTCGCCTGGGCGCGGGAGCCAACCCCTTCACCGCCGAGGGGCAGCGTTTCGAACCCATACCGGCGGGTCATGTGCCCGGCAAGGACAACGGCGTGGATTCCGGCCACTCTGCCGGCAACCAGTTTCACTACGCCGGCGAGGATTGCGGCATCTGCCACACGAACGGCGGCAAGGCGGGCAATCACGTGTTCACCATGTCTGGAACCATCTATAAGGATCGCCTCGGACGCGTGCCGCTGCCCGGTGCGGAGATCGTGCTCAAGGACGCCGCGGGCGGCGTCGTGAGCATGACCAGCAACGAGGCCGGCAACTTCTTCACCTACGCCCCGATCGCCTCGGACCCGGCGGGCTGGGACGCAACCAAGACCGCCGCGGAAAACCAGGCGAACCCGGGCACCTGGCGCTACAAGGCCTGGGTGCGCTATGGCGACAAGGTAACGCCCATGGTCACCATCGCGCCGGTGGGCGGCGTGAGCGTGCCGCGCATGAGTTGCGGCATGCACCACGCGCCGAGCGGCAGCCGCGGCGCGCTGCACGTCGGCTTCGATACCCTGCCCGCCTACCCGGCCGCAGGCCTGAGCTTCAAGCGCCACGTGCTGCCGATCCTGCGCAACAAGTGCAAGGCCTGCCACATGCCGGCCGCGGCCAAACCGACAACGACCTATCCCGCGGGCGTGACCTTCGACTACAGCGGCGGGCTCGATCTGTCGGCGTACAGCAAGGACGCCGGATCGCTCAAGGGGATAGCGGAGGTGGTAAACGTCAGCGATCCCGACGCGAGCCCGCTTCTCACCAAGACGATCACCGGCGCCCAGCACGCCGGCGGCGCCTTCTTCCACGGCACCGAGAGCGACTATCGCGCGCTCCGCCAGTGGATCGCCGAAGGCGCCCTGAACAATTGAATCGAATGAACAGCGCTAAGAGGGGTTCGGCGATGAGGAAGCTTTTCTACCGGGCGGGACGCGCCGCGCTGGCGGCGGTTGTGCTTGTCGGTTACGGCGCGGCCGCCCAGGCGGTCTCGGTCGGCGAAGCGGCAGCGCCGTTTGCGCTCAAAGACGCGAGCGGCCGGCGCGTGGCGCTCGCAGACTACAAAGGCCGCACGGTGCTGCTCAATTTCTGGGCCACCTGGTGCGCGCCGTGCCGCCAGGAGCTGCCGCTGCTCAACGAGCTGCAAAAGAACAATCCGGACAAAGTGGCGGTGCTGGCGGTGAACATCGACAACCGCAGCAATAACGTCGAGAAGTTCCTGCGCGGCCGGCCGCTGCCCGATCTCACCGTGCTGTACGATCCCGAGGGCAGCGTCGCGGACCGCTACCGGCCACGCGCCATGCCCGCCTCCTTTCTCATCGATGCCGAGGGCGTGGTGCGCTTCGTGCACTACGGGTTCAACGAGGCGAAGGACCCGGCGCGCTGGGCGCAGGAGATCGAGCTCCTGTCCGGGAGCCGGCCATGAGGCGCCCCGTCCGCCACCTGCTGCTGCTCGTCCTCGTGCTGCTCGGCGGTTGTGCGGCGGTCCAGCCGCACCAGCGCGAGATCCTGTCGCGGCCCATCATGCAGTTCGACTACGACAAGGACGAGGCGGCCGCGCGCGGTCACTTCTTGAATTCGGTGGAATCCGCAACCGGCGCCTTCGGCATCGGTGGCGGTGGCTGCGGCTGTAACTAGCTGTGGCTGCAACTTACCGGCGCGCCGCCGCGCTTCTCGTCCTTGCCGCCACCTGCACGGCCACGGCGGATGAATACACAGCCTTTTCTTTGCGCCATTATGATCTCAAGCCCGGACTCAAGATCACCACCCCGACGCTGACCATGGCGCGCGATTTCTCTGCCGCCACGAGTCTCACGCTACGGCTGGCGGTCGATGATGTCGCCGCTCGCGCGGTGGACGCGGTCTCAGGCGCCTCGCAGTACACCGGGGCCGCGACCGGCGACTACGCCGATACCCGCAAGGAAATCGCCGCCGGCCTGGCCCACACCGTTGGCTCATGGAAGATCGATGCCAGCTACCTGCTGAGCGTCGAGAAGGACTACCGCTCGAGCGTGCCGTCGCTCGTCGTGTCACGCGATTACTTGCAGCGCAACACCACGGTGAGCGTCGGCTACGCCCACGAGAGCGACGAGGTCATGGGCAGCTATATGCCGGTTTCGCAACAAAAGGATGCCGACAGCTATCTTGTCTCGCTCACCCAGGTGCTCGGCCGCGGGACGGTGATGCAGGCGAGCTACACCTATTCCGACGCCCGTGGCTACATGGGCACCGGCAATCGTCAGGTGCTGCTGACCAATGGCCTGACGATCGACGAGTATCTGCCGCAGGCCCGCACGCGTGAGGCCTTGGGCATGCGCCTCGCCCAGTGGCTGCCAACCGAGGGGGCGGTGCATCTCACGTACCAGCATTACCGCGACGACTGGGAGATCGACGCCGACACCTATGGGATCCAGCTTTTTCAACAACTCGGAACCGCGCTGCTCGCGCGATGCGAATACCGCCATTACGTTCAAAGCGCCGCCTGGTTCATCAAGGATAGCTACACCGGCATGGAACAGTATCTCACCTCGGCGAGCACGCTGCGTGCGCTGCGTAGCGACCTCTACGGCGTGAAGCTCGGCTACACCCTGAACTCGCCTGCCGACGCGATCGTCGAGGCCAAGATCGAACACTACCGCCAGTCCACCGGACTTGAGGGCAGCATCTACATGCTCGGCTTGCGGCTGCCGTTCTGACAAGCCGCGATCACAACCAAGCAGCCCATGCGCCGCAAACCACGTTCTTCCCGCATCACCGCCGCCCGCACGCTCGGGCTCATTGCCTGCGCCTGGGCCGCCGCCCTCCTGCCGCGGCCGGCCCCGGCCGCGGGCGAGTGCGGGCTGGCCTGTTGCCTCGCCGGGGCGTCAACCTCCGGGGTGACGCTCGCCGGCGGGTTCGGCCTGTCCGTCCAGTACGAGCGCACGCGGATGGAAACCATCCGCCACGGCACCACCGCGGTCAGCGCCGAGGAGGCCATCAACCACCACTGGACGGCGGGCACGAGCTACAGCGTGCCCACACAGATGACCATGGACAAGCTCTCGCTCATCGGCGTCTACCCGGCGAGCGAACAGTGGCGCGTGGTGGCCATCCTGCCCTACATCGCGAACGAAATGCGCATGCGGATGAAGTCCGCAAGCGGGGCGATCATGGACATGCCGATGGACGCGGTGTCCGGGGTGGGCGATGTCTCGGTGCTCGCGCTCTACACCGCCTACAGCGACTCGCCGATCCGCCCGACGCAGCGGCTCACCCTCGGCATCGGGCTCAAGGCCCCGACCGGCGACAGCGCCGTACGCACCAGCGCGGGCACGCTGGTGCATGCCGCGATGCAGCCGGGCAGCGGCTCCTGGGACGGACTGCTCACGGCGAGCTATGTGCGCGCCTACTATCCGCTCGTGCTGCAGGCCAATTTGTTTTACCACCTGACTACGGAAGGCCGGGAAGGCTACGAGTTCGGCGATCAGCTCGCCTACGACCTCATCGCACGTTACCAGGTAGCGGACTACGTCAACATGGGCCTGGAGCTGAACGGCGTGTACGCCGCCCGCGACCAGGATCAGGCCGGCCGCTTCACCGACCCGAGCTCCATGCTCGGCAACATCGGCTACACCGGCCTGCGCTCGCACTTGCTGTCGGTCGTCATGCAATACAAGATCCCCAGCACCGGCGGCTCCGCCGAGCTGCGCTACCAGCTTCCCGTCCACCAGGACGTGAACGGCTATCAACAGGTGGTCGACGCGCGGCTGCTCGCCTCCCTGACCTGGGGCTTCTAGCCTCACGCGCGTGGCAAGCGGCTAGCGGGGCTACGGCTAGCTTCGCCGCCGCGCCTGATACGCCGCCACTGCCAACCGTCATCGCCTTCGTTGATCGCCAGCACCGTGAGCCCGCGGTTTCGGCAGCGGTGCGCGAGGTGCTCGAGACCGGGCGTCTCCCGCCGGCAGGGCTCGCACCAC
>CAYZVX010000084.1:0-10468 GCA_964482055.1 uncultured Acidiferrobacteraceae bacterium
GTACCGGCGCGCCGGCTACACGGCCGCGGGCGTGGCACGGGCCTTCTACGAAGACGGCGCCCCGGCGCTGCGCCTGATCAAACTGCTCGAAGCGCGCTCCGCGCCGGACCGGCAGCTGGCCGACCCGCGCCACGCACGGTCCGCCTACGCCTGACGCTGTACGGCGCGCGGCGCCGCGCGCAGCTCCCACCACAGCCGGTAGCCGAGCAACACGGCGAGGATCGCCGCGTACAGGGCCGGCTCGCGGATGTCGGATTTCACCAGCCACAGGAAGTGGATGACGCCACCGAGCGCGATCACATACACGAGCCGGTGCAGGCGTTGCCAGCGCCGCCCGCCGAGGCGCCGCACCATGCCGTTGGTCGAGGTCACCGCCAGCGGAATGAGCAGCAAGAAACACGCAAAACCGATGGTGATGAAGGGCCGCTTGGCGACATCCTGCACGATCGCGGTAAGATCGAAATACTGGTCGATCAGCGCGTAGGTGAGGAAATGCACGGTCGCATAGAAGAACGCATACAGGCCAAGCATGCGCCGCAGGCGCATCAACTGATGCCAACCGGTAAGGCGCCGCAACGGCGTCACCGCCAGCGTGACCAGCAGGAAGCGCAGCGTCCAGTCGCCGGTGTAGCGGTTGAGCGTCTCGATCGGATTGGTGCCGAGATCATCGCTCGCCACGCGCCAGAGCAGCCAGGCGAACGGCACCAGGCAGGCCAGGAACACGGCCGGCCTGACGAGACGCCCGAAAACGTCGCGCTGGATCACCGCCATCAGTAGTGCTTGCGCAGGTCCATGCCGGCATAGAGATGCGCGACCTGCTCGGCATAGCCGTTGAACATCAGGGTGGGGCGCTTGGGGCTAAACAACCCGTCCTCGCCGATGCGGCGCTCGCGCGCCTGGCTCCAACGCGGATGGTCGACGGTCGGGTTCACGTTGGAATAGAAACCGTACTCGCGCGGTGCGGCCTTCATCCAGGTGGTGAGCGGCGCCTGCTCGACGAAACGGATGCGCACGATCGACTTGATGCTCTTGAAGCCGTACTTCCACGGCACCACCAGCCGCAGCGGCGCACCGTTCTGGTTCGGCAGCACCTCGCCATAGACGCCCACGGCCAGGATGGTGAGCGGGTGCATGGCCTCGTCGAGGCGCAGACCCTCGACATACGGCCAGTCGAGCCCGACGCCGAGGAGCCCGGGACGCTGGCCGGGCATCTGCTTGGGATCGTGCAAGGTGGTGAACTCGACGAACTTCGCGTTGGCCGCCGGCTCCGCGCGCTTGACGATCTCCGCGAGCGGGAACCCGACCCACGGGATCACCATCGACCAGGCCTCCACGCAGCGCAGCCGGTAGATGCGCTCCTCGAGCGCGTGCGGTTTGACGAAGTCTTCGAGTTGATAAACCGCGGGCCTGCCACAGGCGCCCTCCACCGCCACCGTCCACGGCCGGGTCTTGAAGTCGCGGGCATTGCGCGCCGCGTCGCCCTTGTCGGTGCCGAACTCGTAGAAGTTGTTGTAAGTGGTGACGTCCTTGTAGGGCGTGAGCTTTTCACCGATCGCACCGAGATGAGGGCCGCGGTGCAGGGACCCGCCGCTGGCGGACTCCGGGGTCGTGAAGCCGCCGGTGCGCACATCGGACAGTTTACCGCTCAGCGGCAGCGCCAGGGACGGCGACGGTGCGAGCGCCGGGACCGCCGTCACGGCACCGGCGGCGAGCGCCTTCCGCAGGAAATCGCGCCGCTCGAGGTACAGCTGCTTGGGAGTGATCTCCGATGGAAGGAGATCCGGGCGGCGCCTAATCAGCATAGGGGTGCTCGACGATTGATTCCTGGTGGTATGACCGGACCGCCGCGTCATGGTTGCCGGTGCCCGCCTGCAAGGCTTAGTCGCACAAGATACGACAACCTGACAGCCACCACATGCCGGGCTCGCCTTGCACGACGAAAGCCCCCAGCGCTAGCAGGTTGCCAGCCGCCATCCTGCTCAACCCGGAAGCCGCCCGCCACAAACAAAAAACCCGCCAGTTTCTTGCGGGAAACCGGCGGGTCGGGTTGACGGGGAGCTTACGCGCGCGCCTGCAAGGCGGCGATGCGCTCATCGAGCGGCGGGTGCGACATGAACAGCCGCTTCAGGCCGCTGCCCATACCGCCATTGATGCCGAAGGCGGCCATCTGGTTGGGGAGCGCCGCCGGCTCGTGCGCGCGCTTCAAGGCCTCGAGCGCGGCGATCATCTTCTCGCGGCCGGCCAGACGGGCGCCGCCGGCGTCAGCGCGGAACTCGCGCTGGCGCGAGAACCACATGACGATCATGCTGGCCAGGATACCGAGCACGATCTCGGCGACAATGCTGGTCACCCAGTAGCCGATGCCGGGGCCGCTGTTTTCCTGGTCGCGACGCAGAAAGCTGTCGACCACGAACCCGGCGACGCGCGCCAGGAAGATCACGAAGGTGTTGACCACGCCCTGGATCAGGGTGAGCGTCACCATGTCGCCGTTGGCCACGTGCGTGACCTCGTGACCGAGCACCGCCTCGGCCTCGTCCCGGCTCATGTTGGACAGCAGCCCTGTGCTCACCGCCACCAGCGCGTTGTTGCGGTTCATGCCGGTAGCGAAGGCGTTGATATCGGGCGAGTCGTAGACCGCCACCTCGGGCATGCCGATGCCGGCCTGCTTGGCCTGCCGGCGCACCGTCTCCACCAGCCACTGCTCGGCCGCGGTACGCGGCTGCTCGATGACAACAGCGCCGGTGCTGCGCTTCGCCATCCACTTCGACATGGCAAGCGAGATGAACGACCCGGTGAAGCCGATCACCGCCGCGAAGGCGAGCAGCATGCCGACGTCGAGCCCTTGCGCCGTGAGGAACCGATCCACCCCGAGCAGCCGCACCGAAATGCTCAGGACGATGAGAATCGCCAGGTTGGTCAGGACGAACAGCGTAACGCGCTTAAACATACGGTAGGGTCTCCACCTCGTTGTTTGGAAAGTTCAATTGCCAAGTTTAGATAGGGCCCCATGGTGCCGAGTTCAATGCTCCGCCCACCCCCGGCCCGCCGCCATTCTAGCCTAGAAGCACATCCCGGCCGCCAGCCTGGGCACCTCCAGGGCGTTCTCGCCCGTTTTTTGGCCGCCGAAACCGCGGAGCCGAATCGATGAATTGGCACAGGATTGGCAGTGCTATAGGCTGTCGCTGAGCGACCGGGCGCCGCGGCGCGCCCAAGTGGCCGGGGTGCGAGTCAAACTGTGAGCGACCTTCATTCCCAAGCGACCGACACATCGCAGCGCGAAGCGCTGGTGTCGCTCACCGCTCTCTACTTCATCGAGGAGCACGCCCTGCTCGCGCGCGATCAGCTGGAAGACGCGCGCCAGAGCCTGCAGGCGTTGTTCCTGCGCACCAGCGGCGAGGAGACGATGCTGCGCAAGCTCATCGAAACCCTCAAGGCGACGCGCCGCATTCACCAGTCCTTCGCCGGTATCTCGAGCACACTGGCCGGCGTGTCCACGTGCGTGGTGACGCTCAACAGCAAGATCATGGCGCTGCGCGAAGCGCTCGAGCGCGACCCGTGCTCACCCGAGGAAAACGCCGCCTTCGTCGGCCCGTTTCTCGATTTCTCGCACGCGTTCGCGAACCGCGTCGAGGCGTTGCACCGCGGCATGCACGAATATCTGGCCGCCAAGGAAAGCGAGGCCAAGAGCCTCGACGTGTACCGGATTGCGCGGGCCGCGCGCGAGCAGCTCAAGCGCCGCCTCGCCGGCAGCCTCGGCTCCGACACGCATGGCCCGCTCGAGGCGAAGATCAGGCAGGAGGTGGTGGCCGCCTTCGATTTCAGCGAGGCGGAGTCAAACCTGCGCTATGCGCGCCGCGAGTCGCGCAACCGCGAAACCGAGGTGCGCGACGCCCTCGCGGACCTCAAGGCGATGTCGCAGATGGCCATGAACCCGCACATGCGCGAACAGCCGGATCACGCCTTCGCGCGTCCCGCTGCCGGGCACGATGACATCTTCGCCCGCTACATGAACGCGCTGCCGCTCTATCCGCGGCTGGACGACCTCAAACCGATGGTAGTGGAGCTGTTCAAGATGTACCAGCGCGCCTATGGGATGTTCGATCTCGACTTTCAGCATCTCAGCCAGGCGGCCGAGACCATGCTCGAGAACGCCGAGGCCTACTTCGAGGCCAAGGAAGAAGACCAGGACGTCAACACCATCCGGGAGAAGCTGCGCAAGATCGAGGGCCTGATCGCCTTTCTCGAATCGGCCGTCGAACCGCTGCGCGATCCGGAGCTCGATCGCTACTACAAGTTCTCGCGCCGCATCTCCGAGATCGTGTCCGCACCGCGCCGGCCCTGGGAGCACATCGCCGAGCACCTGCTGCGCGCCAAGGTGCAGGCGGAAGCGGAGCTGAGCACGCGCCTGTGAAGGCAGCGTTGCATCAGCCGTGAAGTGCGCCGAACGACCAAGGCGCGAGCGATGCGCTCGGCAACTTGACACTCATCACGTTGCGCTGGTCACTTCGTACTTCTTGAGCAGGATACCCTCCGCGCCGCAGCAGCTGGCGGCGCACTTCTTCACCGCGTGCACCGCGGCCGGATCCTGATCGAGATACGCCGCCACCGGCCGGTTGTGTTGCGCGCAGTCACAGCCCTTGTCGTCGTAGACATAGACATGGGTCAGTCCCACCGCGCGCGCCTGGTCGTACGCCCGCCACAGCAGCTCGCTCGGCGTGGCCGGCAGGTGCGCGAGCTTGTAGGCGGGGAAGAAGCGCGTGATGTGCCAGGGGCTGTCGGCGCCCAGGTGGTCGTGCACCCACTGCGCGATGGCGCGCAGCATTGCCGGGTCGTCGTTGCGACCGGGAATGACGTTGGTGCGGGTCTCCACGTGGATACCGAGCCGTTGCGCCTGCTCGATGGCATCGAGCACGTGCGCGACGCGCGCGGCCTGGCAGATCTCCCGGTAGAAACCGTCGTCCAGGCTCTTGATGTCCGAGCACAACACGTCGACCTTGCCCGGCAGCAGGGCCAGCGCCTCGCGCGTCACGAAGCTATTGGACACGTACGCCGTGTACAGGCCCGCGGCGTGCGCAACCTCCGCGACGTCGAGCACGTACTCGAGCCACACCGCCGGCTCCGAGTAGGTAAAGGCGATGCCCTGCACGTCGTGACGCTGCGCGGCCGCGACGAGCTCGGCGGGCGTCACATAGGCGGCGGTGGACTCGCCACGCGCCAACGCATCGAGCGCGGTCACGCCCCAGGAGATCTCCAGGTTGTGGCAGCCGCCGCAGCGAAAGCTGCAACCGTAGCTGCCGACCGACATAACCTGGGTGCCGGGGCGGAAGTGGCGCACCGGTTTGGCCTCGATCGGACCGACGTCAACCGCCGACAGGATGCCATAGGACAGGTTGTAGAGCGTGCCATAGCGGTTGACGTGCGCCTGGCAGAAGCCACGCTGGCCGTGCTTCAAGCCGCAGCGCCACGCGCACAGGTGACAGCGTGTCTTGCCATCGGCGAGACGCTCCTGCAGCCGCGTTTCAACGAGCTGGTACTGGCTGGGTGCGGGGCGGGCGAGCGACATGCGAATCCCTGATCGAGGCCGCGTACCGTAGCGGCGCACGGCGGCACAATCAAGCCCGCGGGCGCTGGGGTTTCTTGCAGGCTCGAGCCGAGCGGCACGCGCCGCGATCTGACCAAAGACGGCAGGGCGCGCCGCGGCGCGCCCAACGATGTCGTCCGCGTCAAAAAAGCGGCGCGGAACTTTCCCTTGTAGGTCCGCGGCTTGTCGATCTTCTGACGACCGGCACCGTTCTTGCACTCCAATTCAAAGAGTTAGGCAACAGCAGCAAAGGGCTCGCCGGCCCCGCCCGGGACCGTGCAACAACATGCCGTTACGCAGAAAGATCGACGTCGCACAGCTTCGCCCCGGGATGTTCGTCACGGAACTCGACCGCCCGTGGATCGATACCCCCTATTCCCCGCCCGGCTTCCGCGTCCGTACGCACGATGACGTCGAGGCGCTGCGGCGGCTTTGCCAGTTCGTCTACGTCGAGGTGCCGGAGAGCTTTGCCGCGGCGACCGCCGTGCAGCCGGTACGGAGCGCGCAGATCATTGCCACGCACGCGGCGGCGCGAATCGAGCAGGACCTGCTCAAGATCACCAATCATCCGGGCGCGCGCGCACCGTACTCGGATCAGACCACGCTTGAACAGGAGCTTGGGGCCGTCTACTCGACCTTCGGCGCCGCGCGCACCCAGATCAACGCGCTGCTGGCCGAGCTGCGCCATGGCCGCGGCATCGACACGCTGGCGATCAAGCGCGCCGTGGGAACCATGGTCGAGAGCGTGCTGCGCAACCCGGACGCCCTCATGTGCCTCAGCCAGCTTAAGCACAAGGACGAATACCTCGTGCAACACAGCCTGCGCGTGTGCGTGCTCGCGCTCGCTCTCGGCCGGCAGCTGGGCATGGACGATTCCGACCTGCACGCGCTCGGTATCGGCGCGCTGCTGCACGACGTGGGCATGGTCAAGATGCCCGATGCCGTGCTGAAGAAGCCGGGCCCGCTCGATGAGCGCGAACGCGCGCTGCTCGAGCAACACGTGTACTGGGGCATCGAGCTGCTGCAACAGATGCCGGGCGTGCCGATCGCCGCCCTTGAAGTCGTGGCGGGGCATCACGAGCGCCACGACGGCAGCGGCTACCTGAATGGCGCCAAGGGTGAGGAAATCGGCCTGTTCGCGGCGATCGGCGCGCTCAGCGACTGCTACGACGCGCTCACCTCCGAGCGCCCCTATCACACGCGCCTGTCGCCGCAGGCAGCCCTCAAGCAGTTGTACGCCTGGCGTGACCGGCAGTTCCCAAGCGAGCTCGTCGAGCGCTTCATCCAGTGCATGGGGATCTACCCGATCGGAAGCCTGGTGGAGCTCAATACCGGCGATATCGGCGTGGTGGTCACCGTCAATCGCGTGCAGCGCCTCAAGCCGCGCGTCGCGCTGGTGCTGCGCGCGAACTACCAGCCCTACCCCGCCGGCCAGATCATCGACCTGGCCACGCATCGCACGCCCGACGGGCGGCCCTGCGAGGTCGAACAGGTGCTGGATCCCCTGGTGCAAGGCATCGACCCGTCGCTGCACATGCCGCTGCCGCAGGATATCGAGCGTATCGCTTAACGGGCGAGCATTCCCCCGCAACGCCAGCACACGTCAAAGCTCGCCGGACTGTCTTCGCCGCAAGCCGGGCACTTGCGCGGCGGATCGTCGCGCCGGGACGCGCCTTCGTGGGCGTGAATCTCGTCGAGTGCGCGCGCGACGTCGCGGCCGTCGGCGAGCCACAGCTCCGGGTAGGTCTGGGTGAATGGAATCTCCCCGAGCCCGCCCTGGGCGTGCTCGTTGAAGACATAGACCTCTATGCCCGCGCGCGCTAGACGGTCACGCACCAGGTAGGCGTCGGCCAGGTTCGCCGCCGTGTAGATCTTGTGCATCCCGGGGCCTCGGTAGCCGCCGCTGCCGCAGCGCTGCGGCGTCGCCGCGACGGCGCGCCTCAGCCTTCCAGGCGGAAGCCGATCTTGAGCTTGACCTGGAAGTGCGCGATCTTGCCGTCCGCGATGTGCCCGCGCGTCTCCACCACCTCGAACCAGTCGAGATGACGCACGGTCTTGCCGGCACGCTCGATCGCATTGCGGATGGCATCGTCGGTGCTCTGCGTCGAGGAGCCGACAAGCTCCAGCATCTTGTAGACATGATTGGACATGATGGCCTCCTGTGAGTGGCTCGTGGGTACGGTACGTCTGTTCAGATTGTGACCTCTTGACTGGCTTCAATGCCCGGCGCGGGCTCGATGGTCGCAAAACCGGCCTGCACGCCATCGAGCACATACTGTACCGCGAGCGCCGCGAGAATCACGCCGAGCACGCGGCTTACCACGTTCGCCCCGGTCTCGCCGATGAGCCGCATGATGCGGCCCGCGGCGAGCAGCGCGACGAGCGTGAGCGCCAGCACGGCGATCAGCACCGCGAAGCCGGCGAGCAGGAACACCGGGTTGTCGCCCTGGTCGTTGACCATGAGCAGCACGGTGGTGAGCGCCCCCGGCCCGGCGATGAGCGGAAAGGCGAGCGGAAACACCGAGATGTCCTTGCGGCTGGCCGCCTCCTGCTGCTCGCGCTCGGTCGTCGAGCGAAAACCGGAATGACGCGCGAACACCATGTCGACGGCGAGCAGAAACAGCAGCACGCCGCCGGCGATCTGGAACGCCGGCACGCTCACGCCCAGGGCGCGCAGGATGCCGTCGCCGGCAAAAATGAATGTGACCAGGATGATCGCGGCGATCGCGGTGCCGCGCAGCGCCATGCGCCGGCGCGCGCGCTCGCTCTCGCCCCGGGTGATGGCGGCAAACATCGGCACCAGGCCCACCGGGTCGATGACCACGATCAACAGCACGAACGTATTGATGAGCAGCTCGAGCATGCCTGCGGCGGGCCGGTCGTCGGGCTACTGTACCGGGTGGCGCTGTGGCGCGAAAGCCTGGACCGTGGCAGGTGCGCCAGCGCGCTTGCGCGCACCACTGCATCCGGGATGAGGGCACCGGCGCCAACCGCGCATCCAGCGCGGCGCCGGCATTCGCACATCCGTGTGATCAAAAAAAACCGCCGTCCTAAAGATACGGCCTGCCAGGGAGAGAAGGCGGCCGTCTGTGCAGGTGCGGGCGGCGGTCGGTAAAACCGGATGTTGGCGTACGTGGCGCGCACTCTTGCAGAACTGCCCATGCCCCTCATTGATCTACATCAAATTGCGCCCGTGTCGTGCGCATAGAATGCCCTGCAGGGTCGGACGCAACGGTGAAACCGCGAGGGCGCGCACATGTCAGCCGGAAGATTCTGCAACCGCGAGGTCGTGTTCATAGAAAAATCCGCCGGAATCCCCGAGGTTTCGCGGCTGATGCGCGAGCACCATGTCGGCGACCTGATCGTGGTGGAGGAGCGCGCCGGCCGGCGCGTGCCCATCGGCATCGTCACCGACCGTGACGTGGTCATCGAGGTGCTCGCCGAGGGCGTCGACGTGCAGGGCGTCACGGTCGGCGACGTCATGAGCTTCGATCTCGTGACCGCGCGCGAGGATGATGACCTGTTCGACACCATCAAGGCCATGCGCGCCAAGGCCGTGCGGCGCATCCCGGTTGTGGACGCCGCTGGCGCGCTGGTTGGCATCCTGTCGGTCGACGATCTGCTCGATATCTTCGCCGAGCACCTGACGGACCTGGCCGCGCTGGTGCGGCGCGAGCAGGCGCGCGAACAGCGCCGGCGACCCTGACCAAGGGCACCAAGCAACCGTTCCAAGGCGCACGGCTGGGCCGTGATGCTTAGGAGGCGCGCGCCGAGGTGCGTTGATGGCGCCGACGGCCCTGCGACGCCGGCCGGGTCCCGATGCTTTCCCGGGCGCGCACCACGGTCACCGAGCACGGCGCTTCGGCAACCACACGCGCCGACACGCTGCCCAGGAAGCGGCGGCGTGCCGAGGACCCGCGCGCGCCCATGATGATGTAGTCGAGCGCATGGCGCCGGGCGTATTCGCTGATGACGGCGGCCGGCTGGCCGCAGGCGACGTGAAAGAAGGCGTGACCCGCCGGCAGGCGCAGGGTCTGCGCGAAGTTCCGCATCTCGACCAACCACTGCGCCGCGCTCGGGCCGGCGGTGCCGGTGGCGACCCCCTCGCGGGCGCGACTGGGAAACACGTGGATGAAGGTGAAGTACGCCTGCGATTCGTTGCGCGCGAACCTGCGCACCGCTGCGCGCAGCGCCTGGCGCAGCGCGCGTGAGCTGTGGGCGAGATCGAGCGCGACCAGCACGTGCGGGGCCCGCGACAGGCGTTCGACCGGACGCAGCGCCTCGCCTTCGTCGAACACCTGATACAGCGAACGCCACCACAGCCGGGTGCGGGTGAGCCACCCGGCCGGGCGCAGCTGGCGCGCGCGGCGCGTCAGGTGCACGTCCTCGGGATGGCCGAGCGCGTAGCCCACCTGCCGCGCGGTGGTGTAGCGATGGTCGGGATGGATCTCCAGACAGCGCAGGATCACCTCCTGCAGCCATGCCGGCACCTGCGGATTGCGCACCCGCGGCGGCAGCGGCGGCTCGAACAGGCGCTTGTGGACCGACAGCAGGTTGGGCCGGCCGAACGGATAGGCCCCGGTCGCGAGCAGGTAGAGAATCGCGCCGATGGCATAGATGTCGCTGCGCGATTCGCTGCGCACGTGCTTGACCTGTTCCGGGGCGATAAACGGCGTGGTGCCCTCGGCCTCGCCGAAGGCCGAATCGATCAGGTCGGGCAGCGCGGCGTGGTGCGCAATGCCAAAGTCGATCAGCACGACCGTGCCGTCGGGCCGGTTGCGCACGTTGTGCGGATTGAGATCGAGGTGGATGACGTTCTGGTGGTGCAGGTCGTGCACGGCCGCACACAACGCGATGCCGAGCTCGGCCACCTCCGGCGCCGGCAGC
>CAYZVX010000085.1:0-10426 GCA_964482055.1 uncultured Acidiferrobacteraceae bacterium
AGCGGCTCGGCCTGCTGGCCGGCTCGCAGCCCGAGGCAGCAGCGGCGGCCAGCCGGCTGCGCCAGCGCGCCGCGCGCCTCGAACAGCGTTACGCATCCCGCGCACCCGTCAGCGTCTTCTATCAGCTCCTCGATCCTGCGCTCATGACCATCAGTGGCGAGCACATTATTACCGACGTTATCCGGTTGTGCGGCGGGCGCAACGTGTTTGCCGATCTGCCCATGCTTGCCGGACGCATCGACATCGAAGCGGTGCTGGCGCGCGATCCGCAGGTGATCATTGGCGGAGGCGATGCCGCCCTGTGGCGCGAATGGCGGCAGCGCTGGCTCGGCTACCCGCAGCTGCAAGCGGTGCGGCACGACCGTCTCGTGTGGATCGATCCGGACACGCTGCACCGCGCCGGCCCGCGCATGCTCGATGGTGCGGAGCGCTTGTGCGCGGCGCTCGACGCCGTGCGTGGATCGACTGCGATGCGCTAAGGCGGCTTCCCGCCCGGCTGCCAGAGCACATCGGGCACGCCACGCTGGGCATTAATGTGGCGCGCCATCACGAACAACAGATCCGACAGCCGGTTCAGGTAGCGCAGCGTTGCCGGGTTGACGGGCTCGGTGCGGTGCAGGCTCACCGTGCGGCGTTCGGCGCGGCGACAGACGGCGCGCGCGAGGTGGCACGCGGCCGCGGCCGGCGCGCCGCCGGGCAGAACGAACTCCTTGAGCGGTGCGAGCGTGGCGTTGAGCGCGTCGAGCGACTGCTCG
The DNA here is from genome assembly GCA_964482055.1 of uncultured Acidiferrobacteraceae bacterium. Lineage (GTDB taxonomy): Bacteria > Pseudomonadota > Gammaproteobacteria > Acidiferrobacterales > Sulfurifustaceae. Next base: position 756 of record CAYZVX010000085.1, read on the forward strand.
AGCCGCGCGATGTGCGCGTCCGTGATGACGCGGCGGCCCGGGATACAGAGCTCACCACCGAGGTCAAACAGCTCGTGTTGAATGGTCACCAGCAGCTCGCGCACCGTGTCGGGCATGTCGGCAGTGAGCGCAACGCCGATCGCGCTGTTGAGCTCATCGACCGCGCCGAACGTCTCGACCCGGAGACTGTCTTTGGCGACACGCGCACCGTCACCGAGACCGGTCGTGCCATCGTCACCGGTGCGGGTGTAGATCTTGGAAAGTCGGTGGCCCATTTGCGGTCAGTCTCTCAGCCGATAGATCACCGGCAGGTGCATGTCGAGCGTCGAGCCGGCGAGCCAGTCCGCGGCAGCGGATAGCCGGCCCACGCGCTGCAGGGCATGCAGCGCGGCCGCGTCGAGCACGGCGTAGCCGGAGCTGCGCGCGACTTGCAGGTTGTCCAGTTGTCCGTCCGGTTCAATGGTCAGCGTCAATAGTACTTGACCCTCCCAGCCTTGGCGACGCGCGAGCGCCGGATAGGTGAAGTACTGCGCCAGCTGCGCGGCGAGATATTGGTGGGCGAGGCGGCGGCGTGCCGCCGTGCCGGTGCCTGCGGCCTCCCCGGATACTGGCGCGACCTCGGCTGACGTGGGAGCAGGTCCCGTCGGGGTAACGGTTGCTGGCAGCGCTGGCGTGTTGGACGCGTGCAGCCGGGGTACGGGCGGTGACGGTCGGGCCGCGGCGCGCCGCGTGTCGAGGAGCTCAACGGCAAGCTCCGTGGTGCCGACCGGCGACGGCCGATTCGTGGGTCGATCGTCTCGCGACTCCGTCGCCAGCAGCGGCAGGTGCAGCAGCAGCGACAGAGCCAGGGCGAGGCGCAGCCGCGCGGCCGGGGTGTGCCTACCTGATCTGGTATGACGGGGCATAGCGTACCGAGACGAACAGCGAGCGGCCGGGCGTGTTGAAACCCTCGACGAGCTCGTAGTCCTTGTCGAACAGGTTTTCGAGCCGGCCGTCGAGGAACCAGCCCGGTGCGAGCGGCCAGTGCGCCGCAAGCGACACGAGCCCGTAGCCGGGCAGGCGGTCGGTGAGGCCGGTGCGCTCGGACACGAGCTGCACCTCGGCGCCGACCGACCCGCCGGCGCCCAGCAGGCGATGTACCGTATAGGTCGCCTTCTGATCCGGCCGATACAGCAGCGGGCTGTGGTCGACGTCGTTGCGGGCGCGCTGCGCCGTCAGGTTCGCCCGATGGCGCCAGCGCCCGTGCAGCAGCTCGTACTCGACTTCGACGCCGGTGACGGTGGCGGCATCGATGTTGATCGCCTGGAAGCTCACGCCTTGGAATGCGATCAAGTCATCGATCTTGGTGTCGAACACATTGATCTTGACCTGCTCGGCCGCCGACGTTCTAAGCGTTAGCCCTAGCTCGGCCGAGCGCGAGCGTTCCGGGCTAAGGTCAGGATTGCCGGCGAACAATCCGCCATAGCCCGGCGAGTAGAGCTCGTTGGCGTTGGGCGCCCGGAAGGCACTGCCGTAGGAGGCCCACAGGCGGGTTGTGGCGCTGATTTCCGTGCCGAGCGCGAGACTGCCGCTGCCATGGGTGCCGAACGTGCTGTAGTCATCGCCACGCACGCCGGCCTGCAGATCCACCGCGTTCCAACGCGTCTGCCACAGCGCGAACAGACCAGTGTTGTGCGTGCTGCGATCGTAGACGGTTGTGTCCGCAAACTTGTCGATGTTCCTTGCGCTCTCTTGCACGTAAGCGACCCCCGCGGTGAACAGCCCGGCAGCGCCGAGCATGAGGTCGTGCTGCCAGTCAGCCATGTAGCGGTCGGTCGTGAACTGCCAGGGGAAGCCCGACTCGGTATCGAGGTCATCGCGCGCGTAGCCCGCGCTGAACGTGTGCGTCCAAGCCTGAGTCGCGCGCTGCTGCAGGCGGGCGCTGACGGTGCGGTTGAGGGTATCGCTCGTGCCCTGGTCGAAGTCAGCCTTCCCGGAATTCTGCCAGGCGCGCAGCTCGAGATTCGTGTACGCCGTGAGCGCGCTCGCGGCCGCCGCCGACACGCTCGCGTACCGGTAGCCGTCGTCGTCCGGATCGAATGAGAAGCCGCGCTTGTTCTGCGCCGAAAATCCCTTACTGTCCGCGGCGCTCGCATAGACGCTCGCCTGCACCGCGCCGCCGCCCCAGCCGGCCTCGGCCTGGTAGGTGTCGTAGCTGCCGGCGCCGACCGCCGCCTCGGCGCCACGCGGCCGGCGCGTGAAGATCTGGATCACGCCACCGATGGCATCCGACCCGTAGAGGACCGCGCGCGGGCCACGCACGATCTCGATGCGCTCGATCTGCGAGACCGGCAGGCTGCGCCAGTCGAACGCACCGGTGGTGGCCGAAGCGGCGCGCACACCGTCGATCAGCACCAGCACGTGGTTGGAATTGGTGCCGCGCAAGAACAGGCTCACGTTGCCTCCCGCGCCGCCTGTGCGCGTGAGGTCGATGCCGGCCTGCGTGCGCAGCAGCTCGTAGAGGTCCTGCGGTTGCTGTCGGGCGATGTCCTCGCGTGTGAGCACGGTCACGGAAGCGAGAGATTCGTCTGTGGTTTGCGGGGTGCGCGTCGCCGTCACGACGATCGCGTTGTCGGGCAACTCGGCAGCCTGTAGTGACGAGATGGCGATGCCGGCGAACAGCAGGGCCGCCAGGATCTTGGTGGTGGTCATCATTCCTCCTCCCCGCGCTCACCCGCGCGGCGGACGTTGTGGGTCGCAAGGAGGAAGAGGGGCGGTACCAGCGCCCTGTGATCGCCCTCCGCGACACCGTGGGTGTGGCTTCAGGCCGGTCTCCGGGCTCGCGAGTGATCGTTCGATCGGCGAATCGCCTTCCCGCGCTCAGACACAGCGCAGTGGCACGATGATTCGCCCGGCTCGCTTACCGTTGCGGGGGCAGCGCCGGAATTGTTCGCCTCTGGGCCAACCTGAAGAGGCGTACGCACCGGCTTCCCGTTTCATTCCGCGCGTGCGCGGAACACCTGAAACGTTCGTGAGCTATGCAAGCTCGCGCGCAATGTTAGGGAGGTGGCGTGACGGTGTCAACGCGCAGTGAACGACAGTGATTGGTGGCTCGTCATTCGTGACTGGTCGATTCACGATTCACGAGCTTCGGCAGTGAACGCACGCCAGGCGAACAGCCGCTATCCGCCTTAAGAAAAGAAGGCCGATCCGCCTGCGCGGATCGGCCTTGTGCCTGACTGCGCTGAGACGAGTTACTTCTTTTCGGGAGCAGCCGGAGCGGCCGGGGCAGCCGGGGCCGCGCCTTCTGCCGGCTTGGCGGCTTCACCAGCCGGAGCGGCAGCCGGGGCTTCCGCTGCGGGCGCCGCGGCAGGCTTCTTTTCTTCTTTCTTCTGGCAGGCGGTAGCGCCCAGGCCAAGCGCGAGCAGGGCAGCGAGCAGAATCGAGTACTTCTTCATGACGTTGGTTTCCCTTTGGCTAACAAATCAAGTTTCAACAGGTTGACTGAGATGCACAAGCATTGGCGACCCGCCAAGCGGTGCGCATTTTGTGAGAAAGCCGGGGCCGATTCAAGCAATTCTGTTGCGTGTGAGGATTCGCGTCATCGATCGACGCCTGGCGTCAGCCGCACAGTGCGGGCTCACCGTAATAAAGCCCCTGGGCATTGCGGATACCGATGCGGCGCAACGCTTCTTCAGTGGCGGCATCCTCCACGCACTCGGCAATGGTCTCGGCGCCAAAGGACTGCGCCAGATCGTGGATGTGCGCCACGATCTTGCGATCCGAGTCGTTGTGCACCATTCCGCGCACGAAGCCGCCCTCGATCTTGAGGTAGTCCGGGCGCAGCTGATTGAGCATGTAGTACGTCGAATATCCGCTGCCGAAATCGTCGATCGCGATTTTGCAGCCGAGCCGGCGCAGCACGCGGATGTCCTCGTGAAAGCTGTCACTGAGCGGGATGGCCTCGCGCTCGGTGAACTCCACGGTGATGTCGCGGCCCTCGGCGCAGGCAGGGGCGAGCAGGGCCTGAAGGTCGCGCACGAAATCGCGATCGTTGAAGGACGACACGTCCACGTTGAGAAACAGCGCCTGGTGTGTTTCGGTGCGCGCCAGCGCGTGCGCGATGATGTGCAGGTCGACGTCACGCGTCAGACCGAGCTCCTCGGCTACGCCGATAAAGTCCTTCGCCGCGACAAGCGCGCCGTCGACCTGCATGCGCGCCAGCACTTCGTAGGCCATCGGCTTGCCGTCGCGCATGTCGTAGATCGGTTGCAGGGCCGGCTGAATGTGACCCTGCTCCAGCGCGTTGCGCAGCTGGAAACCTTGGCTGAAGATCGACATCATCGCCTGGTTGGCGTCGGGCGAAAGGACCTCGACGCGATTGCGGCCGTGGCGTTTGCTCTGATAGAGGGCGACGTCCGCCGCGCTCACCAGGTCGCGCGCGGCGCGGCCGTGCGTCGGCGCTTCGGCCACGCCGATGCTGGCCTGCAACTGGATGGAACCGACCGGCAGGGTGACGCGCGTCTCATGAATCGCACCGTGGAGCTTGCGCGCGATGCGCGTGGCGTTGTCGAGATTCGTGTTCTTGAGGACCATGGCGAACTCGTCACCGCCAAGGCGCGCGACGTAGTCGTTGCGCCGCACCTGCCGGCGCAGCAGGTCGGCGGTACGGCGCAGAACCTCGTCGCCGAACAGGTGCCCGTAGGTGTCGTTAATGAACTTGAACCCGTCCAGATCGATAAGCAACAGACAGACAGGCCGGTCGTGCGCCAGCTGTTCACTCAGGATCGCTTCAAGCTGCATGTCGAAATGGCGCCGGTTGAACAGTCCCGTCAGGGGATCGGACACGGACAGCTGATAGAGTTCCTCCTGGTAGCGCGTGAGCAGGCGGTTGAGCTCAACGTTCTGGGTGACGTCGCTCAGCGTTCCGATTACCCCGGTGGCGCGGCCATGCGCGTCGCGCTGCGCCTCGGCGGTCAGGCTGGTCCACAGTGTCTTGCCGCTTGCGGTGCGCAGCGCCAGTTCGCGTTGGCGCACGTGAAGCCGGGGCAGGGCATCGGGCGAGAAATCCGCCGCCTCACTCTCATCGAGAAGGAACTCGGTGAAGCGCCTGTGCAGCGAGGTGTCGACGTCGAAACCTGTGAGGGTAGTCCAGGCGGGATTCAGAAACGTGAACCGGCCCTGGGCGTCGAGCTCGAACAGGACCTCGCGCATCCCGTCGATGAGCTTGCGCAGCCGCGCGGCCTGTGCTTCGAGCTCTCGCAATCGCGCGGTGTTCTGGGCGGCCGCGCTCATGTCGGCGGGCCGGTGCGTGGGCAGGCGATGGGGGCGAGCAGCTTCATTTCTTTGCAGCGCGGCTTGGGAATATCGGCCTCCGCATCGGTGGCGAGCCGCCAGTATATCACGCTCGCGCCGCCCTTGCGGTAGCACCGTCGCGGCATTTGCGCCGTGAGGCGCGGCGCCTGTGTCAGGCAAGCTGCAGTATGGTCCAGCCGCGTGCGCGCGCCTCCTCGCGCAGCTGCGCGTCGGGATTGACCGCCACCGGATGCGTGACGAGCCGCAGCAGCGGCAGATCGTTGTGCGAGTCGCTGTAAAAGTGACTGTCGTGCAAGCTCGCGCCATGGGCCTGCATCCACTGGCGCAGCCGTTCCACCTTGCCCTCGCGGTAGCTCGGCACCCCCTGGACGCGGCCGGTGTAGCGGCCGTCGACCATCTCGGGCTCGGTGGCGATCAGGTGCTCGATGCCGAATTCGCGTGCGATGGGGGCGGTGACGAAGCGGTTGGTCGCGGTAATGATGAGCAAGGTATCGCCGCGCGCCCGGTGGCGTTCGACGAGGGCGCGCGCCGCCGGGGTGATCATCGGGAGGATCTTCTCGCGCATGAACTCGCGATGCCAGGCATCCAGCACATCGGGCGGGTGCGCCGCGAGCGGACGGAGCGCGAAGGCGAGGAACTCGAAGATGTCGAGCGTGCCGGCCTGATAGGCGGCATAGTAGCGCTCGTTCTCACGCCGGTACGCCTCGCCGTCGACCAGGCCGCGCTCGACCAGGAATTCCCCCCACGCGTGGTCGCTATCGCCGCGCAGCAACGTGTTGTCGAGATCGAAAATGGCGAGCGGCATGGGCTGGGCGCGTTGCTCGGTTGGGGGGATCGTGGAAAAATCGTGGTCGGAAACAGATCGGGGCCCCGGGCGCGGGGCAAGGCCCTGTCATGATAGACGAATCGGGTTACCGGCCCAATGTCGGCATCATCCTCTGCAACCGCGATGGGCGCGTGTTCTGGGGGCGGCGCGCCGGGCAGGACGGCTGGCAGTTTCCGCAGGGCGGCGTCAACGCGGAAGAATCCGTCGAAGAAGCGCTTTTCCGCGAGCTGTACGAGGAGATCGGGCTCGGGCCCGAGCAGGTCGAGATCCTCGGGCGCACGCGTGACTGGCTGCGCTACGACATACCCGAGGAACTGCGCCGCCGCAACGGGTCACGCGCGTGTCGCGGCGGCCGCGCACCGCTGTTTCGCGGTCAGAAGCAGATCTGGTACCTGCTGCGCCTGCTGGGTGATGACTCGAGCGTGCGTCTCGACGTCTCCCGATGTCCGGAGTTCGATGCCTGGCGCTGGGTTGAATACTGGCATGCCCTCGACGAGATCATAGCCTTCAAGCGCGACGTCTACCGTCGCGCGCTCTCCGAGCTCGAGCCCTTCCTCCCGCGCGCGCATGCTTGAGCGCGGCATCGTGACCGGGGCGGCGCGGCGGCGCGCGACGGTCATGGCCCTGTCCTGGCTTCTGGTGCTGGCCGGCGCCGTCTCGGCGCTGCGCCTGCCGCTCGCGTTCGATGCGCCGCCGCAACCGCCGCAGTTGCGCATGCGCTTGGTCGCGCCCGGCGTCACGGCGGCAACGCTGGAACAGCAGGTGACGCGCGCACTCGAAACCGAAGCGGCGCAGGCGCTCGCCCCGCGCCGCATCGAGTCGCGCACGAGCGACGGGGTAATCGCGCTGCGGCTGGATTTTGTCTCGACCCGCCAGCGTGATCGCGCAGAGACCGAGGCGGTGCGGATGGTCGAGCGCGCGCAGCAGCGCTGGCCGCTGCTGCTGGTCGACACCCGTATCGAGCGCCATCCCCCGGCGCTGCCGAATCTCGAGTACGCCTTCAGTACCGAGGAGGGTCCGCTCGATGCGCTGCGCGCCTGGATCGATACGACGCTGGTGCGCACGCTGGCCGCCGTACCGGGCGTTGCCGCACTCAAGGTCAACGGCGGCCCGGAGCGCGACGTCGAGGTGGTCGTCGATGCCCGACGTCTGGCCGGATTCGGCCTCGCCCTCGATGAGCTCTGGCGCGCCTTGCGTGCCGCGCCATCCGCAATGCCGGCGACGGGACTGGCCGCGCTGGCGGTGCGATTGCCGAGCGGCGAGACCATCGGGATCGGAGAGCTGGCGCAGATCACGCCACGGCTGCGCGAGCATGAAGCGGTGCGCATTGACGGTCGACAGTGTGTCCTCGTTGAAGTGCAGCTGCGCGGGGACGTGCAGCTTCTGGCTGTCGCAGAGCGCATCGACGCGCAGCTCGCCTGGCTGCAGAGCAATCGACTGTTGCCGCACGGTGTGCACGTTCAAGCCGTGGCAGACGCCCGGCCGGCATTGCGTCTGGCAGTCCGACAGACGCTCGCCGGCATCGCCGTCACATTGCTCTTGACGGTAGTGGTCGCCGCAGCGCTCTTGTCATGGCGGCGTGCGTTGTACGCGACGTTTGCGGTAGCGCTCAGTGTCAGCCTGCCGGTAGTGCTGGCGGCACTGATCGGTGCCGCGGCCACGCCGCAGCGCGTGGCGGGTATCGGATTCGGCGCGATGCTGCTGGTGCCGCTGTTCGGTCTTGCGCTACGGGGCAGCGCCGCGGCGTTCGCGGATCCGCCAGTAAGGGCACGCGCACCGGTGGTCGCGACCCTGGCGGGCCTGGTTGCGGCGCTGGCCGCGCTCGCGGTGTTCGCCCAGGATCACTCCGAGCTTCTTACTGCGAACGCCGCGGCGCTCGCGGCCGGCGTGCTCGTGCATCGCCTCTTGGCTCCCACGCTGAGACGCGCAGGCGAGAAGGTGGAGTCGAGGAAAGCGGCACCCGGACCGCGGCGACCCGCCGTGTGGGCGCTGCTCGCACTGGCGGCGGCTGGGGGTGTGGCGCTGGTGACGGCGCCGCCGCGCGCCGATCTGCACGGCTCCGGCCGCGCCGAGCTGGTCTTTGCTGGGCCGCCCGAGGCGGCCAGTGGCGAGGTCGACGCCGCGTTGCACGAGGCGACGGCAGTGCTGCGCGGCGACGTTGCGCTTGCGCACGTTACGACCCGCGCGCGACGTGCGATGGGTACAGTGCATGAAAACGCAACCGCAGCCGACGCGACAGCATGGCTCGACCCGCGGTTGTCGCGCAACTTTGACGTGACGCGCTGGCAGCAACATGTGCTGGGGTTGGTCGAGCAGTTGCGCGCACGTCTGGCCGCCTGGTCGATTGCGCTCGAAGACGGCGCAGCGGGCGACCGTGGAGTTGCCGTCGAGATTCTTGGCGCCGATCCCGGGATGCTCGAGGCGCTGGCGGCAACGGCCATCGAGCGGCTCAAGGAGCTACCGGGCATCGTGCGGGTAACCCGGGACGACTCGCGCCGTCTGTCGACGTTTCACCTGCGGGCCGACCCGGATCGCCTGATGGAGGTAGGGCTGGATCTACTTGCGGTCGAGCGCAGCGTCAGCATCGCGCGCACCGGCGTGTTGGCCGGCGCGTTCGTGGATGGCGAGGCGCGCTACCGCGCCTACCTGCGGGAGTCGCGCACCGCACGCACGCAGGAGGAGCTTGCCGGCATCCTGCTCGCCGGCGAGCTGAAGGACAGGCCGGCGCTGTCGCTCGGGAGCGTCGCGGAAATTGCGCCCATGTCGGCGCCGGCCGTGCTGCAACGCATCGATGGCCGGCATGGCGTCCACCTGTGGATAGTGCCGGCGGCGGGTGTGCGCTCGGCTGAACTTGCACGGCAGGCGGCACAACGATTGAGCGGCCTCGCGCCGCCCGCGGGATATGAGTTGATCGTACGCGCCGATCGCGCGCCGCGCCAAGCGCGGGCGTGGGATCTGGTCCTGGGCGCGGCGGCGAGCCTGCTGGCGTTGGGCGTTGCGGCGTTTATGGTCGCGCGGCAAGCCCGCGACAGCGCAGCCGTGACGGCATTTGCCGTCGCGGTGCCGGTTCTGTTGTGTGGTCTGTCTTTTGGATGTGGCGGTCCGTTCCCCCTTGGACCTGGAGTGCTGGTCGCCGGCATTGTTGCGGCCGCCGCGCGCCAACTCGGTCAGCTCGGTGGGCGCAGAACGCATCGAAAAAATGATGCGGACGCATGGTGGGCGGGATCGCGGTTCCTGCTGCCACTGGCGGCGGGCTTGTTGCCCATCGCGCTCGGCTGGGTAGCGCCGGGGTCTCTGTCCAGCTTTGCCGGAACCGTGGCCGCCGGTGCGCTCATCGCCACGGGCATGCTGGCGGTTGCGGCCGGCCGGGCCGATTGGCGGGGGCGAGGGAACAAATGACCCGAGACCTGCGTCTATTTCGAGCGACTGGCAGTCCGTGTATGATGCCGGCGCATTTTGACCACCCAAACGTTCCCCCCGAGGAGATGAGAGACATGCACCGCCGCACCTTTTTGAAGAGCACGGCTGCCGCAGGCGTGGCCGCGCTCGC
>CAYZVX010000086.1:0-9402 GCA_964482055.1 uncultured Acidiferrobacteraceae bacterium
CGTATGGGGCGTCGGTGGAGGACGCTCGGCAGAAACTGCAGTACGACCTTTACTATGCGAAGAACCACACATTGTTCCTCGACATGTTAATTCTGTTGCAAACCGCGGAGGTCGTGATGTTCGGTCGTGGGGCCCGTTAAGGGACCCGGGGGTGCGAGGATTCAATGCTGTATTGGTTAGGCCTGAACAGCTGTGCATTGAGAGGGTAGTCGGAATGTTCTTTCCACGACGCGACCCGGCCATTCATGAACTGCACCGTCGACAACCCGTAATGCCAGACATCGCCTTCAACGGAGGTTGGCACACCCTGCGCCGCATACACCTCACCCAGCGTTGCGCCGACGGTGAACGGAGCGGCGCGCACTGGGTCGGTGGCGCCCGTTACGGCAGGCGCGCCGGCGCTCGGTGGGGCGTTGCCTGGCCGGCGCTCGGAAATCTCGATGAGCTGCGTGACCGCGAGATAGCCGAGCACCGCGAGGATCGCAATTGGCACTGCCCACATGCGTTGGCGGCGCGCGGTTGCAGCGGGCGGAGCGCGCGTAGAATTTTCCTGCGCCGCTGGCGCGTCATTGCGTCGAGCCTTGGCTGCCGGCGCGTGGCTGGGACGGCGAAGCGGCGTAACTGGCGCGCGAGCATCGTGCCGGGGCGACGGCGGGCAAGGCGGCAACTGACCATGGATCTTGTGCTGGGCCGCGAGCGCCCGATACGCGACGTTGATCTGCTTTACGCGTTCCTCGGCATGGGCGCGCTGCGGGCTGTCGGACGGGAGGCGGTCCGGATGAAACTGCCTGACGAGTCGCCGGTAATGTTTTTGCACCGCGCGCCACTCGTGCTGACCAGGACCGAGGCCGAGGGCCTGATACCACAGAATGACGTCGCGGTTAGTCATGCGATCAACAACAATGCAACGGCAGTCGATGAGGGTACCAATTGTGCGCCGAATAGCAACCGCCATGTTGGCCGCGATCACCACCACCGCCAGCCGCGAGGAGCGGGGACCACCGTCCGGCGGTGCTGGCGCGGCGTGCGGGTGCAGCTTAACAAGGCAAATTGTATAGGCACTGGCCTGCGTTGTCTGATGGCAACGCAATGCGGGCATGGCCGCGGAGGAGGTTCGAGCGCATGTTAGGCAGGTGATACAGCTGAACTCAGTGTTGGGCGATGGATATAATGGTTTTTCGCATTTGAACAGTCTATTTAGACGTCCGGCGCGGTCTGCACACCGACGGGAAGCGAGCGTAGTCGTTCGCCGACTTGTCTCCCGCGGAGTCGAAGACGCGCCAGGCACGCCAGGGGTGCAACAGATGGTCTTGTTTTCTTTTTTAGGTCGCGCGGCTCTGCCGCCGCTGTGCGCGCTGGCGCTTGTCTCATGTGCCAAGCCCGCGCTGAGCCCGCAGCCTGTTGGCCCGGCGAGCTACTACGGATCGGATGCGGGGGTCACCTACCTCATCGGTGCCGACGACAAGGTGCAGGTCAGCGTGTGGCGTAACCCGGAACTCTCGGTCGTGGTGCCGGTGCGGCCCGACGGCATGATCTCAGTGCCGCTCGTCGGTGATGTGCAGGCCGGCGGCAAGACGCCCACCGAGGTCGGCAAGGCGATCGAGCAGAAGCTCGCAACGTACATCCGTGACCCGCACGTAGCAGTGATCGTGACTGAGCTACGCAGCCACGAATTCCTGTCGCGCGTGCGCGTGACCGGCGCGGTGCGCGCGCCGAAGTCGATACCGCACCGCCAGGGCATGACGGTGCTCGATGCGGTGCTCGAGGCCGGAGGCACCAACGAGTTCGCCTCCGCCAATCGCACCAAGCTCTATCGGCGAGTGAAAGACAAGACCGAAGTGCTCGACGTGGAGCTCGGCGCGATACTGAACAAGGGCGACCTCGAGACCAACGTGTTGCTGCGGCCGGGCGATGTGATAACTGTGCCGGAGAGACTGTTCTAGCAACCGGAGGGCGAGGCATGCAACTGACGATAGACCAGCTCTACCGGCGGTTGCTCGAGGAGGCATTTCTCGAGCGGCGCAAGATCGTGATGATCTTCATTGCCGTAAACCTGATCGCGATCACGACCGGGATCGTGTGGCCGAAGGGCTACTCGACGGCCGCGATCATCCTGGTGGACGAGAAGAACATCATCCAGCCGCTGATGCAGGGCGCGGCCGTGCCCACCGAGGTCGCGGACCGCTCGAAGATGGTCAAGCAGTTCGTCTACGGGCGCAAGATGATGCAGGAGCTGCTCGAGCATGGCGGCTGGCTGGCGCAGGGGCTGACCGCCACGGAGCAGGAACGGCTCACGAAGAAGCTCATGCGCCGTATCCAGGTCGTCAACCTCGGGCGCAATTTGATCAAGATCGAGTACAGCGACGAGGATCCGGAGCGCGCCTACCGGTTGGCGCAAAGGATGGCCGATCGGTTCATCGAGGACAACCTCGAGGCCAAGGCCGAGGAGAGCCAGGCCGCCTACGACTTCATTGACAAGCAGACCAAGGAGTATCACGCCAAGCTCGCCGAGGCCGAGGCCGCGCTGAAGGAGTTCCGCTCGCAGAACCTCGACGCCCTGCCCGGATCGGAAACGGATATCAGCGCGCGTCTGAACGTGCTCCAGGGGATGGTCGAGCAGGCGCAGTTTGAGCTCAAGGAGGCAGAGATCCGCAAGGAATCGCTCGAGAAACAGCTGTCGGGCGAGGCTGAGGTGTCGGTGGTGCTGTCGCGCGAAGGGCAATACCGCAGCCGCATTGCCGAGCTGCAGGCGCAGCTCGACACGCTGCGCCTGAGCTTCCACGACGCGCATCCGGATGTCGTTCGGGTACGCCATCAGATCGAAGATCTCAACCAGGCGATCGCCGACGAGCGCCGCCGCCGCGAACAGGGGCGCACGGCGGCGCGCACGTCCGTGGACGAGACCATGTTCAACAACCCGGTCTATCAGCAGCTGCGCGGTGAGCTGGCGCAGACGCGGACCAACGTGGACACGCTGCGGGCGCGCATCGCCGAGGGCAAGCGTCAGCTGCAGCGTGAGCTTGATCGCGGCAAACGCGTGCAGGGCGGGGGCGCAACGCTCGCCGAGCTCACGCGCGACTACCAAGTCAATCGTGAGATCTACCAGGACCTGCTCAAGCGCCGTGAGACGGCACGCGTGTCCATGAACCTCGATCGCGACAAGCAGGGGCTGACCTTCAAGATCTACGAACCGGCAACATTGCCGCTCGAGCCGAGCGGAATGCGCTACCTGCACTTCCTGCTGCTCGGGATGATTTTGAGCGTTGCCGTGCCGGTGGGGCTGCTCTACGCGCGGCTGCGGTTTGATCCGCGGGTGCGATTGCCGGAGATCATTGAGCGCAAGCTCAAGCTCCCGCTGCTCGGAACGGTGCCGCATCTTTGGTCCAGCGGTGAGACGACGAGGGCGGCCGCCGATCTGCAGCGGCTGATCGGGCTGGTGGGGGCCACGTTCGCCGTGATGGCGGTCGTGTCCGTGCTTCGGTTGGCACATATTCTTTAGGCGGCATGGCCATGAGCAAGATCGAAAAAGCCCTGAACCGAGCGCGCAGCGTAAGCCTCGCGCCGGTGCCCGACACTCGGCCGCAGAGCCGCCAGCAACTGGTTCGCGCCCCTGGCGGTGGGGCCGCGGATCCCGAACAGCGCGCGCGTTCAGCGCAGGCCATCGCGCGCATGCGCGAACCGGTCATGCGCAGCCGAACCGAGCTCGAACAACGCGGGGTCATATGCCCGGAGATGGCGGAGAACGAAACGGTCAAGGCGCTGCGCGAGATCCGGATGCGGATCACGCAGAAGACCGAAGGTAACAATGGCGTGGTGTTGGTGACGTCGCTCGTCCGGCGCGGGGGCGGGAGCTTCATCGCGTTCAATCTCGCCGCGGCGTTCGCGTTTGACGCCGGGCGTACGGCGTTGCTGGTGGACTGCAATCTGCGCAACCCCGCTATGCCGCGTTTGTTCCCGGACTGCCCGCGTCCGGGGCTCACGGATTATCTGGACGAGCCTGCTGTCGGTGTCGGTGAGGTGATTCATCCAGTAGGCATCGAGCGGCTGCGGGTGGTACCGGCCGGCGGCCCGCGCGAGGCGCTTGGCGAGTACTTCAATGCCCCGCGCATGCAACGACTCGTCGAGGAACTGCGCAGCCGCTATCCGGAGCGCTTCGTGATCCTGGACGCGCCGCCGACGACCGAATCCGCCGATGTGCATACGCTCGCCAGTTTGGCTGATTGGGTCGTTCTGGTGGTGCCTTACGGGCGAGTGACGACTGCGCAGATCCAGGAAACCGCGAAGAGCTTTGCGCCGGAGAAGCTGATCGGTGTGGTGTTCAACGCAATGCCGGGGCTGCCGCCGCTGGCTTGGCACTCGCTGATCACCCAGACGTTGCTCGGGACGCGTGAGTGGTTCGCCGCCCGCCTGCGCCGCAAACCGGCAGCGGGCTGATGGGCGTGCAAGCCGTTGGGCGGTTTTCGCACAAACTGCTGGTCCAGGCGCTTGTTGCAGGGATCGGCGCAACCGCAGGCTTGCCGTTCGCCACCTGGGCGGCGGATTACGGTTTCGGGTTTGGCTACACGGCGGAGTACAGCACCAACATCGCCCGGTCCCCGACCGACGAGCAGGATGAATGGACACATTCAGGTCTTGTGGGTTTTACGCTTCTTGAGCTCACGCCCGACCTCGGTGCGCGCGTGCGCGCGATCGGCGAGTACCGGCACTACGCGTTCGACACCTTCGAGGATGAGGTTGTTGGCACGGTCGATGGCCTCATCGTATGGAATATCGCGCCGCAGCAGCTGACATGGACCATCGAAGACGCCTACCGGCAGGTACAGGTGGATCCGACACAGCCGAACACGCCGGCTAACCGCTCGGCATCCAACGCCTTTAGCACCGGCCCGGACGCCTATGTGCGCATCACCTCGCTCGACACGCTGCAAGTGGGCGGGCGATACGGAAGCGTCTGGGTGGAGGACAGCACGGTCGACAGCGCCAGCGTGATCGGCTACGCCGGCTGGCTGCACACGTGGACGCCCACCACGACCATGTCCCTCAACTATCTCAACGGGCGGGTCGACAACGAGGACGAGACCGTGTTTCCCGACTACACGCGGCAGGACGGGTACCTCGGGCTCATCCGGCGCCAGGCGGTGTCGGAGCTCACGTTGAACGTCGGGATCACACGTATCGAGCCGGACGGGCAGCCCGACAAGACCGGCGACCTGCTCAATCTCACCTGGCTGGCCCGCTTGAGCTCGGTGTCGACGATCGGAATCACCGCGCACAAGGGCTTCACGGATACTGCAACCGGGCTGCTCAACGCCGCGCGCCAGTTCACCGAGCCGTCCGAGATCACCACCACGCCAAGCGCGCTCGGTGTGGTCGTCTCTTCCGACCTTTTCTACGAGCGCAGCATCGACGCCACCTACAACTACGCGGGATCGCGCTTCGGCTGGAACGTGTCCGGGTTCTGGCGCGACCTCGATTTCGAGACGCAGACCGAAGACCGGGAGGAGCGCGGTGGGGGACTGCAACTGCGCTACTCGCTCACGCCCGATCTGGACGCCTCCCTGCTCGGCGGCATGCAGCGCACCGAGTTTTACGAGACTGGGCGTGTCGATAACGACCGGGCAATTGGGGCGCGGCTGACCTATCGCGCCAGCTTTCACACGACCATTGGTTTCGATGTGGGGCATGTGTCCCGCGACAGCAGCGACCCGACCGCCAGCTATGACGAGAACCGCGCCATGCTGTCGATCTACTACAACACCAATCCGCGCGTCCCGGTGTTCGGGACCCTGTGAGCACACCATGTACCTCGAGCACTTCGGACTGAAAGAATATCCCTTTCGCCTGACCCCGGACGTGGACTTCCTGTACTTGAGCAGCGCGCACGCGCGCGCCAAGGCCTACATGGAGTACACCGTGGCGAACCGTGAAGGATTTGTCGTCATCACGGGCGAGATCGGATGCGGTAAGACCACCCTCATTCAGAAGCTGCTGTCCGAGCTCGACGACAGCGTCGTGGTCGCCAAGGTCTTCCAGACGCAGCTCGACGAGGTCGAGTTCCTGCAGGCCCTGCTGGTGGAATTCGGGTTCAACCCGTTCCACGCCAAGAAGGTCGAGCTGCTCGACATGCTCAACACCTACCTGATCGAGCAGTTCATGGAGCGCAAGCAGATCGTGCTGGTGGTGGATGACGCGCACAACCTGAGCCTTAAGGTGCTCGAGGAGATCCGCCTGCTGTCGGGCCTCGAGACCCGCAAGGAAAAGATCCTGCACACCATCCTGGTCGGTCAGCCGCCGCTCAACCAGTTGCTGGAGTTGCCCGAGATGGAGCAGCTGTTGCAGCGCGTGCGGCTGCGCTACCACCTCAAGCCGCTCAGCGAGCTTGACCTGCGCGAATACGTGCGGCACCGGCTGCACGTGGCTGGTGCGGCAAATGACGCCTTGTTTGCCCCAGAAACGTTTGCGGTGGTTCAGGAATACACCGGCGGGATCCCGCGCCTGATTAATACGCTGTGCGACATGGCGCTGACGGTGGCCTATGCGGATGGTGTGCCGACCGTCACTGCGGAGGTCATGAAAGCGGCGGTGCAGGAGCTACAGTGGCTTCCGTACGCACGGCGCAGTTCGAAGCAAAAAAGCCGCCAGCCGCGCACGCTCGATCCGGCGCTGAACAATGCGCTGCGCGAGCAGACTCAGGGGCTCTCCCGCATTACCAGCCAGCTCGAAAAGCTCGATGACCTCGGTCCGGCGCTGGTGTCCATCAATTCGAGTCTCGCCGCGATCGAGCTATACCTGCGACGCCTCGTGCAGCCGGCCGGCGACGAGGCGCTTGGCGGCGTCGAGCGCCGACGCGACACCAACTGAGCCGCACCACCGGTCGCAGCCCATGTGCCCGATCGCCAGTATCAGCAGCCAGCGGACCGCAGGGTCATCGGCCCCGTTTCTTGGTTACGCGTGGGGCGCAGCGGACGGCTGTGGACCGCAGCAAGGCGCGCCCCGTTGCCCGTATGCCTGCCGGAACCCGGTTTGGCGGACGCGGCGATGGCGGGCAGCCACGGACGCCACGGTCGTGAGGACCGCGGAGCAGGGCGCATGAGCGCGGATGCCCTGATGCAGGTCAGTGTCGAGCCAGTGCCGGCGTGGCATGAGTTGGCGCGCGAGTGGCAGGCCGTCGAGGCGCGCAGCGACGGTTCGTATTTTACGTCCTGGGGCTGGATCGGAACCTGGCTCACACTCCTGCCGCACGCGGTCGAGGCGCGGCTCGTGCGCTGTGTGGCGGGCGGCGACACGGTCGGGCTCGGCGTGGTGGTGGAGCGAGCGCTGCGGCGGCACGGCTTTGTCGGTTCGCGCGCGCTGTTTCTGCACACCACGGGAGATCCGGCCCTCGATGAGATCACCGTGGAGTACAACGGATTTCTGTGCGACCGGCACTGGCCGCAGGCCGCCGGCGCGATGACGCGCTACCTTGTGGAAGAACAGCGGGGGTGGGACGAGATCTACCTGAACGGACTTACCGAAGCGCAGGCGTATGTTGCGGCGGCAGGCGCCAAGCTGCTGTGCCGCCGGCGTACCCGGCCAGTGCATTTCATCGACCTCGCCAGGATTCGCGCCGCCGGCGGCGATTACCTCGGTGCGGTCGGCACCAGCACCCGCTACAACATCCGTCGCAGCCTGAAGGAGTACGCGAAGCTAGGGCCGATCGTGCTCGATGCGGCACAGAATGCGCAGCAGGCGCTTGCCTACCTCGAGGAGCTCAAGCGCTGGCACCAGGCCTACTGGAACGGCAAGCGCCAGCCGGGCGCCTTCGCGAATCTGTTCTTCGAGCGCTTTCACCGGCGCCTGATCGAGGAACGCTTTGCGAGTGGCGAGATCCAGCTGCTGCGCGTGCGTGCCGGTGAGCCTGTCATCGGCTACCTGTACAACTTCGTGTACCGCGACCGCGTGTACAACTATCAGAGCGGGTTCAACTACGGGGTGTGCGAGCGCTACAACCGGCCGGGGCTGGTGAGCCACCACGCCGCAATCGAGCACAACCTGCGGCAGGGGCGGCAGGCCTACGATCTCCTGGCAGGCGACAGCCAATATAAGCGCTCGCTTGGCATCGAGGCCGGAGAGCTTCACTGGGTTGTGCTGCAGCGCCCGCACTGGCAGTTTCGCGTCGAGCACGGCTTGCGCAACGTGAAGCGCTGGCTGGCGCGTCGTGCGGCGCCCGCGGTTGGCGCGGCGGTCGCGGAGTAACGCCGATGCGCAGGCGTGGCTGCACTCCAAACCGGCACAAAAGGCTGCGCCAGGACGGCCGGGTGGCGACCGCGCGCCTGAGCGAGGCGGCGCGAGGGGGAAGGGCCGCATGAACATGGCGCCGGTTCTGCAGCCCGAAACGCATGCCGAACCGGCAGGCGCGACGCGGCTGCGCATCTTACAGGTGGTCGACAGCTATTATCCGGGCATCGGCGGTGCCGAGCGGCAGGCGCGCCTGCTGAGCCGCGCGTTCTTGCAGGCTGGCCATGAGGTGCGCGTCGTTGCGCCGCGCATTGATCCCGCTCAGGCGGTGCGCGAGACGCTTGATGGGGTGGCGGTGGAGCGCATCGCCTACCCGCGCATCGCGCTGGTCGGTGCGCTCATTCTGTGCGCACGCTTCGCGTGGAAGCTGCTGCGCGAGCGCCGGCGCTACGACGCGATTCACGTGCACATGGCCGAGAATCTCGCCGCCGTGGCGGGTCTGCTGCGCCCGCTGTTGCGCGCAAGCCTCACGGTGAAGGTGTCCGGCGCCTCGGAATTCGAGGGCGGCATCCTGGATCCGGCGCACCGCCGCCACCCCCTCTGTGCGCTGCGCAACCGCTGGATCCGGCGTGCCGACAGCATCCAGTGCATCAGCCACTACACCTACCAAAAGCTGCTCGATGCCGGATACCCGCGTGAGCGACTGCGCATGATCCCGAACGGCGTGGACCTTTCCCGCTACGCGTCGTCGCTACCGGCGCAGCGCGCGGTGCGCCCGGCTGCGCAGGTCGTCTATGCCGGACGCTTGGAGCCGGTGAAGGGCGTGCGTGTGCTGATCGAGGCGTGGGGCAGGCTCGCGGCGAGCCATCGTGCGCGCCTGGTGATCGCGGGGGAAGGCGACTTGCGCGCGGAGCTCGAGCAGCGCTGCGCGCAGCTTGGGCTCGCGCCGCACGTGGAGTTTCGCGGCGACATCGACGACGTTGCGGCGCTGCTGCGTGAGGCAGACCTCTATGTGCAGCCGTCTTTTCAGGAAGGCATGCCGAATGCCGTGCTCGAGGCCATGGCGAGCGCCTTGCCGATCGTGGCCACCCGCGTGAGCGGCAATGTCGATCTGGTGACCGACGGGGACAACGGGCTGCTCGTGCCTCCCGGCGACCCGGCGGCGCTGGCAGCGGCGGTCGCGCG
>CAYZVX010000087.1:0-9300 GCA_964482055.1 uncultured Acidiferrobacteraceae bacterium
GCGAGCGCGGCGCCGGCGATAAGCATCAGCCACCCGACGCGATGCGCGCGCACGACAGGCTCACTCGCGCGACTGCGCCCCGCGCGCCTTGGCCACGATGCGGTCAGCGGCCGAGGGGATAGGTCGCTCCATCGCGCGCAGCTCGCGCCAGCGCAGCAGCGCCGCGACAAGCAGCAACGCCGCGACCGCGAGCAGCATGAAGAACCCGTAATGGGGATAGGAATGGGTGGTGAACTGGGCCACCTTGCCGTCGCCGAGCACCGTCGGCATGAACGGTTTGACGGTGAACGCGCCCCACGGGTGGAGGTTATGGCCGAAGAACCACAGCCAGATCGAATAGTCGATGACGAAGAACAGCGGCAGCGCCGCCGGCAGCAGGGCGAGCAGCAGCACGGCGCGGCGCAGCTTGGCGACGGCAATGAGCACGGCCGTCACCGCCACGAGGATGCCGGCAACGGTCGCGGCGGTCGCCATCTGCAGCCGCTCGCCCCAGGCGCGGATGCGGTCCGGCTCGCGGAAGAACTTCCCGGCCTCCTCCATGTAGTGCGCAAGGTAGGTCTTGAAATGTCCGAGCACATAGAGGTCCACGATCATCCACGCCGCGACTGCGGCAAAGCCGGCCCCCAGCACGGCAAGCCGCAGGCGCGGTGCGGTGACGACGAAGCCGAGCATCATCACCGCGAAGAACCCGAACAGGAACTTCGACAACAGGCGTTCGACCGGCGCCCCGACCTCGATCGGGTGCATGCCGACGTAGTGGTTGATGGTGTTCATCTCGTGCAAGCAGTCGAGCGCCATCGCCGCGGCCGGTGTCTTGTGCTCCTCGGGCTCGCCTTTCCAGCCCAGCTCCTCTTCCGCCGTCTCCTTCGCGATCCGGCTGGTCTTGGGCGGCGTCTTGCAGCCGTTGAACACGCCATTGAAATGGAAGTGGATGCGGATACCGTCCGGGAAGGCATCGGGCGGGTAGTTGGGCGCGGTCAACGACACCCACCAAATGGGCGCAAAGAACGTGGCGACCATGAGCGCGAGCGCTCCCAGGGTCAGGCCGCCGATCAGGAGATTTTGCTTGGTCGCGGTTGGCATGTCCTCAAGTCCCATCGCCGCCCGCGGACCACCGCAGACGCCATCGCGGGAGAACCGTCCTGCCCGGCGACCGCCGGGCGGGGCTCAGGCTGAATCTACTTCTTGGCGACTGGCTTGCACATGGCGCCTGGCATGGTCAGGCTCGCCTGGTAGGCCGAGATCGCAACGAGTTGCTCGTCGTTGTACTTGGTGATGACCTTGACCATGTCGGGATTGGCGTTGCGACGCTTGCCGTCGCGAATCTCGGTCATCTGCCGCAGCAGGTACTTGTAGTGCTGGCCGGCGATCACCGGATAGAACTTGTCCGCCTTGCCCTCGCCGTTCTTGCCGTGGCATTCCAGGCACTGCTTCTCGTAGAGCTCCTTGCCCTGGGCGACGCGCTGGGCGGCATCCGGGCCCTCGTACTTGCCATGCTCCATCGGGATGCACAGCGTCTGGATGTAGGCCGCCACGTCGGCCAGCTCCTGCGGGTCGGTGAGGGTGGCGGCGAAGGGATACATGATGGGGTTGTCGCGCAGCCCCATGCGGATGTCGGCCATCTGCTTGATCAGCACCGTCGAGTGCTGGCCGGCGAGCTGCGGGAAGGTGCCGTCCGGGCGGCCGGCTCCGCTCGGCAGGTGGCAGGCGCCGCAGACCTCGTAGCCTTCCTCGCCGCGCTTGGCGTCGCCCTTCTTGGCGAGCGCCTCCTTGAACTCGCCCTCCATCTTGGCCCACTTGTAACCCTCGGCCTCGATGCCTGCCGCCTTGGGCGGGGGCGGGCCCGCCCAGGCGCCGATGGGCGTGCCGAACAGTACGGTTGCCGCGACTGCCACTGCTGTCTTCGCTTTCATGTCTACTCCTGATCAGGTTACCGCCAAATACCGGGATGCGTGTCTTTGCGAAGGGAAACGCGGCAAACAGCATGCCCTTACCTGCCTGCCGCGACCTTGACCTCGGTCAACCCTTCTCTACGCGCTTCCCCCGGGCGCCTCGGCGTGCCGCACAGGGCCGATAATCCTTAGCAACTCGCTCGATCACGCCAAGGCTCAAATGGCCCGGCCTGCGAACGAGCTGATGGTCGCCAGGAAGTTGCTCATCACCGCCCGCACGACGGGCCCCTGCGCAAACCGGGTGCGCCGCGGTGCGGCGGTAATCCGAAGCGGCTTCGGGCGCGCCGCGAAAACCCTACGCGCCTTCGGTTTATTCAAGCGCGCGATGGCGCAGTGGTTTCGACGCGCAGACGCGCCAAGGGCAAGAACAGTCAAGAATAGAAAACGCGGCGCCGCGCCGCCGGTCCTGCTGCGGCGGGCGGCTTACGCTATGCTGTGCAGCCATGCACCGAACAACACTGATCGCGGGACGCATTGGCGCACTGATCCTGGGTCTCTTTCTCGGCGTCGGCGGCACTGCTCCGGCCGTCGCCGAAAGCCCGGTGGACCTGCCCGATCCCGCGCCCTTGTTCGCGGCGAGCTTGTGGGATGTGAATGACAAGCCGTTTGCGCTCGATCAGCTGCGCGGCCGGCCGCTGATCGTCAACTTCTGGGCGCGCTGGTGCGCGCCATGCCGGGTAGAGATTCCGGAGCTGGTCGCGGCTCACCGCCGGCTCAAGGACCAGGGGCTGGTCGTGGTCGGCATCGGCCTCGAGGACCGGGCGGCGACGGTGCGCGAGTTCGCCGCGGTCTATGAAATGGAATACCTCGTGCTGCTCGCCAAGGACCAGGGCATCGCCCTGCTGCAGGCGCTCGGCAATCCCAAGGCCGGCATGCCCTACACGCTCGCCATCGATCGCGACGGCCGCGTGCTGGCAAGAAAACTGGGTCCCATCACGAAGGCAGAGCTGGATGCCGCCATCGCGCTCCTGCTGCCAAAGAGCTGAGCAGGCCCGACGTTCGACAGGGGCGCGCCCGCGGCGAGGCTCGATGGCCGCAACGCGCCGCGGTTTCCTGCTCACGCTCGCGGCGGCGGCTGCCGGTGCGTGCAGCCACGGCTCCGTGCCGATTGGCGGCTCGCTGCCGCAGCTGCTGCCGCGCTCCAAGGGCCGGCGCGTGGTCGTGGTCGGCGGGGGCTGGGGTGGGCTGAGCGCGGCCCGTCACCTGCGCGCGGCGGCGCCGGATCTCGAGGTCGTCCTGATCGAAAGGAACGACCGCTTCTGGTCCTGCCCGTTGAGCAACCAGTGGCTCGCAAACCTGCTCGACACTCGGATGCTGGTGCACGACTATGCCGTGGCCGCGCGCAAGTATGGCTACACCTTCATCCAGGCCGAGGTGTCCGCGCTGGAGCGCGACGCACGGCGCGTCCGCACGCCGCGCGGCGCGCTCGACTACGACTGGCTGGTACTCGCGGTAGGCATCCGTTACCACTACGAGGCCTGGTATGGCGACGATCGGCACGCGGCCGATTACACACAGCGCCACTACCCATGCGCCTTCATGCCGGGCGCGGAGCTCATGGCGCTCAAGCAGAAACTCGAGCGTTTCGCGGGTGGCGATCTCGTGATGACGGTGCCGCCGCTGCCCTACCGCTGTCCGCCGGCCCCTTACGAGCGTGCCGCGATGATCGCCTGGCTGCTCAAGTCGCGCCGCCTCAAGGGCCGGCTGATCGTGCTCGACGCCAATCCGTACGTGGCGGGCTTTCGTGCCACACTCATGGAGCGCTACCCGGCGCAGGTTACCTACGTGCCGCAAGTCCAGATCACGGCCGTCGACCCGTTCAACAGGATTATCGCCACCGATCTCGGCCAGACCCGCTTCGACGACGCGATCCTGATTCCGCCGCAGCAGGCCGGCGATCTGCTGTGGCAGGCGGGACTCATCGGCCGCCAGGCGGACGGGACACCCACCGGCTGGGGCGAGCAGGATCCACTGCGTTTCCAGGCGCGGGGCGACGAGCGCGTGTTCGTGATCGGCGATGCGATGGGCGCGGTTTCTCCCCTGTTCGGCCACTACCCCAAGAGCGGTCACCTGGCGAGCCGCCAGGGGCGCATCGTCGCACACGAGATTGCCGCGCGCGCCGGCGGGGCCGCGCCCGACGCGCAGCTCCCGGAGAGCACCTGTTACGTGCGCACCGACTTCGATCCGCCGCAGCTGCTGCGCATCGATGCACGCTACCGCGTGCGCGGTGACGGTCTCATTGCACAGACCGTGCGCCAGCACTCCGACGCCAACCCGCACGGTGAGGACCTGCAGTGGGCACAGTCGATGTTCGGGGAGTTCCTGGCGCTGCCCGATTGAGCAGGAGCAGCGCTTCCTCAGTGCCTGGCCCAGATGCTGGCCTTGCCGTCCAACCCGACCAGGTAGACATTGAACAGCTCGCGGCGCACGACGTGCTGCGCGGCCTCGTCGTCGAGGATCGTGCAGCCGCGCTCGCAGGTTGCCACGGTCTGCTCGCGTCCCGGCGCCCCGACCGGCAGGCCCGGCACCGCCAGCCCGCGCGCCTTGGGCCGCTCCTTCAGCAGGAGCTTGATGTCCTCGGCCGGCACATGCCCCTCGATGAAGTAGCCGTCGACTACCGCGGTCGGCACTGACTCCATGTCGGGCGGCACCTGCAGGCGCTTCTTCACGGCCGCCATCTCCTCGGTCGCGCGGAACGACGCGCTAAAGCCGTGCTGCCGCAGATGATCCGTCCAGTCAATGCAGGCGAGACAGACGAGCGGCCCGTAGACCTCCACCGCCGGCAACGCCGCGGGCTCGGCGGCCGGCGCGTCCGAAACCGGCACTACCGCGCCGAGCAGCGCTACGACCAGGCTCCTAATGATGCGCTTCGGCATAACCGCAATCTCCAGTACGCGCCCTCAGCGAGCCGCGACAAGCGGCGCTTCACCTCAGCACGGCACCCGGGGCTGGCAGCCCTTCAGTATCCACAAGGAAATGACGCCGGCGACCTCGTGCGCCATTGCCTTGCGCGCCATGGACAGCGCGTCGCGCCCGGCATGCGTCTTGAGGTAAGGATCGGCGCCGGCCTCGAGCAACAGGCGGGCGTGCACGGCTCGCTGCGTGTAGGCGGCCAGGTGCAGTGGCGTGACGCCTTCGTTGTCGCGGGCGTTGACCGGTGCGCCCGCCGCGATCAGCACCTTGAGCGCTGAGGTGTCGGGATTGGTCGCGGCCAAGTGCAGCGGCGTCATGCCGACCAGCGTGCGTGCATCGCGTGCCGCGGGGTCGGCCTTGAGGATCGCCTCGACCTCGGCCCCGGTGCCGAGGCGCGCGGCGTCATGGATCGGCCGATCGTTTGCGCCCAACACCTCGGCGCGCGCGGTCGTGAGCGCCACCGCCGCGATCGCCGCACCCACCGCCCGCACTGCCCATGACGATACTGCCCAGCTCATCGACCCTCCTCCGGGCCGGTGCGGACGGCGCCGGTACTCGGCACGTCCTTGCGCTTTGCCGCTCGCCCTGCGCACCAGTCACATAAAAAATAGCGCCGCACTTGAGGCAATGGCAAGCGCGGCGCTCGCGTGCCACGCCTTGCCCGGGGTCTCGCGGCCCGGGTCGCGAGGGGCGCGTGTTACTTAAGCGTCGCCAGCCACTGGGCGAGCGCCTTGATCTCGGCGTCGCTCACCAGGTGCATGACTCCCTTCATGGCCGCGCTGTTGCCGTTAGCGCGTGCCCCGCTCTTGATGTCGTGCATCTGTTTTTCGGCATAGGCCGCGCTCTGCCCGGCAAGCTTCGGATAGTCGGGCATAATCGGCGACTTGGCGTCCTTGCCGTGGCAGGCCACACAGGTCTTTTCCACATAGAGCTTGGCGCCGTCCAGTGCCCAGACCGGAGCGCTCGCGAGCAGCACCACTGTGGCGCCAAACACAAAAATAATCGATATCTTCTTCATGGTTTCTCCTGAGAATTTTTCCGGCGAACCGTCGGGGAAAGGCAACGGGGAGCGCTTGCGCGCTCCCCGTGCTCATGCTATCTGCGGCGCGGCACTGCCAGCTACTTCTTGACCGGCTTGGCACCGTGCTGCTCGAGGTAGGTCTTGGCGCGCAGCCCGATGTCGGCGGCCTTGACCTGGTACTGCCACCACTGGTTGGCCCACAGGGTGGCGTTCTGCCAGTCCTGCTTGTCGGCCGCCGCCTTCATCTTGGCCTTGGCGTCCTCGGCACGATTGAGCTGGTCGGTCGCATCCTCCATCAGCGCCACCACCGGCGGGAAGTCCTTGTAGTTCACGCTGGTGATGTAGGCCACGACCTGGTCGATGACGGCCTGGGTGTCGACGTTGGTCTTGTACTGCTTGTCGTAGTCGGCCTTGGTGTACACCGCCGCCACCGCCGCCGCCTTGACCGGCTTGTAGCCCTTGGGCTTGACCAGGAAGTAACCCTGCATCTCCAGGTGCAGCGCCGAGCAGAACTCGGTGCAGTAGTACGGGAACACGCCCTCGCGGTCGGCCTTGAACTTGACCGACACGGTCTTGCCGGGCTCGACCGAAGCGTGCACGTTGTAGCCGCTCACCGTGAAGCCGTGCGTCTCGTCCTGGGCGCGCTCGAGATTGGTGAGGTTGATCGTCACCTCGTTGCCCTGCTCGACCTCGATGATCTCGGGCGTAATGTGCGAGCGGATCAGGGTGCCGAACACCTCCACCTTGTTGCCGTTGCGCACGATCTTCTCCTCGCCGGCACGCACCGCGCCGGGGTGCTTCTGGTCGGTGCGGCTGTTGGTGCCGACCTTGTAGCGCACACCGGGCTTGAGCGTATCGGCGCTGATCGCCACCGCGTAGTGCGGCTCACCGAGCGGCAGGGGCATGTCGTAGAGCAGCTGCATCTTCTCGTTGCTGATGTCGATGAGCTGGTGGTTCTGCGGATGCAGCGGCCCGACCGGGTTGAAGCGGTCGATGGCGAGCTTGTTGAGCGCCACCAGGTACTTGCCCTTGGGCTTGGCGCTGTCGCCCTCCATGGTCATCAAGTGGCCGACGTTGTAGTGGATCGAGATCTTGTCGAGCACCTTGCCCTGGCAGTAGTCCCACTTGGTCACCTGCGAGTCGACATAGATCGAGGTGTAAGCGATGCAGGGCTTGGAGTCGTACTGCGTATGCAGGGGGCCGAGACCGACCGACACTTGCGTGTGCAGCGCGTCCTTCATGGCGATGATCGGGATGCCGTACGGGTCCTTGCCCTCGAACTTGCCGGCCTTGATGGCGGCCTGAATCTTCTCGAAGCTGTACACCGAGGTGTGGGTGTCGAGCTTGCCGGAGACGATGATGTACTTTCCGTCCGGGGTGACGTCGACGCCGTGCGGGCTCTTCGGCTCCGGGATCAGGAACAGCAACCCTTCCTTGACCGCCGTATCCATCATGATGACGTTATGGCCGTTGATCTTCTTGGCCTTGCCGGCCTTGACCACCTCGGCGGCCTTCCGCCAGTTCATGACGTGCAGGAAGTCGGTGTCCTTGGCCGAGCAGCCGGCCTCGAACGGCGGACGGCCGAGCTCAATGCCGCCCACGTAGCGCTCCGAGCAGAACGAGTTGGTGAAGCCCCAACCGTCCGACGGGCCCTTGCCGGCATCTGACAGGTCCTGGCTGTAGGGCGGCAGCTCGAAGGAGAAGGATTCCTCCGGCTTGATCTTCCCTTCCTTGCGGTCGAACTTCCAGTAGGTGACGCCACCACGGTACTCCTCGTTGAAACGGTCGAGCGGCGCGTACTTGTTGTGCAGCGGGGCGGCGTACTGCACCGCCTCCATGACGTACTCGGTGTTGGGCGTGACGAACGCCCCGCCGTGCTCGCTCTTGAACAGCGGGTTGGTGACGATCTGCTTGGTCTCGAAGTCGCGCAGGTCGATGACGGCAATGCGCGGGTTGGCCTTGTCATTGATGAACAGGAACTGGCCGTCGTACTCGCCGTTGGTCTCCGAGATCGCCGGATGGTGGGTGTCGCCCCAGGTGATGTCCTTGCCCCCGATGCGCCCGCCCTGCAACACCTTCTTTGACTCCTCGTCGAAACCGTAGCCCTGCCACGGCTCGGGCGTGAACACGGCAAGGTATTTAAGGATGCGCATCGACGGCACGCCGTAGACGATGACCTGCCCGCTCTGTCCGCCGGAGCTGAACACGATGAACTCATCGCGTTTGCCGGTCGGCACATAGGTCTTGGCCGCCGCCAGCAGGTCCTGCTGGGTGAGGTTGCGGCGCTTCATCACGTCCTGCAAGGTCTCGACTGACCACGCATTGGCGGCCGCGAGCAACCCGGCGCTGGCGCCGGCGAGCAACCACAATGCCCGTTTACCAAAAGTTTTCATGACATCCCCCGTTGAGGTTCGGCCCCGGATTTGCACCTGCCACCGACCCGGGCATACTCGCTCGCGCGGCTCGTGCGGCAATCGGTCGCAGGCTATTGCGCCGCTGCCTGCGACGCATTGACGCAGATCAAGCAAGGTTCTTGGCGCCGCGGACGAGCCGGCGGCGCCGTTTGATCTAGATCAAGGAATGAAGCAGCAGGTCTCGCAGGCGGGCCTTGCCTGGCAGCACTGCTTGCGGGCAATCGGTGTGACCCTGGGGACGGGCGCCGGGGACAGTGCGCGCAATTTTCGCGCGCTGACGTTGGCCTAGAGATCGCGGGCGATGCGAAAGCCGATGTCGTCGCTCGTACGCACATTGAAATCGCGCCAGCGGTTGGCGCTGCGCAGCTCGGGTGGTGGCGTGCTCCAGGAACCGCCGCGCACCACACGCTTGTCGCACTCCCCGCCCGTGGTGTAGGCGCTGCCGTCGCGCGGCGCGTTCTCGTAGCTTGGATACCAGCAGTCCTCGACCCACTCCCACACGTTGCCGGCCACGTCGTACAGGCCAAAGGCGTTGGGTTCGAAGCGCCCGACCGGGGCGACCGCCACGCCGTCCCACGGGCTGCCGCAGCCCGCGCAATTGGCGCGGTCGCGGCCGAGCTCATCGCCCCACGGGTAGCGCGACTGGCTGCCAGCGCGCGCCGCATATTCCCATTCCGCGTTCGTTGGCAACCGGTAGCGAGCCCCGCTCTGCTCACTTAGCCATTGCGCGTAGGCCAGCGCGTCACGCCAGCTCACGTTCACCACCGGACGCCGCCCGCGTCCCCAGCCCTCATCGGAGGGCCTGGGCCGGCCGGTCGCCTCGCAGAAGCTGTCGTACTCCTCGAAGGTGACCTCGTAACGGCCCAGGGCGAAGCCGCGCGCGATTCGTACCGCCGTCACTGGACGCTCGTCGGGATCGCCGTCGCCGCGCGTGTCCCCGCGCAGAAACTCCCCGGGCGGGATGACGACCAATTCCGGTCCGAGCCCGGCGGCGCGCAGC
>CAYZVX010000088.1:0-9123 GCA_964482055.1 uncultured Acidiferrobacteraceae bacterium
CCGCCGGCGGCGACACGACCGCGCCGAGCACGCCCGCGGGCCTGCGCGCCGCGACCGACAACGTCGCGGTCGCCGGCTACCGCGTCTATCGCGACGGCGTGCTCATCGGCAGCGCGACCGGAACCGGCTACACCGATACCAACCTCACTGCGCAGACGACCTATCGATACGCCGTATCGGCATTCGATGCCGCCGGCAACGAAGGCGCGCGCAGCGGCGCGCTCGCGGTCACCACGCTGTCCGAGGGCGGTCGGCTGCGCGGACAACGCCTTCTCGTTTCTTACCTTCAGCGACAACTATGCCGGCCAGGAGGGCGGCCTGCGGCGCATCTTCGGCGAGATGCTCGCGCGTGACGCGAACATCCGTTTTCTCACCAGCGCCGGCGATACGCCGTCGTTTCAGCGCGTGCGCGGGCTGGTGGACAGTGAGCTCGGCAGCCGCACCAACTGCGGCGCCGCGCAGTTCCCGTGGTTCCCGGCGGCCGGCAACCACGACGTCGAGGTGCAGGCCGACATGGACTGGTGGGCGGCGAACTGGGCGGCGAACTGGGCGACCGATGCCGCCGCCTCGGCGCTCGCCCGCCAGCTCCCGGGCATGAGCAACTTCCGCCGCGGCCCGACCGAGGTGCGAACCGAAAACGGCACGGCCGCCGTGGATGCCGGCACGATCTATTCGTTCGACTACAAGAACGCCCACTTCGTGTTCATCAACAACTACGAGCAGGACATCATCGGCGACAGCGCGGCCGGCGCCTGGGACGTGAGCGGTGATACCGTCTTCGATCCCGCGAGCTCACAGCTCGACTGGCTTGAGGACGACCTGCGGCGCAACACGCAGCCCCTGACCTTCGTGTTCGGCCACGTGGCGCTACGCGCGCCGTGCTACAACTACGACACGCCGAACGCCTACTACGACTGTTTCGGGCCGGCGCCGCCCGGCTGGAGCGAGCACAACAGCGACTTCCAGACCACGAAGCTCGCGCGCCTGCTCTCCGACTACCAGGTGACTGCCTACTTCTTCGGCCACGACCACGTCGCCTCGCGCGCGCTCATCAACCGCGAGCGTGAGGCGCTCTTCGAGCGGCCTGTACTGGGACGTGTACCACGACGCGGCCGGCGCTACCGGCACGCCCGGCCAATGGCAACCGCTTCAGGGCCCCGGCACGGTGTGGCAGGTGAACGCCGGGCGCGTGTATACGCCGGGCGGTTCGTACGTCATCACGCGCGTCGCGGACAGCGCCGTGACCTTCGAGATCTACTACTACCCGAACGGCACCGCCGGCAGCACGGTGCTGTGGGACCGCTGGAGCGTGCCGATCGCGCCGGGCAACCGGCTGTACGTGGACAACCAGATCGCACCGGCCTCGTGCGTGACTTATGACGTCGCCACGCGCAGCTGCGGCAGCGGCACGCGCACTGCCTACCGCGAGCTGAATGCCGCCTCCGCCGCCGCCGTCCCCGGCGACACGGTGCTGATCCGCGGTGGCACGTTCAACACGCGCTTCACGCCGCAGCGCTCGGGAAGCCCCGGGGCGCCGATCACGTTCCAGAACTACCCGGGCGAGACCGTCACCATCACGCTCGCCTCCGGCTCCATGCAACCGGGCATCGAGCTCACCGACCGCGAGCACCTGGTGCTGAACGGCATCCACGTCGACAACGCCATGATGTGGGCCCAGCTGCTGCGCTCGTGCTACAACGTCATCAAGAACGGGCGCTACACCCGCGCCCGCGACCTCGGTTCGCGCGGCGGCTTCCGGCTGGTGGATAGCGACTACAACGTGCTCGTCAACAACCGCTTCGAGGACGGCAACGACAACCTGTTCCTTGAGAACTCGCACCGCAATCTGATCCAGGGCAATGTGCTCGCCGGTGCGCGCCACACGCTGCTGGTGCTCGCGTGCAGCGGCCACAACGTGGTACGCGGCAACACGCTGGCGAACCCCTCACAGAAGGGCATGGAGGTGTTCGACTGCGAGGGCGTGATCGAATCGCTCTACGACGACACGCGCCAGGTGCGGCGCCTCGATGCGACGCATCGCAACCTGATCGAGGACAACCGCTTCATCGCCACGCGCGCCTCGAGCAACTGGTGGGACTACAACGCCATCCAGTACGCCGGCCAGGAGGGCATCCTGCGGCGCAACCGCTTCCACGACAACCTGGGCGGCGGCCTGGGCTTCCAGGTCTATGCCGACGAGGCGTTGCACAACTACGGCAACCGCAGCTACCACAACAGCTTCCACGCCAACCGCTGCTTCGGCATCCTTACCGGCAGCGGCGGGGGCACGCGCTACCAGGACAACGTCTTCCTCAACAACGTGGTCTACGGCAACAGCAACTGCGCGAACACCGCCACGGCCGAGATCGTCAACAACGCCCCGGGCGCGAACCACTTCACGAACAACATGATCACCAACCCGGGTTTCCTGTCCGCCGGCAGCCGTTTCCTGCGCCCGGCGGCCGGCAGCCCGATGATCGACGCCGGCGCGTTTCTCACGACCGCGCTCGGCAGCGGCAGCGGCACGCAGCTTACCGTGCAGGACGCGTCGTACTTCACCGACGGCTTCGGCATCGCGGGCGAGGCGGGCGACGAGATCCAGCTGCAGGGCCAGACGGTGCGCGCCCGCATCCTCGCCGTCGACTACGCGACCAACACGCTGACCCTAGACCGCAGCCTGAGCTGGACCGCCGGCCAGGGCGTGGCGCTGCACTACTACGGCACCGCGCCCGACATCGGCGCTTACGAGTCTCCCTAGTCCGAGGAGGCGGTCGGAACGCCGTATTCTTCCACTTGCGCCTGATCCCACGACCGGAGCAGCCCGTGCGTGGAGTGTGGTCGCGGCACCATTCTCGTCGATCACGCAGCCGACGAGCGACGGCTCGAAATCCATCGTCTTGTGCCATGGCTTATTGAGCTTTACGTAATTCCTTGACACCCCGATGTAGGCCGGAAGCAGGCCCGCAGGGCCGGAAGCCGGGATCTTTCGCGGTTTCCCGGTACGAGTCGTCAAGTATTTATGTGATTCTCGATAGTCATGAGGTTCGCCCGACCTTTGCGCGCGGCCGCTACCATCGCTACCACTGCGGATTCGGGGGCCGGTAGACCCGCGACAGGTGGCATTTGGCCACCATCACTGGGCCTGCGCGAGGTGATCGAGGATGGAGCGCACGTCCTTTTCCCAGCGCCGGAAATAAACAGCGAGCGAGGCGTCCTTGAAGAACGTGCCGAGCAGCGCAGGATTGTTGGTGAAGGCGAGCGTCGTGTTCTCCTCGGCGAAGATCACGATCTTGAGCGGCAGGTACGGCAGCAGCTCGGGGTGCGCATCGGCGAGGGCGCGCAGCTCATCGTGCTTGCCGAAGAACACCAGGCGGTAGGCATCGGTCTTGAAGCCGCTCTGCGTGAGCCCGACGTCCACGCGCTGGACGCGCTGCACCTGGTAGCCGTGTTCCTCGATCGCGATCTGCAGCGCGTCGATCGCTTCGGCAAACGGCCGCGGCGAGCGCACCATAATGAGCTCTTCGGCTAATGCCTGGCTGGCAAGGGCCGCAAGGACCAGGCCGAGGACTGCACGGAGGCCTCGCGGTGTCATAGAGTCGCCTCGTCGAGGATATCGGTGTAGACCTGGGTCATCTTCTCGCAGAGCTCGTTGAGCTCGGAGTTGTTGAAGATTGCCGACAGGCGCTTGGGGTTTATCGTCATGACCAGCACCTTGCCGCCCTGCTCGGTGACGGTGATACGGCACGGCAGGAATAGCCCCACCCGCGGGTCGACGGCGAGTGCCTGGTTGAGGAAGTTGAAATCACACGCATCGAGCGCCATGCGCCTGGCGTTCTCCTTGCCCTTCGCGACGAAGTGCTCGTCGAACGGGGCAGCGCGGATGAGGCGCATGCCGGCGCCGGCAAGCGCGCTCTTGACCTTATCCACGGTGGTGGCCAGATCGTAGGGCGACTGTCGGACGAGCACCGCGGATTCGCTCGCCAGCACCTTGGCGCTCGCCGGTGGGCGCTTCTTGCCGAGGCTCACGACATAGGCCACCACGTCGTCGATCTGCGCCTCGCTCAGCCCCTGTTTGAGGAACGAACCCATCGGCGTGTCCTCGCGTCCGTAGACGAGCGTCGCTTTGATGAGCGCCGGTGTGGCGGCGGCGTGAAAGCCCGGGTTGTTGAGCGCGGGCGCGAGGATCGGCAGGTCGCGCGGCCGCGAAAAGGTCACGCCGGTGCCACGGCTGCCTTCGCCATGCTCGCCGTGGCAGGACGCGCAATGCGACAGGAAGAGTTTCTCCCCGGCGGCCGGGTCGCCCGGCCCGACCTTGACCGCGGAGCGCTGCGCGCCCTTCTGCCAGGAGCGGATGTGCCGGACGATCGCGCTGATTTCCGCGTCGGACAGCGCCGGAAACGGCGGCATGACCCGTCCCGGACGCCCGTAGCGGATGGTCTTGCTGAGGTAGCCGTCATCGACGGTGGCCAGGAAATCGGGTAGCGCGAGTGGAACGCCCACGCCGCCGTGGCCGTCGTGGCCGTGGCAGGCCGAGCAGTGCCGCGTGTACAACGCCTGCCCGTCGTGCGCGGCCGCCAACGCGCCGGCAAAGGCGAGCGCCGCGAGCCCGGCGGCCGCCACGGTGCGGCGGCGCCGCGAAGGGGAAGGGAGCAAACGGGGCATGGGGGCCTGTGAGTCCTGTACCTGGCGCGAATTCCGCAGGGATTGTCGGCGCCTGCGGACCGAAGGGTCATTGATGGAGGTCAATCCCTGCCCCCCGGTTTGTGCGAGAATGCGTTTTCCAGAAGCATTGCTCCGACAAGCTCTCGCTCAAGGCCCATGGATCAACGCCTGACTTTCGATCCCGAGCTGCTGCGCCGCTACGACAAGTCGGGGCCGCGCTACACCTCGTACCCCACGGCGGTGCAGTTTCACACCGGCTTCGGTCCGCTGCAATACCGCGCATGGGCGGCCCGCAGCAACGAATCTACCCCGCGCAAGGCCCTGTCGCTCTATTTCCACCTGCCGTTCTGCGACACGGTCTGTTTCTACTGCGCGTGCAACAAGATCATCACCAAGAACCGGGCGCGCGCCGCGCCGTATCTCGAGCGCGTGCACCGCGAGATCGAAATGCAGGCGCGCCTGTTCGACCGCACGCGCGTAGTGGAGCAGCTGCATTGGGGCGGCGGCACGCCGACCTTTCTCTCGCATGAGGAGATGCGCGCGCTCATGCAGCGCACGCGCGAGCACTTCCGGCTTCGCGACGACGACCGCGGCGAGTACGGTATCGAGGTCGACCCGCGCGAGGTGCACGCCGGCACCCTGGCGCTGCTGCGCGAGATCGGCTTTAACCGTCTGTCGATGGGCGTGCAGGACTTCGACCCCAGGGTGCAGAAGGCCGTCAACCGCCTGCAGGGCGAGGAGCAGACGCTGGCGGTGCTGCGGGAGGCGCGCGCGCTCGGGTTCCGCTCGATCAACATGGACCTCATCTACGGCCTGCCGTTGCAGACGGTAGATAGCTTCGCACGCACACTCGACAAAATCATCGCGGCGGCGCCGGACCGTCTGTCGGTGTTCAACTACGCGCACCTGCCGGAGCTGTTCAAGACGCAGCGGAGAATCAACGCCGCCGACCTGCCCCCGCCGCCAGTCAAGCTCGATATCCTGCAACTCACGATCGAACGCTTGACCCGGGCTGGCTACGTCTATATCGGCAT
This sequence comes from uncultured Acidiferrobacteraceae bacterium, assembly GCA_964482055.1. GTDB lineage: Bacteria > Pseudomonadota > Gammaproteobacteria > Acidiferrobacterales > Sulfurifustaceae. The sequence continues at coordinate 5,697 of CAYZVX010000088.1, forward strand.
GGACCACTTCGCCAAGCCCGATGACGAGCTCGCGGTGGCGCAGCGCGAGGGTACGCTGTATCGCAACTTCCAGGGCTACTCGACCCATGCCAATTGCGATCTGGTGGGGCTCGGCATCACGGCGATCGGGCAGGTCGGCGACTGCTACGCCCAGAACGCGCGCACCATCGAGGAGTACTGCGCGCGCATCGATGCGGGGGAGCTCGCTGTGTTCCGCGGTATCGAGCTGTCTGCCGACGACCGGTTGCGGCGCGCGGCGATCACGCAGCTCATTTGCCACTTCGCGCTCGATTTCGCTGGCCTGGAGCGCGACTTCGGCGTGCGGGTTGTTGACTACTTCGCTCAGGAGCTCGAGGAGCTCGCCGCTATGCAGCGCGACGGGCTGCTGCAGATGGACGCTGCATCGATCCGGGTCAAACCGGCGGGCAAGCTCCTCATTCGCAACATCTGCATGGTATTCGATCGCTACCTGCGCGGCCGTGAGGGCCAGCGCTTTTCCAAGGTCATTTAGGCCATCGCTACATCGCCGCAGCGCGTATTTCTTGCGGCCGATCAAACAGTTCAGCGCGTGCGCTCTATTCCCCAGCGTGGGTGGGCCAAAGATAGACGCTGTGCTTCGATCATGGTTAAACTGGCCGCCCGACCAGGGAGAACAAACATGCAGAAGCGTGAAGCGGCCGTCATCAACATCAACAGCATCAAGGCGGCCTGCAAGGACTGCTCATTGCGCGAACTGTGTCTGCCGCTCGGTCTGGCAGAGCCGGACTTGAGCGCCCTCGACAAGCTCATCAAGCGCCGTCGCACGTTGAAGAAGGGTGAGGCCCTGTATCGGTTCGGCGATCCGCTCAAATCGCTCTATGCCCTGAAGTCCGGGACCGTGAAGACCACCGGCCTCATGGAAGACGGCCGCGTGCAGGTCACCGGCTTCTACATGCCGGGGGAGCTCCTTGGCATCGACGCCATCAACACCGATCAGCACCCATGCAGCGCCGAGGCGCTGGAGGCCGCGGAGGTCTGCGAGATCCCCTATCAGGCGTTGGAGTCGCTGGCCCATCAGATTCCCGGTCTGCAGCACCAACTGTTCCGGGTCATGAGCCGCGAGATCGTGCGCGACGAGCAAATGCTGATGATGCTGGGCCGGATGACCGCGGAAGAACGGCTGGCCGCGTCGCTGCTGAACTTTTCGCGCCGCCAGGCGCGCCTCGGGATGCCAGCCAACGAGATCCGGCTCACCATGTCGCGCCAGGATCTGGGTGACTACCTGGGGCTGGCGCTCGAGACCGTGAGCCGGCTGTTCTCGCGCTTCCAGGAAGAAGGCCTCATCTCCGTCCACGGCCGCCAGATCCGGATCGTTGACAGCAAGCGCCTGCAGAGCATCGCCACAGGCGCCGACCGCGAGAGCAGCGTGCGCGCCTGACCGCGTCAACCGTGAAGTCGATGCGCGGTTGACTTCCTTCCGGGCTTGCCCTAGCGTGGGCGCGCCGTTTGCGCTGAGAGCCCGCCATGCATCCCGATCCCGCCGCCGCACCGAAAACCGCCGCCCAGATTGAGGCCCTGTTCGCGCTGCCTTTCAACGACCTGATCTATCGTGCGCAGGGCGTGCAGCGGGCGAATTTCGATCCGAACGCGGTGCAGCTTTCGACCCTGTTGTCGATCAAGACTGGCGGTTGCTCCGAAGACTGCGGCTACTGCTCGCAGTCGGCGCGTTTCGCCACCGCAGTTGACGCCGAGCCCCTGATGGAGCTCGAGCAGGTGGTGGCCGCCGCACGCGCCGCGCAGGCGCGCGGCGCGACGCGTTTCTGCATGGGCGCCGCCTGGCGCGGGCCGAAAGACAAGGACCTCGCGCTCGTCACCGAGATGGTGCGAGCCGTGAAGGCGCTCGGGCTCGAGACCTGTGTGACGCTCGGTCTTCTGCGCGACGGCCAGGCCGAAGCCCTGAAGCGCGCGGGGCTCGATTATTACAATCACAACCTCGACACCTCGCGCGAGCACTATGGCAAGGTGATTCACACCCACAGCTTCGAGCAGCGTCTCGACACGCTAGCCAAGGTGCGCCGCGCTGGCATCAAGGTGTGTTGCGGCGGTATCGTCGGTATGGGCGAGGCGCGCGCCGATCGCGCCCGACTGCTGGCCGAGCTCGCGGCGCTCGATCCCGCGCCGGAGTCGGTGCCGATCAACCTGCTGGTGCGGATCCCGGGCACCCCGTTGTCGGAGGAACCGGCGCTCGATCCGCTCGAGTTCGTGCGCACCATCGCCGTGGCCCGCATCGTGCTGCCAACGTCACTGGTGCGGCTGTCGGCCGGCCGCCAGCAGATGCCAGACTACCTCCAGGCGCTCTGTTTTCTTGCCGGGGCCAATTCCATTTTCTACGGCGAGAAGCTGTTGACCACGCCGAATCCCGAGTCGGATAGCGATCAGAAACTGTTCGAGAAGCTTGGTCTGCACCCGATGCCAGCCGAGCAGAACCCGGCAAAGGCAAAGTGCGCTGCACAGGGAAGTGCGAGTGCCGCGGGCGCAGGATGCGCAGGAGCGCCCGCTGCACAGGGCGGTACGAGCACCGCGGCAGGTCAGGAAAGGTCGGTCGCCGCCACGCCAGCAGGCTGATCAGCCGCCGACCGTCTTGCTGAGCGGCTCCGCGGCCGGGATGTCCGCGAGCGGCACGTCGCGGATCTCGAATTCCATTCTCGCGAGGTCGCCCAACATATAGGTCGGCCGGCTGCCGATGCCGGCCACCGTGCCCGGGTCGAGGCGCAGCGTCGTTCCGCCTTTCGCGTTGGTAATCTCCTCGATGCGTGCCTTGTGCTCGTGGCCATTGCACACCAGGTCGTACTCGCCGGTCGCGGCCATGGCCTTGGCATAATGCGGGTAGTGCACCATGAAGATTCTCTTACCGGCGAGCGCCAGCACCGCATCCTGACCGTAGTAGGTGATCTGACCCTTCGATTCGTGCGCAATGCGCGACAGATGGAAGAGGTCGCCGGCGTTGTTGCCGTGAATCACGTGAATCGGCAAACCGAGGCCGGTAATCGCGTGCAAAGTGGAGGGCGCCACGAGATCGCCACAGTGCAACACCGCCACGGCGCCAAGGCGCTTGGCGTCGGCGACCGCCGCGGCGAGCAAGCGACGATGATCGTGGGAGTCCGAGACGATGCAGATTTTCATGGGCGGCGCATTCTACGCGACTCGGCCGCGCGACAGAAGAAAAAGGGCCGGCTTGCGCCGGCCCCCATTTCTTCTTGTTGTTGACCTGCCCTAGGCCTTACAGCAGCGGCACGATCAGCAGCGCCACGATGTTGATGATCTTGATGAGCGGATTGATGGCGGGGCCCGCGGTGTCCTTGTAGGGGTCGCCCACCGTGTCGCCGGTCACCGCGGCCTTGTGGGCGTCGCCGCCCTTGCCGCCGTGGTGGCCTTCCTCGATGTACTT
>CAYZVX010000089.1:0-9104 GCA_964482055.1 uncultured Acidiferrobacteraceae bacterium
GCCTTCTCCGCCGCGAGCGGCGTTGCAGGCACCAGCGGTGGTGGCGACACCGGCTGTGCCGGCTCGACCGCAGCGCTTTCCATGGGCCTGCTCGCAGCCGGGTCCGCGGCGAGCGCTGCGCTCGGTGTCGGCACGCTGGCCGGGCGCATCGCATAGTGCCACCCGGCGAAAGCCGCCAGGACCGCGGATGCCGCGACGAGCGCAAGCCCGACCGTGGTGCGCGACCGGGCCTTGGGGCGGGGCACCGCGGCGAGATCGTGATACACCGCGGCGGGCGGATGGCCGCCCGGCTGACCGTGCTGGCGCGCTTCCAAGTCGCGCAGCATCTGGTTGATCAGGCTCACACCGGCGCTCCGAGCATCAACGCCAGGGCAAGGGCGGCCGAACCGGTGACGACGCCGCCGACATAGCGCAGCAACCGTGCAGGCCAGGCACGCGCCGCACGCACGCCCTCGGTGTCGGCAATGGCGGCCTTGACGTGCCGGCCGGTTATGCGCATGACACCCTCGCCGAACGCCGCCATCATCGCCTTGTGCGCGAGTATGTTGGCGAGCCGGGGAATCCCGCGGCAGGCACGGTAAAGCCGCCGCACGGCGCGCGCAGCGAACAGGTCGGGCCCCTGGTAACCGGCGACCGCCAGGCGGTGTCGCAGGTACAGGTCGAACTCCGCCCGCGTGAGCGGCTCGAGGCGGCAGGCGAAGGTGATGCGCTGCTTGAGCTGGCGCACGCTTGGATGGTCGAGACGCGCATCCAGCTCCGGCTGTCCGAACAACACCACCTGCAGGAGCTTGCGCCGCTCGGTCTCGAGATTGGTGAGCAGCCGCAGGGCCTCGAGCGTCTCGATCGGCAGCGCCTGCGCCTCGTCCAGGCACAACAACACGCGCTTGCCCTCGGCGTAGCTGTCGAGCAGAAACAGCGTGATGTGCCGCAATAGCTGATGCTGGTGCACGTTCGGCGGATACTTTATGCCGAGCTCGTCGGCGAGCGCGAGCAGCAGCGTCATCGGCTCGAGATAGGGATTGGGGATGTAGGCCGTGACGAAAGCCGCTGGCGCGCCCTCCATGGCGCGCGGCCCTCGACTCGATCCCATCGTCGACTCGCGCGCATCGAGCGCGCCCAGGAACTTGCGGCACAGCAGGGTCTTGCCCGTGCCGACCTCGCCCACCACCTTGATGAACCCCTCGCCGCCGCGCGCCGCGACGAGCAGCGTGTTCAACGCCTCCCGGTAGGAGGCGTGCGCGAAAAAAAAGCTCGTGTCGGGCGTGATGCTGAACGGCAGCTCGCGCAGACCGAAGTGCGCGCCGTACATGGCCGCTAGCCCCCCGCGCCCTTGAAGCGCTGCAGCGTGCCGCCCGAGTTTTGAATGGACTCGCTCCACACCTGCCCGCCCTCGACAATCGTGGGCTTCAGCAGGATCACGAGCTCGCTCTTGATGCGCGTGACGCGCTTGTGCTTGAACAGCTCGCCGAGCAGCGGAATGTCGCCGAGGAACGGAACCGAGGCATTGTCCTCGGTCGTGCCCTCGCGCATCAGCCCGCCGATGACGACGATCTGGCCGCTCTGGGCGCGCACCACGTTGTCCGACTCCTGGATCGTGCTCGCCGCGAGCGGCAGGGCGTAGGGCTGGCTGGCGACAATGAACGATTTGTTCTTTTGCGTGACCTCGCTCACCGACGGGTGGATGTGCAGGATGACATTGTTCTTCTCGTCGATCTGCGGCGTGACATCGAGCGCGATGCCGGAGAAAAACGGCGTGAGCTGCACCTCCGGCGTTGCCTGCACCACCGTGCCCACCTGCTGGTAGGAGGTGGTCACCCCGGTGATGAAGAACTCGTCGCCTCCGACCTTGATGACGGCCTTCTGGTTGTTGATCGCCGCCACCCGCGGGCTCGACAGCACCTGCACCTCGCCCTGGGTCTTGAGCAACTCGAGGAAGGCGGCGAAGTTCGCGCTCTGGTAGGCGAACGTGAACACACCGCCGAATGCGGAGGTGAGCGTGCTCTGGATCGGGCCGGGCGGCGTGGTGCCGTCGAGATTGCCCTGCTGCCCCGCGATGTCCGACACGCCGGAACCGCCGAACACCGAACCGCCGCCGATCTGCCCGACCGTCGACTTCTCGCCCAGGTAGGCCCAGTTGATGCCGGTCTGGTACCCGTCCTTGAGCTGCACGTTGACGATCTTCGCCTCCAGGATCACCTGGCGGTTGAGGGTGGTGTGGGTGAGCCCCAGGTACTCCTCGACCATGCGCAGCTCATCGGGCATGGCGCGCACGATCACCAGGCCGCCCTGCGGATTGACCATGACCTGGCGCCCATCCTTGCTGCCGATGAGTGCCGTAAGCGTTTCCTTGAGGTCCTTCCAGAAATCCGCCTGCGCGTCGGTCTCGACCCGCACGCTTGGAATGGTCGCGGTCGTGGTGCCGCCCGCGCCGTAACTGCCGCTGCCGGTGCCGCTGCTGCCCGGCTGCACGGTTTGGGTAAGCTCGCCAGTCGAGACGCGCGTCTCGGACTTCGACTTGCGCGCGAGGTTCAGGTAATTGACCGGAAAGATGCGCATCTGCATGCCGCGCCCCAGCACGTAGTAGCGCGTGTCCTGGCGCCGGTACTCATAGCCGTACACCTGGCGAATCGCCTCCATCGCCTCCGCCACCGTCACGTTCTTCAACTGTAGCGACACGGTCCCGGTAACGTCGGGATGCACCACCATGCTGTACGGCGTGCCGTCCACCAGGTTCATGAACACCTGGCGGGCCGGTGCGTTGTTCACCGCCAGGTCGAAGCGCGGCTCGATCGGCGCGGTACCGCCATCCGGCAGGCGGATCTCGAGCGGCGGCAGCAGCCCCTGGCTCACGTCGCTCGGCACCGCGGCGGGCGGCTTGCCCGCTTCCTCGAGGGTCTTGTCGATGCGCTCGGCCGTGTCTTTCGACCAGCCGTAGGGATTCGAGGCGCAGGCGTTGAGCAGCAAGGCGATGGCCGATGCGAGGACCAGGCGCGCGCTCAACCGTCGGTGATCAGCGTGGCGTGACATCGGTGGGCATCCTTGTGACGGCGTTGGTTTTGAATTGCGCCGCCGGCAGCAGCCGCAACACCTGCTGCTGCCCGCCGCGCCGTAGCACGACTTCATTCGGGTGAATCGCGCTCACTTCGGCATCGCCGAACCGGCTGCCGACCGTGTAGCTGCGTCCGTTGATGATCGCCAGCCGCCGCGCCGGCGACACCAGCGTCGATTGCAGCATCGGTGCGCCGCGCGCCTCGCTCGGCTCGCCACCGAGATACGACGGTCGTGTCGGATCCGGCAGGCCGTCACGCGCGGCGCCGACCGGGGCGGCGGCGCCCAGCAACATCCCGGCTGCACAAAAACGGGCAATGACCTTCATGGCTCCCTGCGCATCAACGATCGTGCCAAGGCGACTGAGCACTGCGGTCCTCATACCCCAAGCCAAGCCTGTTCTGTACTTAAGGTGTAGATCACGACTGTTAGACGCGATACTGGATAGGCCTCGGTCTCGAGACGAACCTCGCCCCACAGCACACCCCACTCCAACCCTTCGAGGGCCTGGAGATAGCGCACCAGATCGGCAAACCCGCCCTTCAGCTCGACGCGCAGCCCATGCTTGTACACAGGCGGGCGGCCCGCCGCGCGTTCCGCGGCCGGTTTCGCTGCCGCCGCGCCCGCCTTTTCAGGTGACGACTCGCCGAGAGCCACCGGCGCCAGATTCTCCACCCGCACGACCTCAAGGCCACCGTGACGGCCGAGCACCTGCCTGACCAGCGGAGCCATCTCACGCGGGCTGACGAAACCGCTGGCGCGCCGTCCCTCGGCTCTGGCATCCTGCTTCGCTCGACCTCCTCCATCCCTGGAGTCGTGGCGCGCGCCAGCGCCCGCGTCTGCTGCCGCAAGGCGGGCCTTGAGCTCGGCGATGCGTGCGCGGTTGAGCGCATCGCGGTCCCGCCCGCGTTCGGTGGCGAGCTGTTCGGTCTGCGTGTAGACGAGGCGCACCTGTTCGCGCTTGGTCTTGAGCTCGCCTTCCAGGCGCTTCTGTTGCGCGGCGAGCGGCGGGAACACGAGCTGCAGCGCCACGAACAGCAGTATTCCGAGCACGACGGCGAAAAGCAGCGCGCGCTCGCGCAGGCTGAGCGCGTCGATGCGCGCGGCGGCGGTCTTGAGGAGCTGGCGTCCGTCCATGGTCACGGCCGCCTCGCCGTCGCCTGATCGGCGCCCGTGGCGCGCGCGCTGCGCACCAGAAATTCGAGATACGGCAACGCGGCCTTGCGGCCTTCCCGGTCGGCCGCGGGTCGGGCGACCTCGAAGACCTCGAACTGCGTGCCGGCGAGGGTCTGCTCCCTCGACAGCCGCTGCAGATAGCTCGGCACCAGCTCGGCCTTGATCGCGCGACCGCCCAGCGTCACGTCCCGTCCCGCCCCGGCCACGACAATCTTCGTGAGCCACAGACCATCGAGGTGCTGGCGCGCGAGCGCGACAAAGTACGGCGAGTAACCCTGGCGCGCACCGAGCGTCTCGTCGCGGGCGAGCTGCCCGATGTAAGCACTGACGGCCAGCCGCTGCTCGAGCTCCCGCACTTCCTGCTCCAGGCGCGGGTCGGCCGGACGCGTTTCGATCTCGCGGGCGGCGCGTTCGAACTGCGCGAGCGCCGCCTTGTGGTCCTCATCGGCCTGCCGGATCTGGGCGTTGAGTGCGCTCACCTGCCACCACCCGTAGCCGTAGATCAGCGCGATGCCGGCGAGCACCACGCCCGCGGCCTGCAGCATGGTGGCGGCCGAGAACTTCTTCGCCTCGCGCCGCAGGATCGGCTGGTAGAGATTGATCTGCTGCATCACGCCGCTCCCACGGCCTCGCGCAGCGCCGCCCCGAGCGTGGCGAGGCAGCGCGCCTGCAAGGCCGCCGGCAGCTCAACGTCGCTGTCGAGCAGCGTGGCCAGATCGGCGCTGCCGACCTCCAGGTTGAGGCTGCCGCGCAGGTGCTCGAGCAGCTCCGGGATCTCGCCGGCGAGCGGTGCCAGCACGAGGTGGCGAATCGGCGGAGCGCGAAAGTGCGACTCGTAGTAATCGAGCGAACGCTGCACCTCGAGCACGAGCTGGTCGAGGTAGGCAGGCCGGCGCTCGGCGTTGGCGAGCATGTCGGTGCCGATCGTCAGGGGGCGCGTAAGGTACAACATGCCCTGGCGGGTGAGCGTGAGATTGCCGCCGGCGGCCTTGAGCCATAGAAAAGCCACGCCCTGCGCATCCTGCGGCAACAGCAGCGCGATGTTGCGCTGCGCGAGCTCCGGGATGTCGATGATCTCGAGACCGGCGCCGGCGGTCTCCAGGCGCTCGATACGCTCCTGCACCGCGCGCGTGCGCGCCGCCACCACGTACATCTCGCGACCCGCCGCGCCACGCGTATCCGGCAGGTCAAACACATCGAGCGTCGCGTCGTTGATGTGAAAGTCGATGAGGTCCTTCACACGCCAGCGCAGCGCGGCCTTGAGCTCCTCGGCCGGAACCTCGGGCGCCTCGGTCAGCACCAGCTGGTAATCGGCCTCGTCGAGCACCGTCGTGCAACGCGCGCGCTTGAGCCCGTGCTCGCGCGCCGCCGAGGCGAGCAGCTTGTCGAGCGGGGCTCCATCAAGGGGCCGGAATTCGAACGTGCGCAGTTGCGGCCGTGCGCCGTCACGCCGCTCGACACGCACGATGCAAACGCCTCCCGCCTCCAGGCCGATGGCGGTCAGGCCAGGAAGTTTTTGCCGGATCAGGCCCTTGAACACAGCGGCTTCCCTGAGGCACGGCCACTGCCAAGGCGCACGCGATCGGCGCCAAACCCGCGTCCCGCGCCATTGCTCATGCTCAACCTAAGATTCATAAACCAACCATATATCTTATCGATGGTTTTTCAACGATATTCTTCGCGCCAGACCCCGCTCGCCGCATCATTTCCCCCACCGGTCCCGTAGGGGTTTACGATCACGGAGGTCACGCGGTCCACCGTGCGCGCCGCGCTGTCTGTGATCCTGACCGTGAAACTGTGCGGTCCGGCGACCACAGGGGTGGCGGTGAACACGAGGTTGAAATCGCCGTCGTAGCCAAGCCCCATGCGGTCCGTGGCGTTGGGCGCGCTGAACGTCGTCGCGGCGGCGGTCCAGGACTCGACCGGCGTGCCGGTCGTGTTGTTGACCAGCGAATAACTGTCGCCGCCGTAGCTCCAGCCGCCCGGCGGCAGGATCGTCACCTGGCTGACCTCCGCACAGCCCCGATTGGTCACCGCCCAGCTGATCTCGGCGTTGGCGCTGGCGGCATTGAGCGGTGTCAGCGGCGCAACAGCGGCCAGGTAGTCGTCCAGATCAACCGTCGGTGAGGTGGCGAGCGGTGAGGTGATGGCGCCGCCATTGGCGCTCGCCGTACCCGATACGGCGAAATCGGGCTTCGCTCCGAACGCCGACACGGTGCCGGTCACGGGCGCGGTCCAGGTGAAGCTGGCCGTGGCGCCGGTCGCGAGGCTCGCGACCGAGGCCGGGGTCGGTCCGCTGAAGGCGCCAATGGTGGCGCTGCCCAGGCGCGTGAGGGCCGAAGGCGTCACGTTGGACAGCACGCTGCCGGTGTTGTTGGTCACGGTCATCACGAAGGTGGCGGTGTCGCCGGGAAAGATGCACGACGGGCTCGCGGCGATGCCGACCACCAGCGGGCTCACCGAGAGCGTATTGGAGGTGGCCGTGCGCGAGGTGGCATTGCCAGCGCTGTTGCGCACGGTTGCCGTGAAGTACACCGTGCCGCTGTTGCTCGATGCGGTCGTACAGGTGTAGGTGATGGTGCCCGAGGCGCCGGGTGCGAGATTCAAAGGGCTCGGGCTGGTGCCGGTGAGCGAGCAGTTCGGCCAGCTGCCCGGTGTCCAGGTACCGGTCCGGGTCATCGCCGGCGGGCTTGGGCTCGCCACGATGCCGCTTTGGGTGGCGGTGGAGATGTTGCGCACCGTGATGACGAGCCGGAAGCTCGTGCCGGCGGCGATGGCGCTCACCGGGTTGCCGGAGGCGTCGGTGGTCTGAAACGAAGTGATGGCGAGCGACTTGAGCGTCCACGACCCCGGGCTGTTCACGGTGCTGCGGCCGGTGCGCGAGATGCCATTCGCGAAGTTCGTATCGAGCGTGAAGCTCGCGCGCGCATCGCGCAGGGTCTGGTTGCGGTCCTGGGTGCTGGTGCCGGCGTTGAGCGCGAGGGTGAAGTCGAGCGAGCTGCCGGTGGCGATTGAATTGTCCCAACTCGTGGCGCGGAACGTGACCGAGGTCGTGCTGAACGACGTGCGCGTCCAGCCGGCCGGTGCGGCGGTGCTCGATGCAAATAGCGTCACGGTGCAGGGTGAGCCGCTGCACGACCCGTTGAGGCGGAAACGCATTTCGTAGATGCGCTCGCTGCTGTTGCCGCCCGTGCTGGTATTGGTCACACGCAGGGTGAGGGACTGTGCCGTGCCCATGTCGAACTGGCCGGGCGCGGCGGGGCCTACCTGGGTGATGGTGAACTGGCGCGCGGCCTGCGCGGCCGAGGCCCACACGCCCAGGATCAGGGCAGCACACAGCAGGGTAAGGCTTCTGCCATTCATGTTACCGGCCCTCAACGTTGCACCGTGCGGCGCGCGATGCGCCGGTCATTGCCAACCGTGCCAGTCGCCACGACCTCCGCCTCGTAGTCGACATCCGTTCCGTCCACAAGCAGCGGCGTCACCGGCGCGCCGATTGCATGCGCGGCTGGTACCGTTCCGTTCTGACAACGCTCGACGCCGGTGAGCGTGAGCGTGCCGCCGGAGGGGCGCGAGCCCGTATAGCGCAGCTCCTCGCCCTCGATATCGATGGTCCCGCCGCCGAGAAACTTGGAGTGCGCATCCACGTCGATCGATGCCAGGGCCGTGCAGGTGGCCGCGAGCGCGGTGCGCAGCTGTGTCACTGGATAGACCCGGCTGCCGCGTTCGTGCGCACCGGCCGTGCCGGTGACGCCACCAATGCTGCGGTTGCGCACGATGCCGGTGAAGGTGTCGCCGCTGATGCCGCCGTAGTAGACGAACTCGGCGTCGGCGCCGATGTCGTCCTTGATCTGAAGGTAGCCGGCGCTTGGGAAGCGCGCCGTGCTGTAGACGCGGACCGGACTTGTTGAAGTGGCAGTCGGCACGCGGGTGCGCAGCAAAGTGGCCGGCAGGGACACCGATACCGTGAAGCCGCCTGCGCCGAGCGCTTGGGCGGGCAAGGCGATCGGATCGGCCGTCGCGCGGTACCAGTCGAGATCGAGCGCGAGGCTTCGTTGCCCGTATTCGATGCCGCTCTCGGCTTGATAGAGCGCCTGCATCGAGCCGAGGTTATTCACGCTCGTGCCGACGTTTCCCGCCAGCCACCCGCTAACGGCAACGCTCATCGCAGCAACCAGCACGATCAGCACAACGGCCGCGACCAGCAGGTATCCGCCCTGGCGCTGCGGACCATGGTTCATGGAAAGTTCCTCGGATTGACCGTGGCGCGGTAACTGCCCGCCATGCCGCCTTGGGCAACATTGAATTGCACGGTGATGTAGAACACCTGCGCTGGGTCCGCCGTGGGCGCGCCGTTGCGATCGCTGTACGTGAAGCCGAGCCCGCTCACGCCACTGGCAAGCGGCTGGCTGTTGCGCATGAGGTCGCCCGGCGTGGTGCCGGGGCAGCCGTTCACCATGGCGAGGCAGTAGCGAATTGGCGTTCCATCGGTGTCGATGAAGGTCACCTCGTTGCCGGGTACGAGGGTCAGGGCGGAGGGCGAGCGCACCGCGCGCAGCTCGCGCGTCATGCGCTCCAGCGCCAGGCGCGCCTGCGCATCCACGCTCAGGCTGTCACGCGTGGCGACATAACTCTGCAAGCCCGCCCCCATGATCTGCGCACCGACCGCGGCGATGATGCCAAGCAGCACCATCACCAGGATCACCTCCACGAGCGTAAAGCCGCAATCGCGCCATCCCTGGCGCGCGGCCCTCGGCTCGATCCCATCGCCGAAGCCGCAATCGCGCCATCCCTGGCGCGCGGCCCTCGGCTCGATCCCATCGCCGAAGCCGCAATCGCGCCATCCCTGGCGCGCGGCCCTCGGCTCGATCCCATCGCCG
>CAYZVX010000090.1:0-9076 GCA_964482055.1 uncultured Acidiferrobacteraceae bacterium
CCACAGCACGGCCTTCTTGCCGCCGGCGTTCATCGCGATGTTGCCGCCGATGCAGGAGGCGTCCTGCGAGGTCGGATCGACCGCGAACACGAACCCGGCGGCCGCAGCGGCGTCGGCGACGCGGCGCGTGACCACGCCGGCCTCGGCGCGGATCGTCGGCACGGCCTGCGCCACCCCCGGCAGCGGGCGCATCTCCACCGCGCCGAGGGCCTCAAGCTTTTCGGTGTTGACGACCACGGTGTCGCCGTTGAGCGGAATGGCCGAGCCGGTGTAGCCGGTGCCGCCGCCGCGCGGAATGATGGTGAGCCCGAGCTCCACGCAGGCAGCGACGACGCCGAGCACTTCCTCTTCGGTGTCGGGGCTCACCACGACCAGCGGGAATTCCACGCGCCAGTCGGAGGCATCGGTGACGTGCGAGACCCGCGCCAGGCCGGAGAAATCGATGTTGTCGCGGCGCGTGACGCGCGCGAGGCGCCGGAGCACGCGCCGGCGCAGGTCTTCCTGGCGCGGAAACCACGCCTCGAAGGCCTCGACCGCCTGCCGCGCGCGCGCCGCGAGCTCCAGGGCGAGCGCGTTGCCGCGGGCGCGCGCCACGATCTGGTTCAGGCGATGATGCAAGGCCTCGACCAGCAGCCGGCGGCGATCATGGTTCTCGAGCAGGTCGTCCTGCAGAAACGGATTGCGGTTCACCACCCAGATGTCGCCCAGCACCTCGAACAGCATGCGCGCCGAGCGCCCGGTGACGCGTTGCGCGCGCAGGCGGTTGAGCACGTCCCACATCTCGCGCCCGAGCAGGCGAATGACGATCTCGCGGTCGGAGAACGAGGTGTAGTTGTAGGGGATCTCGCGGATGCGAGTGGTGAGTGCGGCGGTCATGCGCTACGCCCGCGGTGGTCCCGCGCGGTTGAACAGTCGCGCCTATTGTAGCAACCGGTTCCGGCGCTGCTAAGGACGCGCGTATTGCCCCTACGGTCTATCCGGGCCCTGCGCGCTGCCGCTAGAATGCGCGGAATTCTGCGCTGGGCCGCCATTGACCGCATGACCGCTTCGCACAATCTTCCGATCGGGGTGTTTGATTCCGGCATCGGCGGCCTGACCGTGGTGCGGGCGCTCGCCGCGCGCCTGCCACACGAGAGCATTCTCTATTTCGGCGACACGGCGCGCGTGCCGTATGGCGTCAAGTCGGTGGAGACCATCGCGCACTACGCCACACAGATTACCGAGTTCCTGCTCGAGCAGCAGGTCAAGCTGCTCATCGTGGCCTGCAACACGATGGCGGCGTGCGCGGTGCAGGCCATTCGCGACCTCTCGCCCGTGCCGGTGCTCGATGTAATCGACGCCGGCGCGCGCGCCGCGGTCGGCACGAGCCGCCGCGCGCGCATCGGGGTCATCGGGACGCTGGCAACCATCAACAGTGCGGCCTACGTGCGCGCCATTCATGCGCACGATGCCTCGGTGCAGGTGCTGTCCGCGGCTTGTCCGCTCTTCGTGCCCCTGGTCGAGGAGGGCTGGCTCGACCACCCGGTCACGCGCCTGACCGCGCAGGAGTACTTAGCGCCGCTGTTGAAGCAGGACATCGATACCCTCGTGCTGGGCTGTACCCACTACCCGCTGCTCAAAGCCCTGCTGCACGAGGTGGTCGGCGCCGACGTGACGCTGGTCGACTCGGCCGAGACCGTGGCGGCGCAGACCGCCGCGCTGCTCGCCGCGCGCGGCATCGCCCATCCCGGCCCGGCGCCCGGCGCGTATCGGTTCTTCGTGACCGACGTGCCGCAGCGCTTTCAGCAGGTCGGCGAGCGTTTCCTGGGGCGCGCGCTCACCCACGTGCACGTCGTCAAGTGGTAGCGCGGGCGGCGCGGTCCTGGGTCAGGACGATTTGAGCCCCTGGATGTCGTAGACGGCGATCGGCTCGGCGAAGCCGTGCAGGAGCAGCTCGCCCACCGGCTGCGCCTCGACGCATTCTTCGATGAAGGACAGCGCGTATTCATTGGTCAGGATCTGGCCGTTGCGCGCCTCGCTGCACAGGCGTGCGGCGAGGTTGGTGACGCTGCCGATCGCGGCGTAGTCCCAGCGCCCTTCAAAGCCGATGGCGCCGAGCGTGGCGTACCCGTAGGCCAGGCCGAATCCGAAGTCGAGCGCGTAACCGTTGCCTCGCCAGTGCTCGGTCAGCTCCGCGAAGCGTGCGCGCATGGCGAGCGCCATCTGCGCGGCCCGGCCCACCGGATCGGGGATCTCGACCGGGTCGTTGAAGAACACCATGATGCCGTCGCCGGCAAAGCGCTCGAGCGTGCCCTCGTATTCCAAGATGAGCGCGCCCATCGCCTCGTGGTACTGGTGCAGGACCTGCATGACCTCTTGCGGCTCCACACTCTCGGCGAAGTGCGTGAAGCCGCGCAGGTCGATGAACACCACGGCAATGGCGCGCCGATGGCTCTTGAGCGGATCGCCGCTGTCGCCGCGCACGATGAGCTCGGCAAGCTGCGGCGAGAAGAAGCGCTTGAGGCGCCCGAGCCGCTCGAGCTGGGCGACCTGCTCGGCGACGCGGCGCTCGAGCTCGCTGTTCCAGCGCGCCAGCTCGAGCGCCTGGGCCATCACCGTGTCGTACAGTTCCTTAATGCGCAGCAGCGAGCGCACGCGCGTGAGCAGCTCCGGCTGGCTGAACGGCTTGGTGAGAAAGTCATCGGCGCCGGCCTCCAGCCCCTTGATACGCTCGCGTGTGGGGTCGAGCGCCGTCACCATCACCACCGGCAGCATGGCGGTGGCCGGGTTGGCGCGGATGCGCCGGCACACCTCGTAGCCGTCGAGTCCCGGCATCACGATATCGAGCAGCACCAGGTCCACGCCGTTCTGCGCGAGACGGGCGAGCGCCTGCGCGCCGTCGTTTGCCGTATCCACCGTGTAGCCCTTCGCCGTGAGCAGGTCGGCGAGCAGCCGGACATTCTGCGCGACGTCATCGACCACCAGGATGCGCGGCGGGTGGTTCATGGGGTGAGTGCGGCAGCGTTACCGGCGAGCAGGCCTTCGACCGCCGCCAACAGTTCCTTGAGCGCCACCGGCTTTGGCAGATGCGCATCGAAGCCGGCCTCCTGGAGGCGCCGGATTTCCTCGCCAACGACGGAGGCGGTAACGGCAATCACCGGAATGGCGCGGGTCTGCGTTTCGTTGCGCAGCCGGCGCAATGCCTCGAGGCCGTCGATGCCCGGCAGCTGGATGTCCATCATGATCAGGTGCGGCGCCACGCGGCAGGCCAGGGCGATGCCGTCCTCGCCGCTTTCGGCCTCGTGCACCTGGTAGCCGTGATGGCCAAGGACGTCGCGCAGCAGCTTGCGGCTGCGCGCGTTGTCTTCCACGATCAGGATGCGCGCGCGGCTCACGACCGGACCGGCAGCACAAAGGTGAAGGTCGCGCCCTTCCCGGGCTCGCTTTCGACCCAGATACGCCCGCCATGCAGCTCGACGAAGCGCTTGGTCAGCGCCAGCCCGAGCCCGGTGCCTTCGGCCTGCGGCTCGCCGTTGCGGCGTTTCACCTGGTGGAACTCCTCGAAGATCGCCTCGTGCTCCTCCGGCGGTATTCCCGCGCCGGTGTCGGTCACCGTGAAACGGATCACGCCGTCGCCCGGTGCGGCAGCCACGTCCACGCGACCGCCGTCCGGCGTGTACTTTACCGCGTTGGACAGCAGGTTGAGCATGATCTCCTTGAACTTGCGCTCATCGGCGACGATGGTGTCGAGCGCCGGATCGACCGTGAGCGAGAGCGTCAGGTGGCGGCGCGCCGCGCGCTCCTTGAAGAACGCCAATGCCTGTTCCAGGGCCGCGGTGATATTAAAGCGTGCCAGGTCGAGCTCCATGCGGCCGGCCTCGATCTTGCTGATGTCGAGCAGATCGTCAATGAGCGAGAGCAGGTGCCGGCCGGAGGAAAGGATGTCGGCCACGTACTCGGCCTGCTTGGCGTTGAGCTCGCCGAACAGGCGCGCCTCGAGCGCTTCCGAGAAGCCGATGATCGCGTGCAGCGGGGTGCGCAGCTCGTGGCTCATGCCGGCCAGGAATTCCGACTTGATGCGGTTGGCGTTCTCGGCCTCGCGCCGCGCGTTGTCGAGCGCCACGTTCTTCTCCTCGAGGGTGGTGAGCGTCTTGCGCAACTCTTCGGTGGCCTGGTCGATGCGCGCCTGCAGGTTGACGCGCGAGGCCTTGAGCGCGCGCGTCATCGCGTTCACGCCGTCGGTGAGGGTGGCGATCTCCCCGCCCACGTCGGTCTCGACCTGCACGTTGAGGTCGCCCTGGCCGACGCGCTTGACCGCGTCGGTCAGGCGCAGGATCGGGTTGGTCACGTCGCGGCTCATGCCGTGGGCGAGCGCGACGCTCGACGCCAGGCACAGCACGATGATGAGCACGCTCGACAGCAGCACCTGTTCGCGGCGCGCCTGGGTCTGGGCGCGCGACAGCTCCACGGTGACCCAGCCGAGCGGCGCGACCGGGGGCGTGGCCATGCCAGTCCCGGGCGCGGGTGCGCCCGGATCCAGGGTGTCGTCGATGACGAACTCGGTCTGCACGACCGGGGCACGGAACAGCTGCGAGGCGCCGTCATCGGAGCGCACCGACAGCGGCGCGCTCGTCGCGTCCCCGGACGCAAGCGCCGAGCAGCGCCGCATTTCCGGGCCGACATGGAGCAGGACTTTGCCGCGCGCGTCCGTGACCGCAACGGAGCGCACGTCGGCCTGGCGGGCCGAGGCCTGCACGAGCGGTCGCAGGATCTCGGCGTTGCCCGAGAACACGCCGTACTCCGCGGCCGGCGCGAGCTGGCGCGCCAGGCCGTTGCCGCGCTCCACGAGCGAGCGTTCAAGGTCGTCGATCTGCACGAGCGCGAAATAGGTGGTCAGCAGCACGGCGGTGGCTGTTGCGGGCAGCAGCGCAATGAGCAGCACGCGCGCTTCAATGCCCCAGCGCTTCATGGCGATCCGCCGCGGCCCAACAGCCGCTGTTCGAGCCTGTGGTTGTCGGGCACGGCCAGCTCGAGCGAGCGCGCCACCTGTTCGTTGACGGTCACGGTAAGCTGCTTTGGGTATTGCGGCACCGGCAGCTGGCGCGAACCGTTACGCGCGAAGCTCGCCAACACGTCGCCGAGTTGCCGGCCGATCTGTGCCGGGGTGGCGTGCACTGCGGCGACTGCGCCGGCGCGGACATAGGCGGGCGACATGCCCACCAGCGGGACGCGATGCCGGTAGGCGGTGAGCAGCACGCGCTGCGCATTGGTGCGGTTGAACACGAGCGAATCGACGACCGCGAGCATCACGTCGGCCTGTGGCAGCAGCGCGTCGAGCGCGTGAATCAGGTTCTGTTCCGCCGTCACCGAGTCGATGAGGGGTGTGAGGCCATGATCGCGCGCCGCGGC
Organism: uncultured Acidiferrobacteraceae bacterium; assembly: GCA_964482055.1. Taxonomy (GTDB): domain Bacteria; phylum Pseudomonadota; class Gammaproteobacteria; order Acidiferrobacterales; family Sulfurifustaceae. The sequence continues at coordinate 5,389 of CAYZVX010000090.1, forward strand.
GCGCAGCTCCCCGGCGTAGGCCGCGGTCGCGGGGCCGAGCAGGATCGCGACTCGCCGCGCCCGCGGAAACAGCTCGCGGATCAGCGCGAAGTGGCGCTGCGGCGACTGATCGAGATAGATGGCCGACAGCGGCGCGCCACCGTTGCCGGTGCGCCGATTGCGCCACTCGCGCAGCATCTCGTCGAAGCTCACGCGCGGCGTGAGCACGCTCAGCACCGGCGTGTCCGCGCCCTGTGCCACGAGCTGCTGGCTCGCGCGGGTGCCGACCGCGACGATCAGGTTCGGGCGTGCGCCTAGCTGATCGCCGGCGCCGAGCTCGGCGAGCTCGACGACCTTGAGCTCGACGCTGCCACCGTTGATCGCGAGCTGCGCCCGTGCCGCGTCGATCAGCTCGGTCTCGACCGCATGCGGACCGCTGGTCACTACCAGTACGCGCGTGCGCTCCTGGGCGCTCGCCGCTGCGAGCACGGGCAGCAGGGCGAGCAGTACAGCGAGGCAATGGCGAAGCGTACGGGACATGAACCGTGCGTCTGTTAATTTATGGTGCGGGCAAGTGCGCGGCGCCCCGGTGGGCGGTGGGCCGCGCCGGGTTTAACCTCGGCGTGCGTGTTCGCCTCGCGTCCGCTCACGTCGGCGCGCGATAACTGCCCACTGGCGGCCGGGAGATATTGCCGCCGCTGCGGCGCGGCCGGTCAAGCTGTAGAGGTGAAATTGTCACAAAAACGGCGGACCGTGCATGCGGTGGATGGCCGGCAGCCGCGCTCAGCGTCACAAGCTTGTTACAGGCCGAGCGCCAGGGTCAGGAAGGCGCGACGGTCAAAGACGTTCTCGGTGCGGAAGTCGGTGTAATCGCGCCCGGCGTTTTGCACCACGAATGCCACCTCGCCGCTGCCGCCGTCGAGCCGGAATGAATGCGCCAGGCGCAGATCGAGCCGCCCGTAGCGCGGCAGCGGGTCGCCGTTGCCGAGCCAGCGCATGTTGGCGACCTGCGAGTACCACAGGCTGGCACGCCAGCCGGGCGCGAGGCGTTGCATGATGAACAGGCTTGCGCTGTAGCTCGGCACTGACTCCTTCACTTCCTGCGCATCGTAGGTCACCCGGATGCTCGGATCGGGGAAGTCGCTCGTGGCGGCGCGCATGGCGGCGTAGCTCGCCGCGACCATGGTGTCGCGCGCCGGCCGATGGCTCGCCTGGACCTCGGCGCCGCGCACGCGAATGCGGCCCTGGTTCACCAGACTGAATACTTCCTGGTCGAAGAGGTCCGCGGCCGGCCGGACGATCTCGGTCAACAGCTCCCTGACGCGGTCCTGATACAGGCGCACGTCCCAGGACAGGTGGGCGGCAGGTACGGCGCCAAGATAGCCGAGCTCGTAGGTCGTAAGCTCCTCGGCGCGCAGGTTGCCGGGGCCGAGGTACTGGTGCTCGAGCAGCACGCCCTGATAGTAGAAGCGTTGGTCGCCGACGTTCTCGGTGATCAGCGGCAGGCGCGTGGCGCGCGAGGCCACCGCGCGCAGCGTGTGGTCGGGGCGCAGGTGGTAGTTGAGCGCGAGGCGCGGCGACACATCACTGCCCGTGATCTGGTTGTCCTCCCACATGAGGCCCGCGTTCACGATCGCCGCCGGCGTCACGCGCCATTCGCCGTTGGCGAACAGGCGGTAGGTGCGGTTCTCGAGCGTGTCGTCGGTGTTGAACCAGCTCATCGAGCGCACGCGGTCGAGCCGCGCGCCCGCGCCCCACGCCACGCGCACGGCGCCGTGCGGGCTGAAGGTATGCTGCGCCTCGACATCGTAGCGCTCCTCGCGCGTGGTGAAATCGACCGGCACCTGCGCGGGACCAAGCGGCGGTGGCAGCGGCAGCGGCGCGGTCAGGTAGTCTTCCTCGCTGCGTCCGTACGAGTGGGAAAACTGCACCGCCACCGCCTCGCGCGGTTCGGGGCTGTGCTGCCAGCGCAGCTGCACATAGGACGCGCGCGCCTCGCTGGTGTGGGGCGGCTGGGTCGGTTCGGCGTAGAAACCCTGCTCGCGGTTGCCGCCGCTCGCGCCCGCCTGCAGCTCGAAGGCATCGCGCATGCCCACGCGCCAGTCCGAGCGCAGCGTGGCGTACACGGTGCGGTTGCTGTCGGGCCGTCCGTTGAGCCCATCGTCGCCGCGAAAGCCGGCGGTGAGGCGCGTGTCATGCGCAGCGCCGCGCACGCCCTGGCGCGCCACGAAATCGGCGATGTCGTGATTGCCGGCCGTGACCTTGGCGTAGCTGCCCAGGTCCTGGGAGGCGTGGCGCGTGACGATATTGATGATGCCCCAGAAGGCGTTGCTGCCGTAGGCGGCCGTGTTCGGGCCGCGGATCACCTCGATCCGCTCGATGTCCTCGATCGCGAGCGGCAGGTCCGACCAGGACACGCCGCCGTAGAGGGGACCGTAGACCGAGCGCCCATCGACCAGCACCTGCATGCGCCGCGCGTACTGGTCGCTCACGCCGTGATAGGTGACGCTCGCCTGGTGTCCGCTCGGATAGGCGACCTGGTAACCGGGTACCAGGCGGAAGATGTCGGGGAGCTGGCGCACGCCAGAGGCCTCGATCATGGCGCGATCGATCACGGTGGTGGCGGCCGGGGCCTCGGAGCGTGGCTGGGCGAGGCGCGTCACGGACAGCACGACCGGCACTTCGTCGAAGTACTCGGCCTCGGTGAGCAGCGTACCGGTCTCCTGCGCCAGCGCCGGTACCGCCGCGCAAACCGCCAGCAGGGACATCCCCAGCGCGGCGGCGCGATTGGGCGAAGTGGCGCGGGTGGGAAGCGGTTGCCCGGCGAGCATCGTGCGCGGGCTCAGGCGGGAGGCGGCGGGTTGTTGCTGAGGATGATGCGCCGTCCCTGGGTCTGAATGTAGCGCTTGGCCGCCATGTCCTTGAGCACGCGGCTCACCATCTCGCGCGAGGCGCCGACCATGCTGGCGATGTCCTGGTGGGTGAGCTTGGGGTCGACGATGTACCGCTCGCCGTCCTTGATCGCCACGCTCAGCAGCGTGCGCGCCACGCGCCCGTAGACGTCGAGCAGCGCGAGGTTCTTGACGTTCTCGGTGAGCATGCGCACGCGCTGGTTGAGCGCACGGATCAGGTTAAAGGCAATGTCCGGCTGCCGCGCCAGGCAATCGCGGAAGGCCTGCTTGGTGATCATCGTGAGGCGTGTCGGCTCGAGCGTCATAACCGAGGCCGAGCGCGGCGCGTTGTCGAGCAGGGCCATCTCGCCGAAGAAGTCGCCGGGGCCGAGCATGTTGAGTATCGCCTCGGCGCCCTCGGCATTGCTGACGTAGACCTTCGCCTTGCCGTAGAGAATCAAGTAGAGCGAGTCGGACAACTCACCTTCGCGGATGATGATGCTGTGTGCCGGATAGGTCTTGGTGATCGCGTGCGCGGCGATGGCGGCGACATCCTGCTTGCTCAGGCCGCTGAACAGCGGAATGTTCTCGAGCATGGCGTCGTTTGTTATGGCGAGGTCCGGACTGCCCGTGTCAACGCTCTGTGCACGCTAGCATAGCCTCCCTGCTCGCGGATTGCACAACCGGCGTTGCACGCGCCGTTTTGGGGCGGTGGGTCGCGGCCGGCGGCCGGTGCGCGCTGCCGCTGCCGCCGGGTCACGCGCGCTGCCTGGTAAAGCGGCCCGGTCCGGCGGCGAAACCGCAACCGCGCCATCCTT
>CAYZVX010000091.1:0-9055 GCA_964482055.1 uncultured Acidiferrobacteraceae bacterium
CGGGCTGCCCGCGGCAGGTTTCGGCGCCGCCGCGCCCGGCTCGGCCGCGATCACCGGCGTGCCGGCGCCAAGCAGGGCGGCGAGCGCCAACGTAAGAAATCGGGACATTGGGGGATCAGAGATTGAGCTTGATCTCGCGCTCTTCTTCGGAAGGCTCGAAGCCGCGCGCCTCATAATACCGGAAGATCGTGTCGAGCACCTCATCGGCGCTGTCGACCACGCTCAGCAGATGGAGGTCGCTCGGGTCGATCATACCTTCGGCCACGAGCGTGCGGCGGAACCACTCGATCATCCCGGCCCAGAACGGCGAATGCACGAGGATGATCGGCATGCGCGTGCTCTTGCCGGTCTGAATGAGCGTAAGCGCCTCGATCACCTCGTCGAGCGTCCCGAAGCCGCCCGGCATGACCACGTAGGCCTTGGCGTACTTGACGAACATGACCTTGCGCGCGAAGAAGTGGTTGAACGACAGGCTCACCTCCTGGTAGGGGTTGGCCGCCTGTTCGCGCGGCAGAATGATGTTCAGCCCGACACTCGGGCTCTTGCCGGCGTAGGCACCGCGGTTGGCGGCCTCCATCAGCCCGGGACCGCCGCCACTGACGACCGCGAAGCCGGCGTCTGACAGTTTGCGCGCAATCTCCTCGGTCAGGGCATAATAAGGGTGCCCCGCGCGCAGGCGCGATGATCCAAAGATGCTGACCGATGGCTGGATCTGCGACAGCCGTTCGAAACCCGCGACAAACTCGGCCATGATCTGAAAGATCTTCCACGACTCGCGCGACATCGCCCCGGAAGGCGTGATGACGCCGCGCACGGTGGCGCGCGGATCGAGCGGATCGTCAAGCGTGCGTGACTTGTCGTTCATAGCTGATTTCTAGCACAAAGCCCTAACCGCAGCAGGAGCCGGCCGATGGCCAGCAACAAGACCGAAGCCCCGCAGGGCGGCAGCGGCGCGATGGCCGCGGCCGAGGCTTCCCGGCCGCGCCTGGTTCTGGTGGACGGATCATCGTACCTGTACCGCGCATTCCACGCCATGCCGGATCTCAGGAACTCCAAGGGCGAGCCGACCGGCGCGGTGTACGGTGTGACCAACATGCTGCGCAAGCTCCTGGCGGAGGAAGACCCCGTCTACATTGCGGTGGTATTCGACGCCAAGGGCAAGACGTTTCGCGATGACATCTATCCCGAGTACAAGGCGCATCGCCCGCCCATGCCCGATGAGCTGGCGAAGCAGATCGACGCGATTCACGACATCGTGCGGGCGCTCGGCATTCCGCTGCTGCAAGTCGACGGTGTTGAGGCCGACGATGTGATCGGCACGCTGGCGCGCGCCGCCGCCGCTGCGGGGATGGACACGCTCGTGTCGACCGGCGACAAGGACATGGCGCAGCTGGTCGACGCCCAGGTGCGCCTGGTCGACACCATGCGGGACGTGGTCTATGACCGTGGGGCGGTGATCGAGAAGTTCGGCGTGCCGCCCGAGCGCATCGTCGACTATCTCGCACTGGTCGGCGACAGCTCGGACAACATTCCCGGCGTGCCCGGCATCGGGCCCAAGACCGCCGCGAAGCTGCTCGCGCAGTACGGCTCCCTCGACGGGGTGATCGCGCATGCCGCGGAGGTAGGCGGCAAGGTCGGCGAGAGCCTGCGCGCGGCGCTTGATCAGCTGCCGCTCGCCCGCCGGCTGGCCACGATCCGCTGCGACGTGCCGCTCGCGCAGGGGCCACAGGCGCTGCGCCGCGCGCCGCCCGATGAGGCGCGGCTGCGCGAGCTGTTCGCGCGCCTGGAGTTCAAGTCCTGGCTCGCGGAGCTGGGCGGCGTGGCCCGCGCACCGGGCGGTGTTGGCAGCGCGGACACGCGCGACGGCTACGAAACGATCACGGAGCTCACCGCGCTCGATACCTGGCTCGCGCGCCTGCAACGCGCAGCGCTGATCGCCTTCGACACCGAGACGACCGGTCTCGACGCCATGCGGGCGGAGCTCGTCGGAGTATCGTTCACCGACAAGGCCGGCGCCGGCGCCTACGTGCCGCTCGCGCACGAGTACCCCGGGGCCCCGGCGCAGCTCGCGCGCGAGGCGGTGCTCGCCAGGCTCGGACCGCTGCTCGAGGACGCCACGCGCCCCAAGGTCGGACAGAACCTCAAATACGACCTCAACGTACTGGCCAATCACGGCGTCACGTTGCGCGGCTTGCGGTTTGACACGATGCTTGAATCGTACCTGCTCGACTCGACCGCCTCGCGCCACGACATGGACAGCCTGGCGCTCAAGTACCTGGGCTACAAGACCCTCAAGTACGAGGACGTGGCGGGCAAGGGCAAGAACCAGATCAACTTCCGCGAGGTGCCGATCGAGCAGGCCACCGCCTACGCCGCCGAGGACGCCGACGTGACGCTGCGGCTGCACGAGGCGTTGTGGCCGCGCCTGGCGGAGAACCCGGCGCTCGTTCGGCTGTTCGAGGACATCGAGATGCCGCTCGTGCCGATCCTGGCGCGCATGGAGCGCCACGGTGTGCGCATCGACGTCGCGATGCTGCGCGAGCAGAGTCGCGAGCTCGAGCGGCGCATCCTCGAGATCGAGCGCGAGGCGCACACGCTGGCCGGGCAGGCGTTCAACATCGGCTCGCCCAAGCAGATCCAGGAGGTGTTGTACGACAAGCTCAAGCTGCCGGTGCTCAGGAAGACCCCGACCGGCCAGGCCTCCACGGCGGAGGACGTGCTCGCCGAGCTCGCCCTCGACTACCCGCTGCCGCGGCTTATTCTCGAGCACCGCTCGCTCAGCAAGCTCAAGTCGACCTACACCGACAAGCTCCCGGAGATGATCAACCCGCGGACCGGGCGCGTGCATACCTCCTATCACCAGGCGGTGGCCGCGACCGGACGGCTGTCGTCGGCCGATCCCAACCTGCAAAACATCCCAGTGCGCACGGCCGAGGGCCGGCGCATCCGCCAGGCGTTCGTGGCCGATCCCGGCTACAAGATGCTGTCGGCCGACTACTCGCAGATTGAGCTGCGCATCATGGCGCACCTGTCGGGCGACGCCGGGCTGCAGCGCGCGTTTGCCAGTAACCAGGATATTCACCGCGCCACCGCCGCCGAGGTGTTCGGGGTCGCCCCCGAGCTCGTCTCGGAGGAGATGCGCCGCAACGCCAAGGCCATCAACTTCGGGCTCATCTATGGGATGTCGGCGTTCGGGCTGGCGCGCCAGTTGAGAATCGAGCGCACCGCGGCGCAGGCCTATGTCGATCTCTATTTCGCGCGCTACCCCGGCGTGAAGGACTTCATGGACCGCACCCGCGCGCTCGCCCACCAGCAGGGTTACGTCGAAACCCTGTTCGGGCGCCGTCTGTATCTGCCGGAGATCAACTCACCGAACCAGGCGCGGCGCCAGGCGGCGGAGCGCGCTGCCATCAACGCGCCGATGCAGGGCACTGCCGCCGATCTCATCAAGCGCGCGATGATCGCGGTGGACCACTGGCTCATGGAGTCCGGCCTCGACGTGCGCATGATCATGCAGGTGCATGACGAACTCGTCTTCGAGGTGGCCGCCGCCAGCGTCGAGCGCGCCGGCGAGGCCATCCGCCGCTGCATGGTCAACGTCGCGACGCTCGCCGTTCCGCTCGTCGTGGATGTCGGGGTGGGCGACAATTGGGATGAGGCGCATTAGGTTGACCAGTAAAGCCATCCATGGCGTTCTGACCCTCCACGTCCTGAAGGCGCTGGCCGCTCGCGCGCATCCATTACCCCACGGCAATCGGGTGTCCGGCCCGGTAATGCCAAGGGTTCTCTCTATTTTTCATACCCTTGTGTGATTTAGGTTGATAGTGCGCTGCTTCCCTGGGAAGGCTGGCCGTTCGCGTTGGCAGGTGGCTGACGCGCGGTCGTCAAAGCCCTTGCGGGTCGGCAGCCAGCCCGCTGGTTCGTCAAGAACACCGTAGCCTCTTCGCGGAAACCCTTATTGAACAAGGGGCAACGGAACCTGTCGCGGATCGGCGTGTCTATGCTTAAGGAAGGCGGTTGGATAATCGTCTTTACCCTGCCCCACCTCCCTGGGCAGGGGGTCTTGGAGTCGACCAAGGTCCTCCAAGACACGTTAGGCCCCGGACACTCTCCCCTTGTCTCCGGGGCTTTTTTTTGGGCACCCTCCGGACATGCGAACGCCTGCGGTCCAGCCGGTGGCGCGCCGCGCCCCTTTGTTTGACCGAGCCAGCCCCTCTTGGTATATAAGCCGCCGCTTTGCGGGTACCCGTCCCGCAACGAACGCAACCTAAAGCAGGGGGTAGGATGAACAAGCAACCCGCCGCCGCGTTTATCGCTGCACTGGCCGGGCTGGGTCTGACGCTGGCGGTGGCACCGGCCAGCGCCGAGCGCGGCAATGCCGAGGCTGGCAAGGGCAAGGTTGGTGCCTGCGTCGCCTGTCACGGTGCCGACGGCAACGGCGGCACCGATCCGACCTGGCCGAAGCTCGCCGCGCAGAGCGCCGAGTACATCGCCAAGCAACTCGCCGACTTCAAGTCGGGGGCGCGCAAGGACCCGATCATGCAAGGCATGGTCGCGGCCCTGTCGCCGCAGGACATGAAGGACATCGGGGCCTATTACGAAGGACTCAAGGCCAAGCCCGGTGCGGCGCGCAGCAAAGAGACGATCAAGATCGGCGAGCGGTTGTATCGTGGTGGCAACGCCAAGACCGGCGTCGCCGCGTGCATGAGCTGCCACGGACCATCCGGCAACGGCATCCCGCCACGCTTTCCGCGGGTCTCGGGGCAGAATGCCGCCTATGCTGAAAAGCAGCTCCTCGCGTTCAAGTCGGCCAAGCGTACCAACGACGGTGAGGCGATGACGCGTACCGCGTTCCGCATGTCGGAGGACGAGATCAAGGCCGTGGCGGACTACATGGCCGGGCTGCACTGAGGAATCGGTTCGCCGTAGGTTGTCGCCGGGCCCGCTGCGCGCGGGCCCGCGTTTTTGTGCCCCTTTCCTAACCTCGCCGGCGGTCGCCCCTGCCGAAATCTGCCAAGCCCTTCCTGTGCATGCCCGCGCGTGCCGTCAGTCGGCACCCGGTGCGCTGCGCCGCTCAGCCACTCTTTTCCACAAAAACAGTCAGTTACGAGCCTTTCGCCGTTTGGCACAGGTGTTGCTTTTCAAGTGCTCAACAAGAGCAGCGCGAGCTGCGGGGTGCCGGCGAGTCCGGAAGCACAAGAGCACGGAGTACCGAAGCATGTTGAGCCACATCGTGAATCTGGTGAATAGCTACGAGCAGCACAACGGTGCGCGCCCGAACGTCGTTTACATGAACGAGACACACTATGGTCACCTGCGCGAGGAACTGCCGGGCGTGCGCGATCACATCGATGTCGTGGCCATTCTCGGTGTCGACATCGCGCTGTCCGATGACGTGGTGCGGCCGCAGGTCGCGACCGTCCGGTTTGCGGCGGAGAATATCCTGGTAAGTTGAGATGAGTTGTTGTGTGGGGTGCGAATGGGCCGGTAACACCGGCCCGTTTCATTTGAGCGTGCGCAAAACCCGCCCCGCGCTGGCCACCGTCGCCGCGATGTCCTCGTCGCTGTGAGCGGCGGACACGAAGCCCGCCTCGTAGGCCGACGGGGCCAGATAGACGCCCTCGGCCAGCATGCCGTGGAAGAAGCGCTTGAAGCGCTCGATGTCGCAGGCGGTCGCCTGCCGGTAGCTTGCAACGCGCGGCGCATCGGTGAAGAAGAAGCCGAACATGCCGCCCACTACGACGGTGGTGAGGGGAATTCCTACGGCCTTGGCTTGCGCCGCGAAACCATCCATCAGGGCTTGCGCCTTCTTCTGCAGCGCCGCGTAGAAGCCGGGCCGCATGCATTCTTTGAGCGTCGCCAGCCCCGCCGCCATGGCGACCGGATTACCGGACAGGGTGCCGGCATGGAAGATCGGCCCGTCCGGGGTGATGCGGTCCATGATGTCGGCACGGCCGCCGAAGGCGCCGACCGGCATGCCGCCACCGATGACCTTGCCGAGCGTGGTAAGGTCGGGCGCGACGCCATAGAGGCCCTGGGCGCCGCCCAAGCCCACGCGAAAGCCGGTCATAACCTCATCGAAGACGAGCAACGCCCCATGGCGCGTGCATTGGTCGCGCAGGGTTTCGAGGAAGCCCGGCGCCGGCGCAACGCAGTTCATGTTGCCGGCCACCGGCTCCACGATCACGCACGCGATCTCCCGGCCGATTCTGGCGAACACCTCCTTCACCTGTGCGCTGTCGTTGTAGTCGAGCGTAATGGTGAGCGAGGCCAAGGCGGCCGGTACGCCCGGTGAGGATGGCACGCCAAGCGTGAGCGCGCTCGATCCGGCCTTCACCAGCAACGAATCGCCCGAGCCGTGGTAGCAGCCCTCGAACTTTACGATCTTGTCGCGCCCGGTGAATCCGCGCGCCAGGCGAATGGCGCTCATCGTGGCCTCGGTGCCGGAGCTCACCATGCGCAGTTTCTCGATCGACGGCATGAGTTGCTTGACGAGCTCCGCCATCTCGGTTTCGAGCACGGTCGGGGCGCCAAAGCTCATACCGGTCGCCGCGGTCTCGCACACCGCCTTGACCACCGCCGGGTGCGCGTGGCCGAGGATCATCGGGCCCCAGGAGCCGACGTAGTCGATGTAGCGGTTGCCGTCGACATCGTAGAGATAGGCGCCCGCCCCGCGCGCAAAGAACACCGGCTCACCGCCCACCTGTTTGAAGGCGCGCACCGCCGAGTTCACGCCCCCGGCGATCGAGCGGCGGGCGCGGGCAAAGTTCTCGTGCGATTGGCGGGTCTGGTAGCTCATCGGGGATCAGCCGTGGTCGTGAACAGGCGCGCGTAGCGCTGCGCGGCGGCGCGGATGTCGGGTTGGTTGAACACACCATCGATCACCGCGAGCGCATCGGCGCCGGCGGCGAGAAGGTCGGCGCCATTTTCCGGTGTGATGCCGCCAATGGCAACTATCGGGACGCGCAGCTCCGCGCGCGCCGCGCGCAACAGCGCGAGGCTGGCGCGCACGGCCTGCGGCTTGGTGGGCGAAGGAAAGAAGCTGCCGAAGGCGACGTAATCAGCGCCTTGGCGCTCGGCGGCGAGCGCCCGCTCAAGCTCGTTGTAGCACGACACCCCGATCAGGCGGCCGGCACCGAGCGCACGTCGAGCATCAGCGAGCGGCAGGTCGTCGCGTCCGATGTGCGCGCCGTCGGCGCCGATGGCGGCGGCGAGCCCCACGTCGTCATTGACGATCAACGGGATGCCGTGGCCGCGGCACAGGGCGAGCAACGCCCGCGCCTGCTCGCGCCGGCGCGCCGGGTCGGCGCCCTTGTCGCGATACTGAATGAGCCGCGCGCCGCCCGCGATCGCCTCGCCAACCGCGCCAAGCAGGTGCGCCTCGCTCAGGCACTGGGTGTCGGCGATGGCGTACAGGCCGCGCACCCGCGCGCCATCAGGCATCGGACTTGAAGGCCGACCGGCGCCGGCTCCAGTACAGCCGGTCGGGAAGCAGCTGGCCCATGCCGGCCCGATAGGCATGGCGCAGGCAGTCGTAGGTGAAGTGCACGGCCTGGGTGATGGCGTTCACCGGATCGAGGCCGTGGGCGATCACCGCGGCGCAGGCGGCGGCGAGCGTGCATCCGCTGCCGTGGTACTGGTTGGGCAGGCGCTCGAAGCTGAAGGTGTCGAGCAGCCGGCGGTTGCCGTACAGCCGGTTCTCGACCCGGACGCTCGGCTCGTGGGTGCCGGTGATGAGCACGTACTGCGCACCGAGCGACAACAGGTCCTGGGCGCAGGCATCGAGCGTGTCGGCGCTGGGCGCGAGCGCGCGCGCCTCGAGGCTGTTGGGCGTCACCAGCAGGGCGCGCGGAATAAGCAGCGCACGCAGCGCCTCGTCGAGCGCCTCGGTGCTCAAGGCATCGCCGCGATCCGAGGCCTGCACCGGGTCGATAACGAGCGGCAGCTTCGCATAGTCGCGCAGGATGCTCTCGACCGCCGCCACCGTGGCGGTCGAGCCGAGCATGCCGGTCTTCACCGCCGCCACCGGCATGTCCTCGAGCACCGCGCGCGCCTGCGCGATCACGAGCTCCGGATCGACCACGTCGAATTGCTTGACCCCGCTCGTATCCTGCGCGGTGACCGCCGTGACCACGGGCGCCGCGTGACAGCCGAGGCTCGCCAGGGTCAACACGTCGGCAGCGAGGCCGGCGCCGCCGGTCGGATCGGAGCCGGCAAACACGAGCACCACGGGCGGGGCCGGCGCGGTCATCGTTGCGCGAGCGCCGCCTCGACCAGCTTCTTGAGCGCGGCGATCAGGCCGGGGTGATCGTTGAGCGCCGGTACCACGCGATAATGCGGGATGCCGAGGTCGCGCGCGACCTGCGCGTACTGCACACCAAGCTCGTAGAGCGTCTCGACGTGGTCTGAGACGAACGCGATCGGGTAGACCAGCACCTGGTGCGCACCGGCAGCAGCCTTCTGTCGGATCACGTCCTCGGTGTAGGGTTGCAGCCACTGGAGCGGACCGACGCGGCTCTGATAGCAGAGTGTGGTGTGTGGCCAGCCCAGCCTGGCGCGCAAGGCCTGGTAGGTCGCCTGGACCTGCTGCTCATACGGATCACCGGCATCGACGAGCTTCTGCGGCAGGCCGTGCGCGGAAAACAGCAACTCGATGCGCGCCGGCTCCGGTTCCGGCAGCTTCCGCGCCTCGGCCACGATGGTCTCAACGACGGCATCGAGGAAATCGGGTTGGTCATACCACTGGCGGATGAACGTAACGCGCGGCGTGTAGCGCTGGCGCTGGCACTCGCGCCGGAACTCGTTGTAGGAGCTGCCTGTGGTGGTGAGCGAATATTGCGGGTAGAGCGGCAGCAGCACCACGCGCGCGTAATCGCCGCGCTTGAGGTCGGCGACGACCTTGGCGGTCAGCGGATGCCAGTAGCGCATGCAGACGTGCACGTCGACATCGCCGCCGAGCGCGCGCTTGAGCGCATCGGCTTGTCTTTGCGTGTTGTCGAGCAGCGGCGAGCGGCCGCCGAGCGCCGCGTAGCCGTGCGCGGCCGCCGGCGCGCGG